>CAUJDH010000091.1 GCA_963169225.1 Actinomycetota bacterium
GTTGATCAAGGCCTTGTAGGTATTCGCGTGCCACTGCACCCAACTTGCTCTTTGGATGACTCCCCGGTGGCAGCCCCGACTCAAGTTCCCCCGCTAACTCTTTGCAGTTGGGAACCACCAGGAATGGCTCGATATCAAGCAACTCTCCCAAGTCGCGTATTTCGGTTGGGTCAGCTCCCCGCCCTTGCTCTGGCCTGACCAATAGATCAACTGTTTGGTGAGATTCCAAGAGCCAGCCGCTGGCACGTTTAGCGGCTACTCCGCCAACAACCCCAGTGTGGGCTAGGAAAGAGACAGCCTGAGCCCTCGACAGAACAACACTGGCTGTCTCGCGCGAGGAACGTGGCAAATCCACCAACACCACGTCAAAACTCCCCTTTAGTGAATCGAGGACGATCCCCACCGCTTCTTTAGTAGGTAATTGCGGCTCCTGGTCTCCCCATGACAAGACCGGAATCTCGTTGACAGACGGCAGACCGCTGACCAGTGATTTTCCGGGAACCCGGCCGCTAACTCGATACAACTCCGACCACCTGACCCCCGGTTCCGCTTGGTCGCTACCCAGTACGACATCGATGCCGCAACCAACTGGGTCAAGATCAACAACGACAGGTGACTTGCCCAAGGTGATTGCGGCGACTCCGAGTGCTGCGACGAAACTAGACGCTCCAACTCCGCCTGATCCGCCCAGTGCGGCCACAACCATCCCTCGACGACTCTGTTCCGCAGCGATGGCAGCCAATTGATCAGCAACCCAATCTTCATCGTCTGGTAGCTGAACTACACCTTGTGCTCCAACAGACATCGCCTCACGCCAAATCGTGTCGGTTGCGCCCGAATGTGCCACGACGACAAGTTGGTCGCGCTTTGGCAATGCCGCAGATCGCACATCGGCGACAAGGTCGGACCCGACGAGCACTAGAGAAGCCGATCCCCAACCTCCCTGCGCTTGTGAAATGGAACTTACGCATTGGACTTCTTGCGCACTGACGGCCACCAGGCGGCGGATCTGGTCCATCAAATCCTGGTCGTTAGTTGCTGCTATTACTGTCATGATTCAAGCCTGCGTGGAATCACGACTGACTGGGAAAGAATTTTCTAGTCTGTGGAAACACGCCCAGGGCAATTCACCTGTGGATAAGTATTTTGAATGGCACCAGCCTCGGAAGGAACACCCGTCAACCCCAATCCGTCCAAGATATTGAGCCGAGACGTGGGAAAGCCCCGGCTTGGGGGGATGCCGGGGCTTTCGGCCGACGAGATGGGGGAGGTCGTCGGCTTGGTCGGTACGTGACCGAGCAATCACAACTATGTACTGAACCTCGCCTTAGTTCAATGATCGACTTCCGCATGTCTTAACATTCTTTTGACGTTCGGCCAAGCCCTATGCGTAGACTAGGAGTTATGGCGAAAACAGCAGCTTTTTTTGATCTCGATAAGACGCTTTTATCCAAATCAAGCACGCTCGCGTACGTCAAACCGCTTTTTGAAGGTGGCCTGCTGACTCGCAACACCATGATTCGAGGCGCTTACTCGCAGTTTGTGTATCAACTAGGCGGAGCCGATCACGACCAGATGGAGCAAGCGCGCGTTCAGCTGTCCGAAATGGTCGAAGGATGGGATGTCGCCCAAATCGAGGAGATCGTCAACCAGGCTCTCAACGACGTGATTGAGCCGATCGTCTACACCGAAGGCCTCAAACTGATCGAGGAACATCACGCCGCCGGACGAGATGTGGTGATCATTTCCTCGTCCGGAACCGAAGTCGTTGAACCAATTGCCGCCCGACTAGGAGCCGACATTGCCGTCGGAACACAAATGGCTATCGAAGACGGCAAATACACCGGTGAGATTTTGTTCTACGCCTACGGTGAGGGCAAGGTGGACGCCATCAAGCGACTTGCCGAGGAACGCGGATACGACCTAGCCGAGTCCTACGCTTACTCCGACTCAATTACGGATCTGCCGATGCTCGAGGCAGTTGGCCACCCGGTCGCTACCAACCCCGACAAGGCGTTACGTGAAGTCGCCCGCGACAACGTATGGCCTGTCATGGAGTTCCGCAAGCCTGAGAAGGCTGAAAAGGCCGACAAATCCGAGTCCGAAGAAGATCACGCGCACGACACTCAGAAGAAGATCGCAGTAGGCGCTGTCGCCGCTGGCGCAGCGGGAGCGGTTGCCCTTGGCGTCGCTTGGTACGCGCGAAATCGGAACAGGACCTAAGACTCGTGGCATCCAAAACAAAGCGCACACTCAAATCCTCTAGAACCGTTGCTTGGCTGATCATTATTGCCGGATTCTTAGGCCTAGCGGGAGCCACTCAACTCACGCTAGAGAAGATTCACTTGCTCGAGGATCCAAACTTCATCCCTAGCTGCACGCTCAACCCGATCTTCAGCTGCGGCAACGTCATGATGTCATGGCAGGCCTCGGCACTTGGCCCACCCAACATGCTGATTGGCATCGCAGCCTATGCAGCGGTAATCACCTTTGGTGTCTTGGCGCTGGCAGGTACCAAGCTTCCGCGTTGGACCTGGGGCGCCCTCAGCATCGGAACGCTACTCGGCGTCATTTACAGCATGTGGCTAATGACGCAAAGCTTCTATGTGATCGGCAACCTCTGCCTTTACTGCATGCTCGTATGGGCCGTCTCGATAGCGCTGTTTGTCGGCACGACCCTGTTCAGCCTTCGCTCCGGTGTGTTTGGTGGCAGTCAAGGTCTGCGCGATAAAGCCGCGGCGATCGCACCTTACAGCTGGGTGATCGTAATTATTTGGTACGCGATCATCTTTGCGCTGTTGATCATCCGCTTCCCGAATGCACTGGTGTTCTAACTCAACTGCACTCAACCAGCCAAGCATTCGCAAGGAAAACAAGCCCGGACAAAGTTCGACCCCCGCAAATATGGACTGCGAGGGTCGAACAAAACGGCTAAACACAACGATCAAGCGTGCACAAATGTGGCTACTTACGAACCACTGCCGCATCGTGGGCTAGGCGTCGCGTGGGTGTTGTATTCAGCTTTGGCAATCTCTTGATTGCTACATAGCTAATACTACTCCTGCACCGCCAGAATGTTAAACGAAAACCGGTTCAGCATTAACCCATCTGGCGGTTGCCCAAATAAGAATCAGATAGAGCCGTACTTAGAGATTTCCCAGTTCTTCGTTGGACATTCGGGCACCTACTGCTGTTGCCTCGCAGCAGAACTTAATCCACTTGCCCACGCCTTCTGGTGTTGACGACAGGTAGTCGCGAACAGCACTGACATATGCGTTACGCCCATGCGAGTTGATCGCCGCATCCGTCATAACCAACAGGTCAGGGTCGAGTCCGCGATGCGCCAATACAAGTCGAAAAGCAGCCCGAGCAATCGGCCCGCTCCCCCAAGAGAACGGGCGCAGGGCCAGCAGCTCGCCGTGCACGACTGCCGCCTCGACAACTGCTGGAACCTCAGGCTCTGAGGAAGCGAATCCGGCCATGGCACTGAGTCGAAGTTTGACCGAGTTCGCATCGGGCAGAGCCTTCAAGCGCAGCGGATCATCTGCCTCATTGTCAGCTCGCGGTCTACCAAGTTGATCTTCGGGAACAATGTCGCGAGCGAGCAGCGAGTGCATTCTGGCCAAGGCTTGAGTTGGTGCCGTCGACCAAATTGGCAATAGGGTGCGGAGGTCCTTCTCCATGCGCCAAATGCCTGCCGCCGCATGACCTATCGGAGAATCGTCGAACGCATCTCCGGAGTTCCAGGCCGCCACCGCAACATCGATTCCCTCAATCGCGGCTGAACCTTGAGCACACCTTACGGAAGTCTCTTTAGCCAGATCTTGAGCTTTGGAGGCAAGCGCCCGGTTCCACAACAGTTCGTCAACCCGGGTTCGCGCTTTGTCCGAAGCCTCGCGAACATCCGGCAAATCCATTAGTGGCGCAAGACCGCCAGCACCTTTACTGCTCATGGCTCAACGATAGACGGGCATCTTGGATCGGCCACACGCGGAACGACCAAAGCGGAACAACTTACTGCGATTGGGTCGGGCGAGCCATGAGCTCCTTGACGACCTCTGGGTCCTGCTCTTGCAACCAGGTCACAAGATCAAGAGTCGAGATAAAGCGCACGTCTGGCTTTTCCTTGTGAGTTTCCTCAACGAACTCGGTGAGCGCCTCGGTATAGGCGTTACACATCCAGTTGTTCATATGGTTACCGAGAATCAGCGGTGCGCGGTTGCCGCTATAGACATCCTTCAGAGCCTTCTTATAAGCAGCCAACGACTGCTCACGAACCTGATTGCACTTCTCTTGTGAACCTTGCTGGTTGCCGTTGTTCTGGTTGACCAGGAAGTTGTAGTCCATAGACAAAACACCTTGGTTACCCAAACCCGGAATAACGATGGCCTGCAGCGGAATATCCCACAGTCCATTCTTGGTCTTTTGCGGCCACTTCAGAGTTCCACTATTCGAGGTGTCGTAAAGGTAACCGGCGTCCTTGAACGCGGAGTACATGGCAGAACGCTGACCCTCAAGGCAAGGAGTACGGCCACCTTTGACCACGGTGGCATTGAACGGCAACGGACCGGCGCTAGCCGCCTGTGGATTGTAGGCACGCCAGTTATTGAGGATGTCGTTGAACTGGTTGATCTCGCTTGTCCAGTCCGCCTTGTTCCAAGCTTGCACACCATTACTGCCGCAGAAGTGACCGTTGTAGTGCGTGCCAACCTCGTGACCGGCCCGATAAGCCTCGGCCAGAGTGTTGATTCGCGTCTCCATAATTTCGGGGTCGCCGAACCCGATAGCTGAGGAACCACGCGGATGATTCGGCGGATCATACTTGAGACGCATCTTGTTGTCGGGAAGCAAATAGACGCCTGACAAGAAGAACGAGAACCGGCTGTCAGTCCGCTGCGCCAAGTCTAAATAGTGCTGCATGATGCCAGTTTTGTTCTCAACACCACCGTCGAACGAGACAACGACGAACTGAGGTGGCTTCTCACCCTTTTGGATCTTGGAGAAGTCAATCGCTGGCTGAGGCTCGGGTGGGGTCGTGATTCCCGTCTCGTTGATGTCCACTTGGCTACCAGCCGAGTTGGACGCATCCGGATTCGTCGGCTGTGCGACTGGCTCGTCGCTACCGCGAGGGATGAAGGCAAAAAGTCCTGCGATCAAAACGAGTACTGCCACGATGGCAATTACTACGCGCTTGTTCAAAGTGTGTCCCCTTGTGTATCAAAATTTGAACGAAGTTGGAATCAAAGTCTCAAATAAAGGTAGAGAAATCTCTACCTAGGATACGACGCCAGCCTAATAGCTTTGGCTCCGCCTGTACGACATTTCTTCAATTTCATGGCGAGAACCCTAGCTACCGCAGACCGAGGGCTAGATTAGGTCTATGAGTGAATCAACCCTCGACAACCTCTTGCACGAAAATCGGACGTTCCCGCCATCGCCGGAGTTCGCAGCCCAAGCCAATGTCACAGCTGCAGCATTCGACGAAGCTGCGGCTGATCGACTGGCTTTCTGGGACAAACAAGCGCAACTGCTCGACTGGGGACAACCTTGGACTCAAACTCTCGATTGGTCGAATGCGCCGTTTGCCAAATGGTTCGTTGACGGCACTCTCAACGTGTCACTCAACTGCGTTGATCGTCACGTGGATTCAGGCAATGGAGACAAGGTGGCGATTCACTTCGAGGGCGAGCCTGGAGATACCCGCACTATCACCTACAGGGATCTTCAAACCGAGGTGTCTAAAGCTGCCAATGCACTGACCGAGCTGGGCGTGACAGCTGATGAACGCGTGACAATCTACATGCCCATGATCCCCGAGGCAGTGTTCGCCATGCTGGCTTGCGCCCGACTCGGCGCCATGCACTCTGTCGTGTTCGGAGGGTTCAGCGCCGACGCCTTGCGCAGCCGGATCGAAGATGCCCATTCGAGATTTGTGATCACTGCAGACGGTGGATTCCGTCGTGGTGCGCCAGCAGCACTCAAACCAGCAGTGGACGAAGCCACCGCCGAGCTCGACTATGTGGAAAAGATCGTTGTCGTCAAGCGCACCAACCAAGAAGTCGAATGGACTGATCGCGATGTGTGGTGGCACGAGCTCGTTGACGCCGCCTCCGCCGAACACACTCCCGAACTCTTCGACGCCGAGCAGCCACTTTTCTTGCTGTATACCTCTGGTACGACTGGCTCACCCAAGGGCATCAAACACACCAGCGGCGGCTACCTCACCCAATGTCTCTACACCTTCAATGCTGTATTCGACTACAAACCAGACGATGTCTATTGGTGCACAGCCGACATCGGTTGGGTGACTGGCCACAGTTACGTCGTCTACGGTCCACTCGCAGCCGGTGCCACAGTCGTGCTTTACGAAGGCACCCCGGATTCTCCACACAAGGGTCGTTGGTGGGAGTTGATCGAGAAGTACCAAGTGTCGATCCTCTACACGGCTCCGACCGCGATCCGCACCTTCGCCAAATGGGGTCGAGAGATCCCCGAACAGTTCGACTTGAGCTCACTACGCATGCTCGGCAGCGTCGGCGAACCGATCAACCCGGAAGCCTGGATGTGGTACCGGCATGTGATTGGCGGCGATCGTTGCCCGATCGTTGACACTTGGTGGCAAACCGAAACTGGCGCTGCGATGATCAGCCCACTCCCAGGAGTGACGGCATGTAAACCAGGCTCTGCGATGCGCCCACTGCCCGGAATCAACGTGGAGATCGTCAACGACGCCGGCGAAGCACTCGAATGGGGCCAAGGTGGTTATCTCGCGATTGCCGAGCCGTGGCCCTCGATGCTGCGCGGGATCTGGGGCGACGATGAACGCTTCATCGACACCTACTGGTCACGCTGGCCTGGCATCTACTTCGCCGGAGACGGTGCCAAATACGAAGATGACGGAACTATCTGGCTGCTCGGCCGAGTCGATGACGTCATGAACGTGTCGGGCCACCGAATCTCAACGACTGAGGTGGAGTCCGCTTTGGTCTCGTATGACGGGGTTGCCGAAGCTGCTGTCGTAGGAGCAGACGATGAGACCAGCGGTCAGGCGATCGTTGGGTTCGTGATTCTCGAAGGTACCACCGAAGTCACGCCGTCACTCGTGGACGATCTGCGCACGCACGTGTCTCACGAGATTGGGCCGATTGCGAAGCCTAAGCGCATCATGATCGTGGATGAACTACCCAAGACTCGCTCGGGCAAAATCATGCGACGCCTGCTGCGCGACGTTGCCGAGAACCGCACCTTGGGTGACACCACCACGCTGGCTGACCCCGCTGTTATGGCGTTGATCCGTACTGGGATGGATGAAGCCTCAGACGAGGATTAACGCTAATCTGATCAGATGAGCAGCCAGACATCCCCCAATAATCGCCCCGGAGACGACCAACAGAGCATCGGCCAATTGGTGTCGACGGCCGTTGGCGAAGTGTCCACCCTCGTCAGTTCGCAAATCGAGCTAGCCAAGGCTGAGCTCCGTCAGAGCGCGCAAAAAGGCATGGCCGCCGGGATTGCTGGGGTCATCGCCCTGATCTTGGCCTTTGTCTTGGTCTTCTTTGTGTTCCTCACTATCGCCTTTGTGATCTTCATTTGGTTGCCACTTTGGGCTGCGTTCCTCATCACCACTGTGCTCTTGCTGGTCTTGATGGGGATCCTTGGGCTGATAGTCAAGAAGAAAATCGAAGGCATCAAAGCACCCGAACAGACCATCGAGTCCGTCCAAGAAACCAAGACCGAACTGGTAGCTGTGGTGAAGCACGAACCGAAGCCTGACGATAAGCCCGCGGCTCCGAAACCTGCCGTCCCCAGCCAGTCGTCGACAAAGCCAACCGGGCCAACACCAAGTTCCAAGGGAACCCCGTAGGTCACACGTGAATCAAGTTCTTACGGGCGAAGAAGCAATCGAGGCCCGCGGGGCATGGACCCACGCTTCCGTCTCCGCCAACGCCGCCCGATTCCACTACGTCACTCAAGGCGAAGGGCCGCTGCTGCTACTACTGCACGGCTTTAGTCAGTACTGGTGGACCTGGCGCGAATACCTCGGCAATTTCGCCTCGCAGGGTTACCGAGTAGTCGCACTTGATATTCGCGGCTACGGGAACAGTGATCACACGCCTCGCGGCTACGACCCGTACACGCTGTCACACGATATTGCTGGCGTGATCGGAAGCCTCGGCGAGCGTGAGGCCACGATCATCGGACACGACGTAGGCGGGCTCCTAGGATTCACCACGGCAGCATTCCACCCAGCCAAAGTCAACGGGCTGGTGGCCTTGAGCGCGCCTCATCCTTTGCGGCTACGTCAAGCCTGGCGTGGCCGCGCACAACGCAAAGCGAACGACTATGTGTTCCGATATCAAGCACCGATCTTTCCCGAGCGGCTATTGCACAAGGAACGCGGAATGTTTGCCGAGACATTCTTGCGAGATCGAAGCTTCGACGGATCATGGGTGACACCTGAGATCGGTGAGCACTTTCGCGCTGCATTCGATACTCCGCACACTCCACACTGCGCGCTCGAGTTTTATCGCTGGCAAGTCCGGTCACTTTTACGCCCAGATGGTCGGCGATACAACGAGGACTTAACCCAAAAGCCAGTTACCGCGCCAGTGCTACACCTGCGTGGTGAACACGATAAGACGATCCTGGAATCAACGTTCAATGGCAGTGACGAATACGTACAAGGCCCTTATGCCAAGCGAGTTATCCCATTCAGCGGATTCTTCCCCCATGAAGAAGAACCGCTCCAAGTCGCTGAGGTGATCTCGCAATGGTTGGCTGCCGGTCGCACCTGGGATGACCGTGCTCCAGTCACTAGTAGCTAAACCCAAACTGACTTCTGCTAAGCAACTACTGTCCCGAACATCGAGTGTTTGCCACCGGCTGCTCGGCACGTCGACCGTAATCCATAGCGGGCGTTACTTCCTTGATCGACAAAGCGAATGCCGTGTTCGAACTGTCGTCAGATTGCGCGAACACAACACCAGCAACCCGGCCTTTCGTGTCGATCATTGGACCGCCCGAATTGCCAGGCCTCACGAGTCCATCGAGGACGACAATATTGCGCACCGTTGCCGGGTCGCCATAAACATCACGCTCATTGGTAGTGCGGTTGTTGATAACACCGCGAACGCGGGCAGCTGTGGCAGTCATATTGCCCCCACCCGGGTACCCGGCGATCACAACGTTGTCGTTCCTACTCACATCAGTCGTAACGCTCAGCGGCTTCGCATACAGGCCGTCGACCGCAAGGATCGCCACATCCACCTTCGGGTCGAGATACACAACCTTGCTGACAAGCACCCCCGACTGACCAGGAACATGGACTAACGGATTCGGGATACCAGCTACCACATGAGCATTGGTCACCACTCGGCCTTGAGCATAGACGAAACCGGACCCGGTCAGGCCGCTGGAACAACGCGGCGCTTCTCCAGACACTCGGACAACTGAATCCAACGAAGCTTGGATCGCTGTGTTGCGAACAACCGCCGGTGACGGCGGATCAACAGCACCTGGTAGCAACAGTCCGAAACCGTCGAAAATCGAAGGAATGCCTGACTCGGCAAGTAAAGACGCGAACCCGTCGTATAGGCCCTTCGCCGGAGCTGGCGCCACCTGTTCAAGCGTCTGCATGACCCGGGAATTGTTGACTGCTTTGGCCATTGTTGAAGACGGCATACCCGAAGCAGTTACCGCGACGAACCACGTGATCACGAGGATCAACAAACAATTCAGGACTAGTCCACCCACGTTGTCGAATAGCTTGAATGGCTGCACTTTGATGTATTGACGCAAACTACGACCGAAATACGAGGCGATGATTTGCCCCACGATCGCGCCTACTAAAACAACCATGCCAACCAAAAGCAAAGCTGCCGTACCCGAGAAGCTAAGAGTCTCTGCTAGCCAGGTACCGGCGAAGGCACCCAATACACCGCCGATGAAGAAACCGATGAAAACGAAAAGTGCCGCAACGAAACCTTGGCGCCAGCCAGAAATAGCGAAAACGATAAAGGAGCCAATAACAATCAGATCAATGAAGTTCACTTGACTTACACCTCATCAATCAGAAAGCCGAAAGTCGAAGGGGACGATTTCGGCATTGGTCTGCCATTCAGTGTCCCACTCCCCGAGGGCAAGAAGCCTGTCGAGTACCAGAGCCGTGAATCCCCATACAAACATGTCATCGACCACGAAGCCTGGACCTTTGAAACCGATCGGGTGAGTGACCCACACCCGATTGTCGGGATTCACTAAGTCGCGCACAGCAATACGCTCGGTCGCCTCGACTTCTGCTGGACTACCAATCCCGATCTGAGACGGCTCTTTGGACCATCCCAATACTGACGTCACAGCGAACCCGCTGGGTGGGATCCACAATTCGGGTAGTAGCGCTACCGGTTGGATGCTGCTCGGGTTGATCAAAGTCTCTTCCTGAGCCTCGCGAATCGCCGTATGGATCGGACTCTCATCGGTAGCATCGACCGAACCTCCCGGGAACGACACCTGACCAGCATGTGAGCGCATTCCAGAGTGACGACGGGTTAGCAATACGTCCGGATTCGTAGAGTCGTCGGCACCAAATAACACCAGTACGGCCGATGACCTTGCCTGCTCGCCAACAGGAACCCCGAAACCTGCAAGCTCCTCCGGCCCTACTTGACCAAGCCTGAGCACCAAGGGGCGATACCACTCGGGAAGCTCGTCAGGGTTCGCCAATACCGTCGGCAAAGTGTCTGGCCCAGGCGGACGCCCACGTCGGTAGGTCGAACTCAGATTTGGACCTTGTGGATTTAGCTGCTCGCGATGCTGCTCTTCACCTTGTGTCATAGCTCGACTCCCAAGGAAGTGTGAACCAGCTGTTTGAGCTGTTCTTCGCTGGTGATCGGGCCATCATGGCGGTAGGCGATGGATCCATCGGCGCGAACAAACAAGGTGAGGGGAACACCACTGACCCGCAAACCGGGCCTGGTTTCGAAGGCAGGATCAAAGACCGATGGGAACCTCATTTTGTAGGTGCCCGCCATCTCTAATGCGGCTTTGCGGGTATCCGACACATTGATCCCTAGGAAGTCGAGCTTGCCCTTAGTGCGCTCGGACATCTGGCCCAGAATCGGCAACTCTGCACGACAAGGGCCGCACCACGATGCCCACACGTTGACCACCATCGGTCGACCGCGCACGCCAGCAAGATCAACTTCTGGACCCTCACCCAGACACGGCAAGGTGATATCGGGCAAGCCTCTGGATGCCGGTTGGGTTGACTTATCACTGGATGGACACGGCTCTAGGTTGGCGGCCTTGATTTGGCTGGCCGTGGCCTTATCTGCCCCCGATGGAACCGCGGTGCTTGTCGGGGTCTGTTGGCCGGTTGGTGATTCGACTGGATCTCCAACCGAACTGGACTGTGGCGCCGAACACGCGGCCACGAGAGCCACGCATGCCGCACCGACCGTCAGCCATTTCAGGCGTGTCGTCTTCACCATCGTTTCACCATTGTGTCACTTCGCTGACAGGACCTTTGACCAGCTTGGCGGCAACCTCAGGGTCAGTAGGTCCCTCGCCAAACGAGGGGCACAAATCAGCCAGCCCGCAAGCTCCGCACGCAGGCTTTCGCGCCATACATACCCGGCGCCCATGAAAAATCATCCGATGACACAACATGACCCAGTCCTTGGGCGGAAACAGCGCACCAATCTCATGCTCTGCCTTCACCGGATCGGTTTGGGTGGTCCATCCGAACCTTCTGGACAGTCTGCCAATGTGAGTGTCCACCGTGATTCCAGGAACGTCGAATGCGTTACCCAACACCACGTTGGCAGTCTTACGTCCAGCACCCGGAAGAGTCACTAACTCGTCAAGTGTGCCTGGAATCTCGCCACCATACTCGTCTACCACTCGGCTAGCCATCCCCAATAGCGAATTCGCCTTAGCCCGAAAGAACCCGGTCGAACGGATCAGTTCTTCTAGCTCCGTACGATCGGCTGCTGCCATGGCTTCTGGATTCGGGTACGCCTCGAACAAAGCCGGCGTCACTAGATTCACCCGCACATCCGTGCACTGGGCGGACAGGATCGTGGCGACCAATAGCTCGTAAGGATTGCGGTAGTCGAGCTCGCATTGAGCATCCGGATACATCTGAGCGAGCCGTCGGCCGATCCGACGCGCACGCCGCACCAATGCCGTTCGTGACTCACCCGTCACATCGCGCGGCTTACGCGGCAGGCGAAGCTCAGAGCCAGGTGTAGCTGGGCGAGCCGGTGGATTCGTCACAAACCCAGCCTACGCTGCACCCAAATGGGTGATCTAGGTTCAGTAGCACCTCAAATGAGCCGATGCATAGAAAAGCGCGCCAATTACGGTGCGTGACGATTTCATGTGAAGGAGGCTAGATGGATCTCAACCGCGACCTTCTTGCTGACTTCTCCAATCTAAGTCTCGACGAATTGCGACAATTACGAACGAACCTAGACGTCGTCGAAGCTCAGCTCCTCGTGAAGCTGTTGGATGTCCGGGGTCAGCTTGATCGCACCACCGCCGAACTCGTATCGCGCTACCAAGCAGACCCCAAGTTGGCGTTAGAACTGCTGCCTCAAAGGTGAACTCTTGACAAACTTGGCTAAATGCTGCCGTAGTCCTGAAATTTGGTATCCAAGTACGCCAGAATGATTCCCGGACAAATCGTCGAGCCGAAAATCGGTATGACGACCTGACTCGCTCGATATGCGAGTCAAAAACCACTCGAAATTCGGGTGCGAAACAGTGAGGATTGTCGTCGTGGATGACGTTTTGAGATCTGCTCCAATGTTTTCGTCATTGGATCCAGAAGCTGCCGCCGCTTTGCGGACCTCGATGACCCCTGTGACAGTTCACAAAGGCCAACAGTTGTTCCATGAAGGTGACCCAGGTGAGCGTATGTTCATCATCACCGACGGCAAAATGAAGCTTGGTCACACTGCCCCAGACGGCCGCGAAAGTCTGCTGGCGATCCTGGGTCCCAATGAGTTGCTTGGTGAACTCTCGCTCTTCGATCCTGGCCCACGGACTGCCACTGCCACCGCATTGACCGAGGTCAACCTGCTGGCCCTGCACCACACGGCATTGCGTCCGTGGTTGGCTGGCCGCCCTGAGGTTGCTGAGGCACTCTTGCAGGCTTTAGCTCAGCGCTTGCGTCGCACCAACGACCAAATGGCTGACCTGGTGTTCTCGGATGTTCCAGGCCGCGTCGCCAAAACCCTCCTTGAGCTGTCCGACAAATTCGGCCAAGAATTCCCTGACGGCACTCATGTCACCCACGACATGACCCAAGAGGAACTAGCCCAACTGGTTGGCGCCTCTCGCGAAACCGTCAACAAAGCGTTGGCCGAGTTTGCCTCGCGTGGCTGGGTGCGCCTTGAATCACGTTCAGTCGTGATCATCGACGCCGATCGATTGGAACGTCGGGCTCGCTAAACAATCCGACCGATTCGGGCTTCGAAAGCTTGTCCGCTTCTTCGTTGCATGCTTAGAGGTTGGCTGCAAGATACTCGAGTTGAGCGAGGACACTGAGGGTTGCTGGCGGCCACAAATACTCGGGGACGTCTGCGTAGACGGTTCTCACGACTTGCTCCGCTAAGTCTTCATTGCAATCTGGCGTGACGCCTAGCTCGACTAGGCAGTCAGAAACTTGGACCAGCCGTTCTTGGCGGTGCGCTAGATAGAAGTCGATGGCGGTCAACGGTTGTTCGATCGCTGGCCCATGGCCCGGCAGAATCTTTTCGACGCCGTTCTCGACGACGGCTGCTCGCAGATGAGCGAGCGAGTCCAAGTATTGGGCGAGGTTGCCGTCAGGATATGCCACCACCGTCGTACCGCGACCCAAGATAGTGTCGCCGCTTAGCATCACTCGCTCATTTGGGATCAGTAGCGCGATCGAGTCGGTAGTGTGCCCTGGTGCTGGGATCACCTGCGCGGCCAACCCACCAAGATCAAGTTCGATCGGCTCCGCGCTCCCGATCATGTCTAGTTCGCCACCAGCTCGGCAATACTCGCTAGTCGCGGCATAGACAGGCGCACCGGTGTGCTCGAAGAACAGGTCAATCCCAGCCGTGTGATCAGCATGGTGGTGAGTAATGACAATGGCGTTCACTTGATCAGGCGCCAGGCCACGGTCGTTGAGGCGGCTTTCGACTTTCGCCCAATGTGACTCGTCCGCAGGACCTGGATCCACGATCGCGGCTGTCCCTGAATCTGGTGCGGCAAGGATCCACGTGTTTGTTCCATCCAAAGTCATATGGCCTGGATTCTCGGCGCGGACACATTCGATCGAATCGCCAACTAGCCCTCCATTCCACTCACCGAGGGGGATGGAGGGGACATACGGTTCAGCAGTCATCTCAAGCCCTCTCGAGTACGAAGATCAACTAGATCCCACTCAGTCAAACCATCGGTTCGATCCAGGCTGATGGGAACCGGCAACAGCGGAATGATCGGAGCGCTGGCAAAATCGGCGATGGCCGCGCTTGCCGAGAATCCTTGAGCATCCAGCCTGGCCAACCCACTCACGACAGACAAAGTCGGCGGGAGCATCGCAATCTCACCTGCACTTTGCTGTTCAATCGCCTCTTGCGGATGCACCCATTGGTCGCCTTCGGTCTCTAGCGACGTCTCCATGGCTTGGCTTGGATCATCAACCACTGTGGCGTAGAAGCGGGTGTCAAAACGCTTAGGTTCAACCTCAGGCGTCACCCAATGCGCGATGTAGCTAAGTGACCTAGGGTCGAGGATCTCGAAGCCGGATTCTTCCCGAGTTTCACGGACTGCGGCGAACCGAGCCGGAAGCGTGTCTTCGCCAATATCGCCAAAACCATCAGCCCCTGCTGCAACGACATCTTGCTCCTCGACGGCTCCACCAGGGAACACATACATGCCTGCGGCAAAAGCCATAGTGCGTGCCCGCATCTGTAGGTAAACCTTGAGTCCGTCACTCGTGTCCGTCACCATGACGACGGTCGCGGCTGGCCGCATGGGAGCCACCTCAAGATCGCCTTGTATGAATGCGATCGTGCGCTGCTGCAAAACCTCTGACAGGCTCGCCTTGATCGATTCATGGTCAGTCACGGTTACTCCTTCTCTCACCAGGTCTTGCTATCTGGCTGCAGCTCGCACCACTAGCTCGATCTCTACCGGAGCACCGAGTGGAAGCTGCGCCACACCGACTGCTGACCTGGCGTGCTGCGCCGAGTGACCAAAGATCTCGGCAAGCAGATTTGATGCCGCATCCAGAACTTTCGGCTGGGCGGTAAAACCCGGGGCGGATGCAACGAATCCAGTGAGCTTGACGATCTGATCTAAATCATCAAGTTCAGCGAGCGTCGAAATTGCACCCAGCGCATTCACGATGCACTGCTTGGCACACTCCTGCGCGACTTCGATACTGACAAAACCCGGCTCAGTATCGGGTGCCTCCGACACCAATCCTGTTGCGATCAACTCGCCACCCACGACCGGGATCTGGCCAGAGGTGAAGATGAAGTCGCCAGACTTCACCGCGGGTACATAGGCACCGAAGGTCGCCGATTGTGCAGGAAGCTCAAGCCCTAGATCGCCAAGGCGAATCGCCACCGACATATCGCTAAAGCCTGATTAGCCGCGTGGACGCTTGAAGTAGGCCACGAGGTTCTCGGGATTCAGACCCGGAACAATCTGCACCAGTTCCCATCCGTCGAGTCCGAAGTTGTCGAGAATCGCCTTGGTGTTGTGCACAAGAACGGGAGCCGTTAGGTACTCCCACTGAGTAGGTGTGTTTTCGCTCATAGGGCGACTCTATGCCCCTCGGACAGGCACGTCTCACTTGGTTCACCTCTCGGTTCGGACTACGCTGCAATGGTGACCGATTCCGTGGCAAGGCAGCGCTGGCAGCGCACTCGGTTCCACATCGTGTCTGGCAAGGGTGGAACCGGTAAGACAACGGCTGCCGCTGCCCTGGCTCTTGCCCTAGCATCTGGTGGCAAACGCACGCTGTTGATTGAGGTCGAAGGTCGACAGGGAATCGCGCAGCTGTTCGACACTCCACCGCTTCCCTATGAGGAACGTAAGATCGCCATTGCACCCGGTGGCGGCGAGGTTTTTGCACTCGCGATCGATACCGAAGCCGCGCTACTCGAATACCTTGAGCAGTTCTACAACCTCAAGCGAGCAGGTTCAGCACTGCGCAAGTCAGGAGTGATCGACTTCGCCACGACCATTGCACCTGGGATCCGCGATGTGCTGTTGACCGGTAAATCGATCGAATCGGTGAACCGAATGAGTGCCGGACGGTATGCCTACGACGCCGTAGTCATGGATGCCCCACCTACCGGTCGAATCGCTCGGTTCCTGAACGCCACGGTCGAAGTTCGCAATATTGCCAAGGTCGGCCCAATCAAGAAACATGCCGACTCGGTACTCAACGTGATCCAATCAAACAAGACCATGATCCATTTGGTGACTTTGCTCGAAGAAATGCCGGTACAAGAGACTATCGACGGGATCGCCGAGCTAAAGGAAAACCAGTTGCCGTTTGGTTCGGTGATCATCAATATGGTTCGAGATTCGCGGCTAGTTGGTTCTGCTGACCCCGGAGCTCTGATCAACATGACGCCAACGGCGCACAAGGCCAAAGTCAAAGAGATTCAAAGCGGCTTGGCTGCTGCTGGTCTGGCAACCAAGTTCAGTACCGCTGCGACGGCCGGTTCCTTGCTAGAAGAATCTGTGGGCTACGCCGAACGTCTCGAGTTGGAGCAAAACGAGCGCGCTCGCTTAGAGTCCACCGGAACCGAACTGATCGAGCTTCCATACTTGGCCAACGGCATTGATCTGGGCGGGCTGTACGAGTTGGCAACCCTGTTCAAAGAACAGGTGGGATTCTGATGGCTTTGAGCTCCGACCCTGGTGTCACGCACGTGCTTCCGGCGAACACTAACCACCTCGAACTCGACCGGTTGATCATGAACCCCGAAGTCAAGGTGATCGTGTGCTGTGGCTCTGGCGGTGTGGGCAAGACGACAACTGCTGCTGCCATGGCCCTGCGAGCGGCCGAGGCTGGGCGCAAAGTGTGCGTCATGACAATCGACCCAGCCAAACGACTAGCCCAATCGATGGGACTGACCGAACTCGACAACACTCCCAGAGCCGTTCAGGGGATCGGTAATCTCAACGGCGGCAGCCTCGACGCAATGATGCTCGACATGAAGCGGACCTTCGACGAGATCGTTGTCGCCCATGCAGAACCGGAACGTGCGCAAGCGATCCTCGAGAACCCGTTCTACCAAGCACTGTCGAGTTCGTTCGCTGGCACGCAGGAATATATGGCCATGGAGAAACTCGGACAGTTGCGTACCGAGGCAGAACAGACTGGCGTGTGGGACTTGATCATCGTCGATACTCCTCCGAGTAGATCAGCGCTGGATTTCTTGGATGCACCCAAACGCCTCGGGTCTTTCTTGGACGGCCGGATGATGCGCCTGCTTGCCGCACCCGCTAAGGGTGGCGGTCGGATCGCTGGGAAGATCGTCGGCGCTGGACTCGGATTCGCTACCGGAGCACTCAACAAGATCGTCGGTGCACAAGTTTTGACCGATCTACAAACGTTTATGGCTTCGTTCGACACCTTGTTCGGCGGGTTTCGTCATCGTGCCGAACAAACCTACGCCCAGCTACAAGCCCCGGACACCAGATTCATCGTAGTTGCCGCGCCCGAACCTGACGCCCTGCGCGAGGCGGCGTATTTTGTGGAACGCCTGGGTGACGAAGATATGCCACTGGCTGGACTAGTGCTCAACCGAGTCACAGTGGTTCCGTTAGCTGACCTAACGGCAGAGGCAGCAATCGCGGCAGCTGACCGCTTAGCAGAATCAACAGAAGATGATCATGAACATCAGTTGACCGAAGATCTGTTGCGACTACATGCCGACAACATCAACACAGCAAGGCGTCAAAGCCAAGTGGCTAAACGGTTTCATGCCGCTCACCCACTCGTGGCGATTGGCATAGTGCCGACTCAATCAGAAGACATCCACGACTTGGCGGGACTGCGCCTCGTCGGCAACCTCTTGGCTACGGAGATCTAGTACTGCGGGACGCATCTCGCCATTAGTAGAGATGGTCGCAGTGGCTTGAGCTGGTACGCGCCGAGTCGATGTAACTGGAGCAGAAATCTGCTGAGCTGGGATCGTCTCTTCTACGGTGACTGGACTGGCTACCTGAGCGCGAACCGTTGCTTCGTGATTAATGCGCGCGGTCTCCAACAAGCTGCGCCACGAGATGACATCTGGACGCTTGCGCAAGAGTGCACGACGCTCACGTTCGGTCATCCCACCCCAAACACCAAACTCGATCTCGTTGTCGAGGGCGTCGGCGAGGCATTCGGTGCGAACGGTGCATCCGGCGCACATGGACTTGACTCGGTTCTGAGCAGCTCCCTGAACAAAGAGGAAGTCGGGGTCGGTGCCGCGGCAAGCGGCTTGGGCTGGCCAGTCAGAAATCCAGGTCATGTTTGCCTTTCCATGATCAACTTGTTGGTACGTCACGCGCCCAGTGATCGCGAGTTCATGATCATTTTTGTGATCATTTCTCGCTTCACACTCCGGCGTGTGTGAGAAAAAGTTATGCAACGAACAGTGACACTACGTGCACTCTCCGATATCCAAAAGGTAAGCAATGACTAAATTTTCTAGTTCTTTTGGACTATATGACCCAGCGTAACGGTTGATATAACTCTCCGAAGCGTAGGTGCGTGTATGCATATGCAACTACACAGCATAAACTTGGGTAATACATTCGTGTCGTCCACTCGGAGTACTCTGTGAACAACCAAGGCAAACTCAAGTCCAAGTTCGAGTCTGCCAAAAAACTACTTGCCGTTAGTGTCATCGGCGGCGTTGTCGTAGCTGGCATGACAGTACCTGCACTGGGCGGCTTGGCCATGGCTTCGCGATCAGCGATCTCTGACTATGAGGCACTCCCGATCGAGCTACGCACCGAAGTCCTCCCTCAGCGCACTTACATGCTCGACAACAAGGGCAAGCGATTCGCCACGCTCTACAAAGAGAACCGCGTCATGGTTCCGCTCAAGAAAATCTCGCCCCTACTTCAAAAGGCTTCGATCGCCACTGAGGATGCCCGCTTCTACCAACACAACGGTGTCGACCCACGTGGCGCTATGCGCGCACTCGCAGCGAACTCCCAGTCCGGTGACGTCACCCAAGGTAGCTCGACCATCACCATGCAGTACGTACGCAACCTCTTGATCACCAATGCATCCGATAAAGACAAAGTCGAGAATGCGCGTGCTCGCGGTGGCATCCAGGGCATAACCCGCAAGGTCCAAGAGATGCGCTACGCCATGTCGATCGAGCGCTCGATGACCAAAGATCAAATCCTTGAGGGATATCTCAACATCGCCTACTTCGGTTCTGGTGCTTACGGCGCCGAGGCCGCATCCAAACGCTACTTCTCGAAGAACGCATCCGACCTCAACTTGCCGCAAGCTGCCCTCCTGGCTGGTCTCGTTCAACGCCCAGTGGGCTACGACCCCACCTTGAATCCAAGCCTTGCAAAGGTCCGTCGTGATGTGGTGATCGATCGGATGCGTTCGCAGAATATGATCACCGCTTCCGAAGCAGCCAAAGCCAAGCGAACCTCAATCAAGAGCAACCTCAATGTCACCAAGAACACCAACGGATGTGCCGAGAGCGAATTCCCGTTCTACTGCGACTACGTCCTCACACAACTCAAGCAAAACCCTGCCTTAGGAAAGAACGAGGCCGAACGCACCGCCGCCCTCGAGCGCGGCGGCTTCAACATCGAGACTGCTCTGGATCGTCGAATCCAGGAATCCGGTGAGCGAGCAATTGAGCGACGCATCCCCAAGGATGATTACAGCAAAAAGGCTGGAGCACTAGCTGTCGTTGAGCCGGGAACCGGCAAGGTTATGGCGCTTGCTCAAAACCGTGACTGGGGTACCAAAGGCCGGGGTAAGACGACTTATAACTATGCCGTGAACCAGGCCGACGGTGGCACGATTGGAATGCAGGCGGGATCGACGTTCAAGATCTTCACATTGGCTGCCGCGCTTGAAAAAGACAACAACCCACGAGACAGCATCTACTCTCCACCGCGCAATACGTTCGGTCCAGGTCGTTGGGGATGTGGCGACAACGGCGACATGTTCCCGTCGTACACGGTCAATAACTCGACCAGTTCTGGAACCATGAACATGCTCACCGGAACCGCTTACTCAGTCAACACCTACTTCGTGGAACTCCAGCGTCGCGCCGGACTTTGCCGAACAGTCGGCGTAGCGGAACGCATGGGCGTCACGATGGGTGATGGCAGCAAGCTACCGCGTGTGCCTTCGTTTACTCTCGGCTCCGTCGAGGTATCGCCGCTCTCGGTTGCCAACGCCTACGCCACCATGGCAGCACACGGAATGTACTGCCGCCCACACGGCGTGGACTCTGTGACGACCTTGGGTGGTACCTCACTATTCAAGGACACAGGTTCTTGCCGACGAGCTGTTAGCCGCGACGTTGCAGATGCGACGACCGCAATCTTGACGAATGTGATCGATGGCAACATCTCAGGTCGAACAGGTAGCCAAATGTCACTTGGCACCGATGCAGCAGGCAAGACCGGAACCACTGACTCCAACGCGGCCGTCTGGTTCGCTGGTTACACTCCAAACACCGCAGCAGCCGTTTGGGTTGGCGACCCGCGCGGTGGATTCAAATACCCGATGCGCAACATCTCGATCAATGGTCGGTACTACGACCGTGTTCACGGTTCTTCACTTCCAGGTCCGATCTGGAAGGACATGATGGAAACCGCCATCGATGAACGCGGACGTGAGAGTTTCGATCTCGACGCCAAGTATGACCTACAGCCAGCGCGTGGCGGCAGAAGCTCGAGCAGCAATAACGGCGGCTACGGATTCTTCGGTCGCTAGACCGTTGCACCGCTAGTCCATGTGTTGTTAGACATACTCGCGAAAACCCATTCTCTTTAGTCGATAGAACTCAAACGATAGAGTCGTCTCATGCGATTGAACGCAATTCAAGTCAATGTTGATTCGAGTGAGAGCCCTGATGCTCGGATCGAACGTGTGGTGTCGCAGGTGGAACAACTGGCACCAAACTGCGACTTCATTACCTTGCCTGAGCTATGGGAGACCGGCGCATTCGATCTTCAACTAGGTCTCGAGCGTGCGAAGACTCTGGATGATTTGTGCGCTGACGGGTGGCTAGGAGCATTGTCACGCATTGCTACTGACAACGGCGTTTGGATCCACGCAGGCTCGTTTATGGAGCGTGGAGTTGGTGATGACGAAGGCAAGACATTCAACACTTCGGTCGTTATCGATAACAGCGGAGAGGTTGCCGCGACCTACCGTAAAATTCATCTATTTGGCTTTGATGGCGGTGAGGTTACGCTGCTGGATCCTGGTTCTGAACTGGTCGTGGTTGACACTCCGCTAGGCCGAACCGGGCTCGCCACTTGTTACGACATCCGGTTCCCTGAGCTGTTCCGGAAGTTACTCGACCTTGGTGCCGAAGCCATGATCGTTCCCACCGGATGGCCTTTGAGCCGGATCAATACCTGGACCACGTTGGCTCAAGCTCGGGCAATCGAAAATCAACTGTGGCTAATCGGTACTAACGAGGTCGGCAGTCAAGACAACAACGACGGTCGGATCATTGAACTTGGTGGCGCCACCATGGTGGTGAGTCCCGCAGGCAAAGTGGTGGCCTTCAGCGACGAGAATGAAGCGGTCATCAGCATCGAGATCGACCCAAGCGAAACAGTCCAAATTCGCGAGCGCTTCCCCATCCTCCGCGACCGCGTTCTTTAGCCGCCAGTCAAAAACCGCTAGCGGCCGTGTTTTTGGTCATTTTTGGCTAAAGCCTCGAGATACGCGTTGTAGTCGTCGAGCTCTTTGTCACCGTGCTGCTCGACATGACGATCTCGACGTTTTGCTGCACGGTCATCTGCCCGCCACCATTGCACACCAATAATGCATAAGATGATCAAGGTCGGAACCTCAGCAATACCCCATGCGATCTGTCCACCCATCAGGCTGTCTTGCACCGGATCCGCCAGCCAAGGCGGCCGCACCTTGCCATACCAAGATTCGCCAATCCCTGATTTCGTACTCATCAGTGCGATCGAGAAGAAGGCGTGCAGGGTGACCGCGGCGATCACGAGAATCATTTTGCCCCAGTACGGCAGCGGCTTGGGCTGAGGATCGATTCCGATCGCCACCCACGTCAGCAAGAATCCGGCGACAATGAAGTGCAACGTCATGAAAATGTGGCCGACATGATTGCTCATCAACGTGCCAAATAGCGGCGTGAAATACAGACCGTAAAGGCCAATTACGTAGATGAATAGCACTACAGCCGGGTTGGTAATGATCTTGCCTGGCCACGAATGGATGGATTCGACGATGATCTCGCGCAGGCCACGTCCGCCAGTTGGCGATGACTTGAGTGCACGAAGCGCCAGCGTGATCGGCGCCCCCATCACCAGCCCGATCGGGGCCAGCATTGTGAGCGTCATGTGTTGGATCATGTGCAAACCGACTGACATGCTTGCGTACATCGAAATTGACGAGTTGGTGGCCCATAAGACAATCAGGCAACCAACGATCCAAAGGATTGTTCGACCGATTGGCCAACTGTCTCCGCGCTTGTACAGCCGACGCACACCCGCGAGATAGAAGAAAATACCCGCGAGACTCAGCACCAAAAATACGGAATCAACACTGATTCCGAACACAACATCCATTGGCGTGGGAGGCTCAGGAAATTCGAAACCTAAGAGCTCCTCGGCTTGGGTTGGGAACTGGATCGTAGCCCGCGTCGGCGGTGTCATCGACAGAGCCACACCGAAACCTGCCGTCAGAGCCATTAGCAGTAGTTCGAGAGAGGCCAGCTTGGCGAACGCTCGGCGAAGTTGATCTTTAGGTCCACCGTCCACGAATCCGGTAATGATTCGCTTACGCATATTGAAGCCCAGCCACACAAGCGCAATTAATAGGATCGTCTTGATCACAGCCAGACGCCCGTAACCGCTAGCCCACAAATCGCTCCATGCTCCCAAGCGGGTGTAAGTATTGCCGATTCCGGTGCCGGCCAAGATGATCACACAGGTCATGGCGATCAACGAGAACCGCCTAACGGCCGCTTCGATCGAACTACTGGAAACGGCGATCGCAAGGGCGATGAGTCCACCGATCCATAAGGTCGCAGCGACCGAGTGCCCCACACCGTTCATGATCGCTAGCGAATGGTCTCCGAGCCCAGCGGCATGACCGGTGAGCGCAGGTAAAGCCACAGCGACCAAAGCCACGACGAGCCATAGGGTGGCCGTTGCAAGACGAATTGTGAAAGCGGCGCCAATCGCGACAATTACAGCGAACAGCGCGCCAACAACCAAAGCTCGAACGACTACGGCATCCCACCAGTAGGTAGAGATCACACCAGGGTCGAGCGTCGATACAAGGTCAATTCCAAGAATCTGAGCGAGAGTGAACCAAGCAGTAACGAGTAACAGGATCGCCCATACGACAGCTGCGCCAGAAGCCCTCACCAAAGCTTTGCGGCCGCCTTTGGAGACAATCTTGGATTTGGCTTTGGCGTCCAGGAAGGAAGCGAACAGCAACCAACCAATGGTCGCGAACGCTGCAACAAAAGTAAGACCAGACAGGATCGGCAGACCCCAGCCGACTACTGGACCCGAATCTGGAAGCCCTTCAGGTAGAGGTTGGTATGAACCGCCAGACAAAAGCAAGCCAACAACCGCGGCAAGCGAAACGAGGGCAGCGACTCCGCCTATAACTCTGCGGCCGGCACCACCTGTGTCAGACGCAGCTGGCCCATTCTTAGAACGTGCTTGAGCTGAGACGTTAGTGCTAGCTGGCGTCATCATCCTTATCCCGGCGACGGCGAACCAGGATTGCCACCAAGATCGTGGCAGCCACAATGGCCGCAGCCAGACCTGCGATCATTCCGCCGACGTTTGATTGACTCTCACCTGAGGCTTCAGTAGGAGTTGCTTGGGTTGTGACAGTCGAGTCGGAGGGCGACTCGACTGGTGCAGTGGTCGAGCTAGTTGAACCTAGGACTTGGAATGCGAAGGTGCCGTTGATCGGATGTCCATCGCTCGACACCACACGCCAGTTCACTCCGTACGTGCCAGCGTTTTGTGTCGGCCACGGCACGGTCACCTCTTTGCCTTTGATCGTTGGCTCGTCTAGCAAGACTGGCTGACCATCTCGCGAAGAAGCGATGATCTTGGCCGAATCTTTCATCGGCGCCTCACTGAAGGTCAAGGTGAGTTGCTTAGGAGCGGTGTCGAGCTTCGCCTTATCAGCAGGGTTGCTCGACATAATTTGGTCGTGAGCAGCGGCCGGGCTGGCGGCGGTGACAACGGCGACAGACGTAGCGATGCCAAGTGCAAGAAGAATTGCTACGAGTGGGTGGCTAACACGACGAAGTTGTGACGAAACGCTCATGGAGCCAGCATACGCTCAACAAGGCCTAGGGCAGGAGCGCAGTGGCTAAGTGTCTAGCGCGGGGCGACATCCAAATGGTTCACCCGCTCTAGCGCGGGGCACTGCCGAATGGTTCGCTCGTTCTAGCGCGGGGCGAACATAATCACACCGACGCCGAGAAGACAGATCGCTGCCCCGATCAGGTCGTAGCGATCTGGTTGGAATTTGTCGAAGATGATTCCCCAAGCGAGCGAACCAGCGACAAAGACACCGCCATATGCCGCGAGAACACGGCCAAAGTTCGGGTCCGTTTGAAATGAGGCAAAAAATCCGTAGATACCGAGCGACACGACTCCGGCGCCGACCCACACCAGCCCTTTGTTTTCACGCAAGCCTTGCCATACCAGCCACGCACCACCGATTTCGGCGATCGCCGCCAGGATGAACAAGATAATCGAGCGCAACATGGCTTAACCCTAGCTGTATCAAGACTTGTCCGCGATTGATCGGAACATTACTCCTCTATAGGAAGGGGGATCTTCCCATCAATTTCGGAAACACACTTGACATCCATGTCAAGTTGACATTAGTGTCAAGTTTATGCCATTTCCACTCCCCACTTCGGTCGATCGCAATGACCCACAGTTCATTGCAAACCGTGAAGCCATGCTGTCCAGTCTTGACGAAATCAACAGCATTACCGACGAGGTTGCAGCCGGTGGTGGTACCGGTAACCCCGAGAAAGCCGCCGCCACGGTTGAGCGCCACCACAAGCGCGGCAAGCTCCTACCTCGCGAGCGGATCAACCTGCTGATTGACGA
>CAUJDH010000092.1 GCA_963169225.1 Actinomycetota bacterium
TACCGGATCGACGGATCGATCTTCTTTGGTGCCGCGCAACGGTTCCTCGATGCGCTCTCTGAGGTTGCTGATGTCAGGGTGGTCATTCTGCGGATGTCCGGTGTCACGGTGCTCGACACGACAGGAGCGAATGCGCTGTCAGATGTCGTTGAGGATCTCAACAGTCGAGACATAACCGTGATTTTGAAGGGCCTCAAACCAGAACAAGAGAAGCTGCTCAGCGCCATGGGAATTACCAACGCCGACGATTCACACTGTCTGTGCTGTCAAACTTTGGGCGAAGCAATCACTACAGCACGATCCACGATCCTGCATTAGGACTCGGTTGCAAGAGTCGCGTCGCTACGCGCTCGCGCAACTCAAGTCCGCTAGATAGTGTTTGGCCTATTCCGCGCTGGCTACACAGAACTGATTGCCTTCTGGGTCCGCTAAAACGGTCCAGGCGAAGCCACCCATATCGTGGTCGGCGACATGACTTGCCCCAGCTGCAATCAGCCTCTCGACGTCAGCTTTGGGATCGTTGGATCCAAAGTCCAGGTGGATTCGATTCTTGCCCGGAGTCGGATCTTCGACCTTCTGGAATGCCAGCCATGGCCTTTTCTCGGTTGCAACAACAACGAACCAGCCCTCGTTCTCGGCGACGATTTTGCCGCCCACCTGCTCAGCCCACCATTGTGCGAGGGGAAGTGGATTGGTTGAATCAAAGGAAATTTGCCCAAATGAAAGCGTCATGATGCGAGCTTAGTGTGGCAATAGGAGAGTTGCCGATAATGTCCCACCCTCTGCCTAGTATCAGTAATCATCAATCGGCAAGGAGGGCAACAATGACAAAATTTGAAAAGGTAACGGTCGCTACCTGTAGCGAATGCAATCTCGAATTCAGGATTGAGTTCGATCTTCAAGAAGCGATAGTGGATCACCTACAAATGGCGCATGGATTGGATAGCACTTGGCTGGAAGACGTCGCAATCGAAGAGATAGAGCCAACTAACAAATGACTAGGAGCAACTTCCAGTGATCAATGCTGGAGCCTCTTGTTATCAACAGACTCCCCGCATGACAATGGGACATTTCCAGATTCGCGCTTGACATTGACGTAGCGTCAAGCAATATCGTCGAATCATGAACGACAACACAGACAACCAACCGAAAGTCACTCAGGAGTACTCGATCCAAGAAGTGGCCAAGCTAGCTGGCACGACGAGCCGAACCCTGCGTCACTATGCGGATGTCGGATTGCTGGAGCCGTCACGCATCGGCCACAACGGCTACCGCTACTACAACGAGAACGCGCTGGTTCGACTGCAGCGGATCCTGCTGCTGCGCGAACTTGGATTGAGCCTGCCGTCAATTGCCAAGGTGCTCGATCGTGAGGATCAGCTAGTCCCAGCACTGACAACCCACATCGAGCTACTGAAACAAGAACAAGATCGAATTGAACGCCAGATTGCGTCAGTTCAACGGACCAAAACCGCACTAGAACAGAATGGGGAATTCATCGTGGAACAAATGTTTGATGGCTTTGACCACAGCCAATACAAAGACGAGGTCGAGCGACGCTGGGGTAAAGCTGCCTACAAGCAAAGCTCTGACTGGTGGGAATCCAAGACGATGACGGAGAAACGTGAGTTCCAGAAACGCGTTGCTGATCTGAACGAGCGCTGGATTGAATTGGCCGCTAAGGGGGAAGATCCGGCGAGCCCAGCGTCACAAGCTCAAGCCGAGGCGCATTTCGCATGGCTAACGAGCGTTCCGGGAACACCGGCCGCTTCTGGTGACAGTGCTGCGACTCAGCAATACGTCGCGGGCTTGGCGCAGATGTATGTCGACGACGAGCGATTCGCGGCCAACTATGGCGGCAAACAAGGCGCCGAGTTCGTCCAACAAGCACTCACCACGTACTGCGACCGGCTCTAGTCCCGTGGCATTGAGGCCGCTATCGGGCACAATGCCGTCATTGACTAAACAGCAGATGACGCGACCGCCCGCAAGCCATTAAGCTCACGGTATGTGCGGGCGGTTTGTCATGGACTACAAAGTTGACCTCGAGATACAAGAGTTGATCGATGAGGGGTGGTCAATTGACGACGCTATGACAGCCGTTCTTGGCGACTTGACACCGACGTATTCGGTTGCGCCGACGAATCTAGTTCCCGTATTTGGTGATCACCGCATCGACATTGCGCACTGGGGATTCAAGCGAGTGTTCGGCGGTCGCAAGCAGAACCTGATCAATGCGCGAATGGATCGATTGGCCACCGCGCGTACGTGGAAGAAGCCACTGCTGACCTCGCGCTGCATTGTGCCCATGTCCGGCTACTACGAGTGGGTGGATCGTAAGCCCTGGTACATCACTGGCGGCAACGATCCACTCGCCGCCGCCGGACTGTTTGAGTCAAGGGAAGATGGCGACTACGTCACGATCATCACGACCGAGGGGCGGGACGAAGCTGGCCGGGTTCATGACCGGATGCCTGCGTTTTTGACTGACGATTTGTGGGAAGACTGGGTTGGCGGCGAGTTGACTGAGCCGGGGGCCGTCGACCTGTTGGCGACAGTTGACGAGTCAGTGCAGCAAGTGGCTAGCTCGCTCAGCGCTTGGCGAGTGGACTCCAGGATCAACTCGGTCCGAGTTGATCCCCGCGACCACAACCTAATCGCTCAGATGGTCAATTGAGGCCTTATCAATATCGGTCAGATGCTATTGAGCTGAGTCGCACAATAAAACACACCATCAAGCAGAATTCTATTCTTTATCTATTGACGAATTTTGTTCGTCACTATATTATCCACATATGTCAGAACTGGCGAATATGAAGGTTGAGCGGGAGATCAAAGACCGTTTCACTTTGATGGCGCGGAACGAGAAGATGACGGCTTCTCAGTTTCTCGAGAGTTTGTTGGAGCAGCGTATGCGTGAACACATGCTTGATCAAGTTAAGAGTGCCTATGCGAACCTGTCGGACGACGAGCGTGATGACCTTGCTGCGGAAGTAGAGCAATGGGATGCGATTGATGCTGATTGGCCAGAGTCATGACGACTATGCCGCTTCGCAAAGGAGAATTGGTTTGGCTCAGTTTTGATCCCACAATAGGCAGTGAACAGGCTGGGTATCGTCCAGCTCTCGTCGTGTCTTCGGATGACTACCTCAAAGTGATTCCAAGGCTTGTGGTGGTTGCTCCAATAACAAATAAGGACCGTCGTTTGCCTCATCACGTTGAAGTCCCTGGTTCGGCTTCAAATAAGGTGCAAGGTTTTGTGATGACTGAACAGTTGAGAACTGTTGATACTCGCCGTATCAAGAAGCGTGCAGGGTTTCTCCCTCAGGAGCAGCAAGAACAAGTTCAAAGCTGGGTCAAGATCTGGATCTGACGTGAACGTGACGTTTGTTTGATCGAACAGTCGCGGCGCAAACTAACTAACCAAGATGGCGGACAGTGTGGCTAACCAGACGAGGATGAAGAAGGCCAATTCGATCATGCCGAGCTGACCGGGCTTGAGTGAATCAGGCTGAACTTTAATTGCCCGCCACAGTGCGAACGCGAATGCAATGCCGACCACGACAGCTGGAATCCAACCGACAAATACCCCAGCTGCCACTGCCACAGGCAGGCTCGCAACTGCGAACCACACTGCCACCTTGCGAAATTGCGGATCGTTCTTCTTGCGGATCAAGGCGCGTACAGTCAGGATCGATCCGATCAGCGTCAAAGCCACCCAAATGGTCGCAATGATTGTGGCCCGATCGCTTAGCCGCTCATTCGCGGTCGCCAAGGTCGGCACGATCATCGAACATTGGACAATCTGGAATACCTCGTTGAGTAGCTCGCGATCGCGCTTCATTTTGGTGGCAATCAGGCTCACGATGCCGAGCACGACATACGGCGGTGCCCAGAGCAATAGACGCGGCGCTAGGATGATCGCGGCAACACCAAACACAACGGTCAACCCGAGCCAGATGGCTAACGGGCGAACGAACCTCTCCCGCTTGGGGTAGCGCAGCCACGCTCCGACAAAGTAGAGAGCCGGGAACGACAGCACGAAAGCGATGCCCGCTAGAAAAGTACCGAGAGTAAAGCCACCGACTGTCCAGCCAACGACAACGGGCAAACCGACGAATGCCCAGCCGCCATGCTGCGGTGGATTCAAGCTCACGCTTTTAGCCATTGGCATTCCTCATTGGTAGACAGACAGTTGATCGAGGCCCTAGCCCTAATCAAAAGTTCAAGATCAATTTGCCGAACTGAGTGCCGCGCTCGAGTTCCTCAAACGCAGCCCTGGCATCAGTTTTGTCGAATTCGCGATCGATGATTGGCCGCACTCCGGTCGCATTACATAATCCGACTAGTTCGTGGAGTTCACCCAACGTCCCCATAGTTGACCCAACAACCGATAGTTGCAGGAAGAATACTCGGCTCAAGTCGGCCGGTGGATTTGAGCCGCTAGTCGCTCCCGAAATCACGACGGTTCCACCTGGTCGGAGCGAACGCAGGGAGTGATCCCACGTAGCCTCGCCGACGGTCTCCATCACGGCATCGACCTTCTCAGGCAACCGCTCACCGCTAGCGAAAACAGCGTGCGCACCGATCTCCA
>CAUJDH010000093.1 GCA_963169225.1 Actinomycetota bacterium
CCGAGACCGAAGATCAACAAGAGCATTCTGTCGACGACGGCACCACAGCTGGCGACCTATTTAGCGAAGATCGTTCCGTAGTTGTTGCACGTATCAACGGAGAACTCCGGGATCTTGCCACCAAGATCAACGAAGGCGACAGTGTTGAACCAGTCACCCTCGACTCTGCGGATGGCCTCAATGTTCTTCGACATTCGACAGCGCACGTTCTGGCTCAGGCTGTGCAGGACGAATTCCCAGGCACCAAGCTAGGAATTGGTCCACCGATTCAGGACGGTTTCTACTATGACTTCGACCCAGCTGAGCCATTCACGCCCGAAGATCTGGACAAGATCCAGAAGCGTATGCAACAGATCGTCAAACAGGGTCAGCTGTTTAAGCGCCGTGTAACCAGTGAGGATGAGGCGCTCAAAGAGTTGGCGGATGAGCCGTATAAATGCGAGTTGGTTGGGCTCAAGGGAGGTCAACCAGACGACGAAGTCATGGAGGTCGGCGGTGCCGAGCTCACGATCTACGACAATGTCCACCCTCGTACCGGAGAGGTCGAATGGGGTGACCTCTGTCGAGGTCCACACTTGCCCAGCACCAAGCTGATTCCTGCTTTCAAACTGATGCGTTCGGCAGCGGCCTACTGGCGTGGTAGCGAAAAGAACCCGATGCTGCAGCGCATTTATGGCACTGCTTGGCCGACCAAAGATGAACAGCGCGAGTATCTTGATCGCCTGGCTGAGGCTGAGAAGCGTGATCACCGCAAGCTTGGTGTGGAGTTAGACCTGTTCAGCTTCCCCGATGAGATCGGTTCGGGTTTGGCTGTATTCCATCCGCGCGGAGGAGTGATCCGTCGCCAGATGGAGGAGCATTCGCGGATCCAGCACGAACGCTCAGGTTACGAGTTCGTCAATACTCCACACTTGACCAAGTCGAGTCTGTACGAGACCTCTGGTCACTTGCAATGGTACGCCGACGGCATGTACCCGCCGATGCAAATGGATACCGAGTACAACGCTGACGGTTCTATTCGCAAGCAGGGCGCGGACTACTACATGAAGCCTATGAACTGCCCGATGCATAATTTGATCTTCGCGGCACGTGGACGCTCCTACCGTGAACTGCCGCTGCGACTATTCGAATTTGGCACGGTTTATCGTTACGAGAAGTCGGGCGTAGTGCACGGTCTGACCCGTGCGCGCGGATTCACCCAGGACGATGCTCACATTTACTGCACCGAAGAACAAATGCCAGCGGAACTTGATTCGCTCCTAACGTTCGTGCTTGATCTGCTTCGTGACTATGGACTCGATGATTTCTACTTGGAGTTGTCCACTCGCGACCCAGAGAAGTCGATCGGTACCGACGAGCAGTGGGATCGTGCGACCGAGGCGCTGCGTCAGGCCGCAGAGCGTCAGGGTCTAGAGCTCGTGCTCGACGAAGGTGGCGCTGCGTTCTACGGACCCAAGATTTCAGTTCAGGCCCGCGACGCGATTGGTCGTACGTGGCAGATGTCGACGATCCAAGTCGACTACAACCAGCCAGAGCGGTTTGAGCTTGAATACCAAGCTGCCGATGGAACACGTAAGCAGCCGATCATGATCCACCGCGCACTGTTCGGATCGATTGAGCGATTCTTCGCTGTCCTACTTGAGCATTATGCGGGTGCTTTCCCTCCATGGTTGGCTCCGGTTCAGGCCATCGCTGTTCCCGTGGCGGACGCACACATTCCGTATCTGCAAGAGATCGTCGACAAACTACGTGACCGAGGGATTCGCGCCGAGGTAGACGTCTCGACCGATCGCATGCCCAAGAAGATTCGTACTGCGACCAAGCAGAAGATTCCGTTCATTTTGATCGCAGGTGATGACGACATCTCGAACAATGCGGTGAGCTTCCGATTCCGCGATGGGACGCAAGACAACGGCATAGGTATTGACGAAGCGATAGAGCGAATCGTCAGGGCCGTCGAGACCAGAGAGCAGGTCTAGCATGTCTGGCGCCGACGCATGGAAACGGATCTGGACTCCACACAGGATGGAGTACATCAAAGGTGATGGAAAGCCCTGTGACGACGAGCCTGTTGCGTGCCCGTTTTGCCAAGAAGGCGGCACTCTAAGCACGAGCGAGGGTGACTCGTCTGACCTCGTGGTTTACCGCGGAGAGACCTGCTATGTCGTGCTCAACAAGTATCCGTACAACTCGGGTCACTTGCTGGTCTGTCCATACCGTCATGTCGCGCTCTACACCGAACTCAACGAACAGGAAGTGCTCGAGTTCGGGAAGTTGACTCAAGCGGCCATGGAGACCTTGCGCTTGGCCTCTGGGGCACATGGTTTCAATATCGGAATGAACCAAGGATCCATTGCAGGTGCCGGAATCGCTGCCCACTTGCATCAGCATGTTGTTCCGCGCTGGAATGGGGACACTAACTTCATGCCCGTGGTTGGTGGAGTCAAAGTTTTGCCGCAGTTACTCGAGCAAACCCGTGAACTGCTCATCAGCGAATGGGTGGAGGACTAATGCTGAACGATACCGACGCGCGTTCCAAGCTTGCGGTTGTCGTTGAACCGATTGCTCGTGGTTTGCTGGCTATCAAGATGACCCCGAATACGGTCACTGCATTGGGGTGTCTGGGGGTTGTTGTTTCAGCCGTCTATTTCATTCCGCAAGGAAGATTCATTCCTGCAGTGATCTTGGTCGGTATCTTTATGCTCACTGACATGCTCGATGGCACGATGGCGCGGATCTCCGGGATCACCGGACCTTGGGGGGCCCTCTTTGATTCCGCAATGGACCGTATAGCAGACGGTGTTGTTTTCCTCGGTTTGACGATTTGGTTTGTACGAACTGATCAATGGGGCTTAGTCGCCGCGGCAAGCATTGTTTTGATTGGTTCTTTTGTCGTTTCATATACGAAAGCCCGGGCCGAGAGCGTGGGACTAGCTACAGCGACAGGTATTGCTGAACGAACTGAACGACTGATTATTGCCGCTGTAGTGATGGTACTCAGTGATTTGGGTGTTCCGTATATTTTGTCCGTTGGTATGTGGATTCTGGCCGCACTGGTCGTTATCACGGCCTGGCAGCGCCTGCGGTCAGCGTACTTGGATGCACAAGCTCAGCAGAAGGCTGCGCAAGCAGACGAATCAGAGGCAAGCTGATGAACCTCAAAGAGGATGCGGCATATATCGGATTCTCGGCTGGCTGGTCTGCCGTCCGCTTTATGCCTAAACGTATGGCCTATGGAACGTTCAATAGAATCGCGGATCGTCTGTGGAAGTCCGACGGTGGGGGAGTCGTGCAACTCGAGAAGAACCTGTCTCGAGTCCTGCCGGACGCCACACCAGAAGAAATTCGCGAACTTTCGCGTCAAGGAATGCGGAGCTATTTTCGCTATTGGTGTGATGCCTTTCGGTTGCCCGATTGGTCACACGACGAGATAAATGAGAACTTCGAGTTGTACGGCGAAGTTAATCTGGATGATGCTCTGGCCAAAGGTAAAGGCGTGATCCTTGCGCTTCCGCATCAAGGCAATTGGGATCTTGCCGGCGCTTGGGCGGTGACTAACAAAGGGCCATTAACCGCAGTAGCAGAACGGTTGAAACCCGAGAAGCTGTTTGAGCGATTCCTTAAGTTCCGTACTGATATTGGCATGGAGATCTTGCCGCTAGGTACTCCCAACCTGACCGAAGAACTGGCAGATCGGTTGCGTGAAGGTAACCGGATGGTGGCTCTGCTGTCGGACCGTGATCTATCTCGAAATGGAGTTGAGGTCGACTTCTTTGGTGAGAAGACCAAAATGCCTCCAGGGCCTGCACACCTAGCGCTGACGACAGGCGCGGTCATCATCCCGGCCTCTCTTTGGTACGAAGAGGACAGGGCTTGCGCCCGTGCTCATGAACAGATCCGAGTAGCTCATACTGATCCGATCGGTCCCGACGCTGCCCAACAGGAGGGCTACGCGGAAGCGGTCACACGCATCACTCAACAGATTGCGAATCAGCTAGAGAAGGGGATTCGTGAGCATCCCGAAGATTGGCATATGTTGCAGAAACTGTGGCTAGTGGATCTACCACCGCGCGAACCTAAGGAACAGTGATATGCGGGTAGGAATCGTTTGCCCGTATGACTGGGTTGCGCCTGGTGGCGTCAAAGCGCACGTCAAGGACTTGGCTGAAGAGCTGATTGCCAGCGGTCACGAGGTCAGTGTTTTGGCACCCGGTGAGCAAGACGACATCGAAGAGCCGTATGTAGTCGCGGCAGGCAAGCCGGTGAACGTTCCGTATAACGGATCTGTGGCGCGCATCAACATTGGTTTGGTGTCGCTTCGGCGGGTTCGCAAATGGATTCAGCGGGGAGAGTTCGACGTTGTTCATGTGCACCAACCGTCGTCTCCTTCGTTGGCGATGCTGGCATGCTGGGCCGCTGACGGCCCGCTCGTGGGTACTTGGCACATGTCTCAGGAGCATTCCCGTGCGCTCAAGGGTCTTTATCTTCCGTTACAAACTGTGCTCGAGAAAATTTCGGGACGCATCGCAGTCAGTGAGAAGGCTAGACAAACGCTGGTGGAACACCTTGGTGGCGATGCCGTTGTGATTCCCAACGGCGTTGTGTGTCGCAATTTTGCCGAGGGGGAACCGTTGCCGGGCTACCCGCGTGAGGCTCCGACGATCCTGTTTCTCGGCCGAATTGACGAGGATCGAAAAGGTTTGCAGTACCTCTTGCCAGCCATGTCAGAACTGATCGAGCAGCATCCTGACATCGAACTTCTGGTGGCGGGCCCAGGTGATCAGGAGAAGGCAAGCGAAGGAATCGATAGACGAGTCCTCGAGCACGTTAAGTTCCTGGGCATGATCTCTGAAGCTGACAAGATTTCGGCGTTCAAATCAGCGGATGTGTACATCGCACCTAATAATGGTGGCGAGAGCTTTGGCATTGTTTTGTTGGAAGCGATGTCGGCCGGAACCCCTGTTTTGGCTAGCGATATCGAGGCGTTCCAGCGGGTACTTCTTGAGGGCAAGGCCGGAGCGTTGTTTGCCAACGAGGATCCGCATTCGCTGGCTGTCGAGCTCGACAAGTTATTGCGCGATAAGCCTGAACAAGAGCGCCTAAGCGAGGTCGGGTACGAACGTGCACTCGAATTTGATTGGTCATCCGTAGCCCGAGAGGTAGAGCGCGTTTACGAAGCCGTCACTATTCCAGGCGTCAAAGTTGAGGCTGATATGAGCGGTCAGATCTTCGGGAGATTCGGATGATGTGGTGGATCATTCTCGCAGTGATCTTGGCTGTGATTATCGCGATTTATCTGGCTAGCACAGCCGGACGGCTTGATCGGTTACACAAGCGGGTAGACACCGGACTGCTTGCTTTGGATGTGCAGCTGCGTCGTCGAGCCCAGGTTGCGGAAGAACTCGCTACAAGTGGATTATTGGATCCAGGCACTTGCATCGTTTTGGGTCAAGGCGCTGAGAATGCCCTGGCTGACGAACGGGATCCGGTCGATCGTGCACTGGTCGAAAGCGATCTGAGTGGCGTTTTGGATGCTGTATTCGGAACCCGCGAAGAAGTGGATGCGCTGATCGAGCTGGATGGTGGACAACGATTCGCTGACCAACTCTCGGGAGCGGTTCACCGGGTCGAACTTTCTCGGCGCTTCTATAACGACTCGGTACGTGCATGTCGTGCTGTCAGAAGACAGCGGCTAGCTAGGTGGTTAGGCTTGGCCGGGCACACTGCTCTGCCAAGAATGTGTGAAATGGATGATCGAATCCCAGCAGGATTTGAAGGCAGGTAGGATTACTGAAATGTCCACAGAATCAGACAATCTCATTGGTACAGATCGCGTCAAGCGAGGCATGGCAGAACAGCTCAAGGGCGGCGTCATTATGGATGTCGTTACTGCTGAACAAGCCAAGATCGCCGAGGATGCTGGCGCAGTAGCTGTGATGGCACTGGAGCGTGTGCCAGCAGATATCCGCGCTCAGGGTGGCGTTTCGCGCGCCTCCGATCCAGACATGATCGAGTCGATTATCGACACGGTTTCGATCCCTGTGATGGCAAAGGCTCGCATCGGTCACTTTGTCGAGGCGCAGATTTTGCAGGCGCTCGGAGTTGACTACATCGATGAGTCTGAGGTGCTTACCCCGGCGGACTACGTCAACCACATCGATAAGCAACCGTTTACGGTTCCATTTGTCTGTGGGGCAACAAATCTGGGTGAGGCGCTGCGCCGCATCAACGAAGGTGCGGCCATGATCCGTTCCAAAGGCGAGGCCGGTACCGGTGACGTTTCGAACGCCACTGGCCACATTCGCAAGATTCTCGGTGAGATTGCCGCGCTCTCTGCAATGCGCGAGGATGAGCTTTATGTAGCTGCCAAAGAACTTCAGGCACCTTATGAACTTGTTCGCGAAGTAGCCGAGCGTGGTTCACTGCCAGTCGTACTGTTCACCGCCGGTGGTATCGCAACTCCGGCTGATGCAGCCATGATGATGCAACTTGGTGCGGACGGTGTGTTTGTTGGTTCGGGAATCTTCAAATCCGGGAACCCGGCTGCACGCGCATCCGCCGTAGTCGAGGCAACCACCAATTTTGACAACCCAGAGGTGCTAGCCAAGGTGTCGCGAGGTCTCGGTGAGGCCATGGTGGGCATCAATGTGGATGACATCCCACAGCCACATCGCCTAGCCGAGCGTGGCTGGTAGTCAAACTAAGCAGCAGTTTTAGTGACTGACTTGGCGTTGATCTCGTGACAACCATCGGAGTCCTAGCCGTTCAAGGTGATGTGCGTGAGCACAGGGCAATGTTGGAACAAGTCGGCACAGACACCGTTGATGTTCGCTACGTCGACGAACTCGATGGAATCGATGGTCTTGTTATTCCTGGTGGCGAATCGACTGCCATCATCAACCTCTTAAAACGTCAAGAACTTGTCGAGCCGTTGCGTGCCCAAATCGCTGAAGGCCTGCCGGTATATGGATCTTGCGCTGGAATGATCTTGCTGTCCGACAAGGTCGAGGGTCGCGAAGATCAAGAATTGCTTGGTGGAATGGATATTGCGGTCAAGCGCAATGCTTTTGGTCGGCAGGTCGCTTCATTTGAGGCACCGGTGTATTGCCAAACGATCGGTGATGAGCCATTTCACGGAATTTTCATCCGAGCACCCTGGGCCGAGGTCATTGGCGACGGAGTGAAAGTCCTAGGCACTGTTACAGATCATGAGGGTCAGACGAGGGCTGTTGCTCTGCGTCAAGGCTCTTTATTTGTCACGGCATTCCATCCAGAATTGACAGACGATACTCGCATGCATGAGTATTTTGTGCGCGAGATCGTTCAAAGCTGAAGTAGTCTTGATTCGATACTGCGAGACAGGCCGAACTTTATGAGAGGCAAAGCATGAGTGGTCATTCCAAGTGGGCAACGACTAAGCACAAGAAGGCGGCCAATGACGCCAAGCGTGCCAAGCTCTTTGCCAAGTTGATCAAAGGGATTGAGGTCGCTGCTCGAGTCGGCGGTGGAGACCCCGACGGCAATCCAACCCTCTACGACGCGATCGTCAAGGCCAAGAAGAACTCTGTTCCCGCTGACAATATTGAGCGCGCAGTCAAACGCGGAAGCGGTGCTGATTCTGGCGGAGCTGACTGGCAGACAATCATGTACGAGGGCTACGGACCTAATGGGGTAGCAATAATGATCGAGTGTTTGACTGATAACCGTAATCGCGCTGCATCGGATGTTCGCGTAGCCGTCACTCGAAATGGTGGCAATATGGCCGATCCTGGCTCGGTTGCTTATATGTTCAACCGTAAAGGAACCATAGTCGTCAAGAAGGAGAGCGCTTCCGAGGATGACATCCTGGACGCGGTCTTGGAGGCCGGCGCCGATGAGGTTGAAGACCTCGGTGAAGTGTGGCAGATCCTGTGCGAGGCAAGTGACCTGGTGCAAGTGCGTACAGCGTTGATCGACAACAACATTGAGTACGAATCTGCCGAGGCAGCTTTATTGCCATCTGTTGAGGTTCCACTGGACGAAGAAGATGCCGCTAAAGTCTTTAAGCTGATTGACGCTCTCGAAGATATCGACGATGTCCAAGAGGTCTATGCGAACTTTGACGTTTCTGATGAGGTCATGGAGAAGCTCGGCTAGTCCTGTACTGCGTCGCTGGGCACAGTTCGATATGTTGAGGCCAAGAATTCTTTTCTTGAATTTGCCTCAACCTAGGAGTGTCGGTGCCCGACTCAAAGCAGCGTGTCAAGGCCGTAAAATCTGCCCAACGAATGAGCGGATTTGATTTCGCTACATGGCGAAGTTCAGCCAACGATCCAGTCATGCGATCGACGATTCTTGGTCTTGTTCTGCTTGATAGTTCTCCCAACTGGGACCGCTTGTTGGATCGTTTTGATCGTGCCGCTCGAACGGCAACTCTGCTTCGTACCAAGGTCGTGGATCCAGGTGGGCTCTTCCAGAATCCACGATTGATTATTGACCCTGATTTTGACTTGAGCTTCCACGTTCGGCGCTACATGATGCCCGAAGGCGCCACGTGGTCCGATGTTCTGGAGGAGGCGCGTAGGCAGAGCTTGACCGACTTCAATATGGATCGTCCGCTGTGGCAGGCAACTTTGCTAGAGGGTCTACCCGGAGGAAAAGCTGCGGCAATCATGAAGCTGCATCATGCCGTTGCTGATGGACAAGGGGCAATGATCCTGTCAGCGGCGTTGTTCGACTTTCAAGATGGAGAAGTTGACCTTGGTCCGCTGCCACCGGAACCCGAAGGTGCTGATCTTGACCGGATCGGATTCGCAGAAGCGATGGTGCGTGACAACTTCGGATGGGTTGCCAAGACGGCACCTGAATTCGTTAAAGGAATAGCTCCGGCCACACTTAAAGCGCTGACCAATCCGATCGACACGATCAACAAAGTCCGTACGACAACTGGATCGCTGGCCAAGACACTTAATATCCCGTTGGGTCCGCTGTCACCATTGATGACTGAGCGGAGCACGAGTTACCACTTCTCTACGATCGACTTCCCGTTTGAACACCTCAGGAACGCTGCCAAGGCTGAAGGTACGACTGCCAATGATGCATTCTTGGCTGCGGTTGGCGAGGGTATGGCGATTTACCACGAGAAGTTTGATTCTCCACTTTCGCAACTGCGGATCAATATGCCTGTCAGTTTGCGGGTGGAGGGCGACGGACTCAGTAACGCGGTAACGATTGCAAGATTCGAGATGCCCATTCATATCGGTGATCCGGCCGAGCTCATGCACTCTGTCGATGACATTGTGCGCAAGATCCGCCGGGAACCTGGACTTAAGATGGTTGACCAGATTGGCGAAGTCTCGCGTCTTGTTCCGCAAGAGCTCCTGTCTGCTGCCGCTCAGGCCAGCGACGTTACTGCCTCCAATGTGGCAGGATCGCCGGTTCCTATGTGGTTCGCAGGTAGCAAAGTGCTGCGCATGTACCCGCTTGTGGGAACAGTTGGTGCGGCAGTCAACATCACAATGCTGACCTACAACGGCAATGCCTCGGTGGGGATCAGCACTGACGATGCTGCTGTCGAAGACCTGCGTGTCCTAATGCAGAGCTTGCGTCAAGGTTTTTCGAATGTTCTCGGTATAACTGTTCACAATGAGGACCCAATAGCAAGGTCAGGTTCGGCAGTAGTTGCCAGAGCAACGCGTCCGAAGGCTCCAGCTAAGAAAGCGCCGACTAAAAAAGCCCAGAAGGCTTCAGCAAAGAAGGCTTCAGCAAAGAAAGCGACGAAGAAGGCGCCAGCAAAAAAGAAGCCTGCAGTCAAGAAGGTAACTAAGAAAGCGCCCGCTAAGAAAAAGGTCTCGGCTAAGAAGACACCAGCCAAAAAAGCGACGAGCCGCGCACGTAAAAAGTAGCTAAAACTCGCCACAAACATTTCCAGACTTTGTGTGCAATAGGCGTGCATCCGAACATATGTACGACTAAAGTTGCTCGAAAGTGCCAATCGAGTGATCAGTCTGGCGGTGACACTAGTGCAAGACATGAGGGTTTTAGCAATAGACCCGGGTTTGACCCGCTGTGGCATCGCCGTCGTTGCCGGGGGAGCCGGGCGTCAGGTCAAGTTGTTATTTGCGGGAACAATTCGCACCGACGCAGATCTTGAATTAGGCAAGCGTCTGGAGGCCGTTGAGCAAGGCATTCTCGAGGTTGCGGACAATTTTTCACCGGAAGTGCTGGCCATCGAACAGGTCTTTAGTCAACATAACGTTATGACCGTGATTGGTACTGCGCAATCTGCAGGAGTCGCGGCACTGACTGGAGCGAAACTTGGGTTGCCAACAAGTTTCTACACACCATCCGAGGTCAAAGCCGCCGTGTCTGGCAATGGCCGGGCAGACAAGCAACAGGTGGCCACCATGGTGTCGCGAATTGTCAGTCAAGACTTGCCGGGCCCTGCTGACTTGACGGATGCAGTCGCACTGGGAGTGTGTCATTTGTGGCGGAGTTCCATTGCCAACAAACAAGGCGATGAGAGGAGTGCATAGTGATTTCCAATATCAACGGCGTTGTGATGTCCACCTGCCCTGACTACATAGTCGTGGGCGTTGGTGGAGTGGGCATGAAAGTCCTGACGACAACTGATGTTATCGCCGAGGCTTCAAGCAACGAGTTCATTGCTCTTTCGACCACCTTGGTGGTTAGGGAGGATTCGCTAACGCTTTATGGCTTTGCAACGGATTCGGCACGTGACCTATTTGAATTGCTTCAGACAGTATCCGGAGTGGGGCCGAAAGTGGCATTGGCGATGTTGTCTACCCTCGGGGCAGATGGGGTAATTCGTGCCATTGCTCAAGAGGACACTAAAGCGATCACCACGGTGCCTGGAATTGCAGCTAAAGGTGCTGCGCGAGTAATCCTTGACTTGTCAGGCAAACTTCCCGAATATCGGGGTGACGCCGCCAATGTCGATCTTGCTGATCAGGGTTCAGGTACTTCCAATGGCTGGAGCCCACAACTGCAGGAGGCGCTCGAAGGTTTGGGGTGGACTCAAGCACAAGCTCAGTTGGCAGTCGCATACACCGAGCAGCATGTGGCCAATGGTGCTGGTTTTGATCCAAATACCGACATGTCGGCGACATTGAGTTTTGCTCTAAGAAGTCTGGTGAAGTCATGACCCTCGAAACAGGTTTCGTAGCTAGTGATGAGGCAGAAGTAATTCTCAGCGCAAAACAATCGAGCGACGATCGCACGGTTGAAGGTGCTTTGCGTCCGGACTCGCTCGATGAGTTCGTTGGACAGGAGCGGGTGCGAGAACAGTTGGGGCTAGTGCTTAGAGCTGCTCAACTTGGTTCTCGGTCTGCGGATCATATTCTGCTTTCGGGTCCACCTGGACTGGGCAAGACAACGCTGGCCATGATCGTGGCTGCCGAGCTGGGGATGCCCATTCGGATTACGAGTGGTCCAGCAATCACACATGCAGGCGATTTGGCGTCGATTCTGACTAGCCTTCAAGATGGTGAGGTTCTGTTTATCGACGAGATCCACCGGCTCGCTCGGCCCGCTGAAGAGATGCTCTATATGGCGATGGAGGACTACCGAGTCGATGTCGTGGTTGGCAAAGGCCCAGGAGCCACTGCGATTCCATTGGACCTCCCCGCATTCACCCTCGTGGGTGCCACCACTCGAGCGGGACTATTGCCAGGACCGCTGCGCGACCGTTTCGGATTCACTGCGCACATGGACTATTACGACGTGGACGATCTCACGCAAATCGCCCAACGCTCGGCTTTGCTTCTAGATGTTTCGATAGATAACGAGGCTGCTTCCGAGATTGCCTCTCGCTCTCGTGGAACGCCACGAATCGTCAACCGGCTTTTGCGTCGTGTTCGTGACTTCGCGCAGGTTCATGGTTCAGTTGATTCAAGTGAAAAGCCGGTAGTCGCAGTTGATGTTGCCCGTCAGGCGCTAGCGCTATTTGACGTCGATGAGCTTGGGCTTGACCGGCTTGACACGTCTGTTTTGGAGGCGCTGGTAAAGAATTTCAATGGCGGGCCAGTAGGTTTGAACACTGTTGCTGTGGCAGTCGGGGAAGAACCAGAGACTGTAGAGACTGTTGTTGAACCATTCCTTGTACGCATTGGCCTGATGATGCGAACCCCTCGCGGACGTGTTGCCACCCCCGCCGCATGGCAGAAGCTTGACCTTGAGCCGCCGACAACCTAGGGCTACCAGGGAATGAAGGTTTATTGAGTTAGGATCGCAGTGTGAATTATTTTCCGATTCTGATCCTGGTTGCGATGTTGGCCGTTTTCTGGTTCATCGCCATTCGCCCAGCTAGAGCTCGACAGGCCAAACAGCGAGATCTGATTAACCAACTTCGTCCCGGACAAGAGGTCATGACGACAGCGGGTGTCTTCGGCACGATCAAAGACATCGACGGTGACACTGTTCAGCTTGAAATCGCGCCCGGCGTGGTGATCAAGATTGTGAAGCTGGCCATCGCAGAAACCAAGCCAGAGGGTCTTGCCGAAGCACATGTCGCTGATCTTCAAGCAGGCATTGATACAGATGCCCAGTCCGCCGAATCCGATTCGACAGAGCCTCGGTAGGGGCGACTGCACATGGCTGGTTCTGCAAAGGGTTACCGTCCCTGGCGTGTTTTGATTGCGCTTACCATCGCGATGATTGGTCTTGGCGTTTGGACGTTTTGGCCGGGTCTGGAACACGCTCCACGACTTGGACTAGATCTACAAGGTGGCACACAGGTTACGTTGATCCCCAAGACTGTCGGAAGTCAGGAAGACGTCAACGATGACCAGCTTAATCAGGCGGTCGAGATTATTCGACAGCGTGTTGACGGAACCGGCGTCTCTGAGGCTGAAGTAACGACCCAGGGTAGCGGTGCTGGTTCGGCCATCGTTGTGTCTGTTCCCGGTGTCAACCAGCAGAAGTTAGGCGAGCAGATCGCGACGACTGCCATGCTGGACTTCCGTCCCGTATATGCGCTGACAGGCCCGGAAGCTACAACCAAAGCAAAGACACCTAAGCGTCCTCCGATTGAGTCCGCTACCAACAATGCGGCACTCCAGCAGGCTTTTGCGGAGCTCGACTGTACAAACAAGGACAACTTGAGTGGTGGAACTCCTGATGACCCCGAGAAGTGGGTCGTTACGTGTAGTCAGGAGGGTGACGCAAAATACCTACTAGAACCAGCGTTTATTCGCGGTACTGAAGTCACCAACGCTCAAGCGCAGCTTCCACAACAAGGTGGTGGCGGCTGGCAAGTGACGCTGGACTTTGATTCCAAAGGCTCGGCCGCACTTGCCGAGGCTTCGAAGTCGATGGTCAATAAGCAAGCGCCCCAGAATCAGTTCGCGATTGTGCTCGACGGCCTGGTGCAGTCCTCGCCTTACTTCAGTGAAGCGATCCTTGGCGGGCAAGCTTCGATCAACGGAAACTTTACGCATGAGTCAGCGACAGCCTTGGCCAATGTGCTCAAGTATGGTGCGCTGCCAGTAACACTTGAAATAGCCGAAATCACTACAGTCTCGCCGACCTTGGGTGAAGATCAGTTGAAGGCCGGAATCGTTGCCGGCGTTATCGGCTTGTTACTGACCTCGGTCTATTTGATCTTCTACTATCGTGCGCTCGGCGTCATCTCGGTTGTAAGTCTTTTCATCACTGGTTACGTGACCTACGCCTTGTTTGTGATCCTGGGTAGATCCACCGGCTTATCGCTTACTTTGGCGGGTATTGCCGGCGCGATTATTGCGATTGGTATTACTGTCGACTCCTTTATCGTCTACTTCGAACGAATGCGAGACGAGATACGCGAAGGCCGGTCGCTCAGAGTTGCAGCCGAGACGGGCTGGATCCGCGCCCGTGGCACAATCCTTGCGGGAGACTTCGTATCTCTGCTTGGCGCGGTAGTTCTTTATTACCTGTCGATCGGAAACGTTCGCGGATTCGCATTTATGCTCGGTCTGACGACGGTGATCGATGTGGCTATCGCCTTCTGGTTTACCAGGCCGCTCGTTGCTATCTTGGCTCGCACTAAGTGGTTCGAGAAGGGTGGAGAGCTCACAGGTATGAGCCTCAAGCGCATGGGAATCCACGAGGATCGCGACACCAGTAGGGCGGACGATGAAGCTGAGCTCGCGCTAGTTGGAGGGCCGTCTGACGAAGAAGTAGCTAGACGCGCCCGCCGAGAGGCAGGTGAAGTCTGATGTCCAAATTGGGATCTTTGGGTAGCAAGATCTACTCAGGTGAGATGTCCTATGACATCGTCGGTCGCGCCAAGACGTGGTACATCATCTCGGCCGTGATCATTTTGATCTCACTCGGCGGTATTTTCTTCCGTGGATTCAACCTGAGTGTCGAGTTCACGGGTGGTGCCGAATTTGTGGTGCCTTCAGTCTCGTGTTCGGTCGAAGACACGAGAAATGCAGTCTCTGGTGCCACACCGGCTGCGAGTGATCCGATTGTGACCCAGATTGGCGAGCAGCGGACACGCGTTCAGACCAAGGCGCTGTCGGCGGGGGAAAGTCAGCAGGTTGTGGATGCCCTCACCAAAACATGTAACGTCAAGGCAGACGACATCAAGGTGCAGTTAGTTGGTGGAGCCTGGGGTAGCGAGATCACCAAGAAGGCAGTGACTGCGCTCATTGTGTTTCTGATCTTGTGCACAGTGTTTTTGACGGTGTACTTCGAATGGCGAATGGCGCTTGCGGCGATGATTGCGCTGGTGCACGACCTCGTCATTACCGTTGGTATTTATGCTTTGGTCGGATTCCCAGTTACTCCTGCCGCAGTCATCGGTGTTCTGACGATTTTGGGTTATTCCCTCTACGACACAGTGATCGTGTTTGACAAGGTAAAAGAAAATACGCGGAACGTCACTGGTCAAAGTCGAAACACATATAGCGAGCTCGCTAACTTGGCGGTGAACCAAACCCTCGTCAGATCGTTCAACACGACGATTACAGCGATTTTGCCCGTTGTTGCCATCTTGGTGGTCGGCGTGTGGTTCATGGGTGCAGAGACCTTGAAGGATCTTGCTCTCGCCCTGCTTGTCGGAACGATTGCTGGCGCTTACTCCTCGCTATTCACCGCGAATACGCTCTTGTGCGACTTCAAAGAGAAGCAGCCCGAGATGAAGGCTTTGAAGGCACGTGTTGAAGCTCGTCGCGAGAACATGTCACCCGAGCAGATTGCTCGTGAGGCCAAGGGAATCGCAGGTTCGTACGGGGATGCTTCCGGTGGAAACGTCAAAACCAAGTCGTCTCAAAAGGTCGGCGCTTCCGTGTCTAGCGGTAGCACTGCTGTAGCCAGTGGGGAGCGACAAGAGCGCGCTCACAGGGCTCATAGAGCAGAGCGCTCACAGCCGAAGAAGGCCAAGTCGCGTCGCGATCGCAAGAGCTAGCACTGTACTTAACCGGCGCACTGACTTCCAAAGCCTCTAGGATGGTAGTTCAGCGTTAGTGTTCTGCCCTTGCTGTTCAATGGTGCGATCTGGGAGGTGACGGCATGGCTCAAGAAATTTCCAGTGATGTCTCCGAACAGAACGACGGTTCTAGGCGCAGGAGAGCGCTTCCGTTCAAGGCCCCGTTCTCTGGCAATAGGTCTCAGTACCCGGAATTAGATCCGCTGTTCAAATCGCTGCGCCAGTATCATCCCAAGGCCGATCGCCAACTTGTTGAGCGCGCATATGCGGTTGCCAAACAGTGTCACGAGGGCCAGTCGCGTAA
>CAUJDH010000094.1 GCA_963169225.1 Actinomycetota bacterium
CTGGCTGATCATTGGCAGGCCTACAGGCCAAGAGGTTGATGGACTTATCGAAGTGCTCGGTGGTGGAACCGTTAAGCCATTTAGGTCCGTCGTGCTCATCGGGTCGACGACCTGTGAAGCTGACTACGTGACCAGCTGCGTTAACGATGGGGAGCACCATGCGATCTCGGAAGAGATCGTAGAGAACACCAGTCTCAGTGCGCTTAATGATTCCGGTGGCAAGTAGGTGCTCATCGGTGTAGCCCAGTGCCCGTAAATGGGTGACGAGTGCTGACCAGCCACTAGGTGCATATCCAAGCCCGAACCGGAGCTGTTTGGCGTCTTCGAGGCCTCGTTCGCGAAGGTAGTCATAAACCCAACTGCCAAGCTGGCGGCGGTAGAACCGAGAGGCCTCAGCCAGCGCGTTGAGGACAGGATCGTGAAAGTCGAGGCTTGAGCCTCGACTGGTCCACGGCCTGGGCGTGCTCATGTGAGCTGCCCTGCCGCTGCTGGCACGAAGCGTGCGATCGCATCGCGAAGTGTGGGACGTTGAGAGGCGGGGAAGATTGTTGCCTTCACCAAAGTCGGAGTGTTATCGATAACGGTTCGACCAACGGCATCAATCAGTTCGATCGAGGTCCAAAGGACTTGTTCGTTGAGTTCATGCAACGAAAAGTAGCCAAGCTCGGCGTTTTGCGGATCATTGAGACAAGCCCAACCGAACGCCATGTGTTCGACCGGGTCGTATTCAGTGACCAACCACACGAACCCGTTAGGGAGCGTGTAGGCGGCAAAACAAGTGGCATCCTTGCCACGACCATCTTGAGCGTAGAGCGCAGCCGTGTCGGCCGGTGGTGTCTTGAGAATGAGTGTTTTTTGCATGATGAGGCTCCTTTGCCGAGTCTGCTGCTCGTTGGTCAGAGTTGTTTCTGACAAAGCGACGTCAGATTCGCCCGCAGCTGCACAGCGGCCACTCAAGCCCCAGTGGAGAGACAAAGTTTTTGCGCAGCAACAAAGTTTGCGATCCACGCCAGGGACCCACAACGTGGGCCGTTGTACTCGAAGAGGACGACGATCAGTTGAGTTGCGCAGGGCAGAGCGGGCGCTAGAATCTCGTCGCCAGAAGCAAGTCGATTCAAGACACCAATCGGTGAAGTAAGCACGGGTGGATGGTGTTGCGGTTGTCATCATTGGGCACCTGCGATCGAGAGGTAATCCGGTCGATCCGCAATCCGGTCGATCCGTACGAGCTTTTTGTTTTCGTCGATCAAATACAGAATCCGGTAGCTGCCTCGATGGGCACCGTAGAAGCCCTCGAGGGGTGCCTGAAGGGCTGAGCCGGCTCGTTCCGGAGATGCTTGCAGGACACCGAAGGTGAACTCCACAATCGCAGGAACAGTACGTTGCGGGATCTCACGAAGATCCCGCAACGCGGTTCGGCTGAAAGTCACGACGTAGCTCATGCGTCTTTAGGGTTCCCGAACGCACGTCGGACATGGTTTTCGTCGACGAGCTCATCACGCGCTTGGTCTTGAGAAGCACGCTCGATGTCATCGAGCGTTCCGGTTTGCGCAAGCCAAAAGAGGGTTTCTTCCATCGCCGCCAGTTCTTGCGGCGAGATAACGACGGCGGCTGCTCGGCCGTTGACTGTCAACGTGACCCGATGTTGGGTCCGATTGACTTCATCAACGATTGCCGACAGCTGCGATTTAGCTTCGGTGACTGAACGAATATCTGGTGTGGTCATAGCCTCATACCTACCACACAACAGGTCTGAATACAGACCTAAGCAAGTCCGAATAAAGCCCCGATAATAGATATTATGTCATTTTGGGTGTGGCGGCGACCACCAACTCTCTTCTTCGAGCGGCACCTTCGAGCTAATTTTTGCCGATATTAAAAGTAGGACGAGTGCTCAAACTACTGCTGTTGGGAGCACGTTAAAGAGACAACTCAATAGTGAGCTTCCGTCAAAAAAATCGCTAGTGGTTTAGCCGATAACTATTAGTGAGGAACCGGATTAAAGAAGACCGGCACACTCAAGAGTGAACGAATCGAGAGAGGAAGGAGGAAAGCTATGGAAGCACCGGAAACCGGCAAAGAGCCGGAGACGAAAAAGGACCCTAAACCCAAACGTAAGTGGACTAAGTGGGTCAAGGTCCTTATCGTCACCGGGCTAGTGGTCATTCGTGCAGTGAATGACTTGGCCCGCTTCGTATCGCAAATTGGCGACTGGTTATTCATGTAACAGTCCCACTCTAACGTGAGTGTCCTGCCCTCGCAACTATCACGGCCGCGGGGACAGGACACTCACACACCACCGCTCCCCTACCGGATCTGAGGTTTAGACGTGTTCGCTTAGATCCGTTTCTTGGCTGTCGTGCCAATCTTCAAATCCGCCTTCGGGTTTAAGCGTGAAGATCTTTGTTGTCGGAGCTGCGACAACATTGACCGGTTGGAGGGTCTTACCTATGGCGATATTCCAAAGTGATGAGCAGCCACACCGGTTTTCGGTGGATTGGTTGAAAGTCTCTCGCAAGGGCAACCAGGGCCGCTCGTCTTTTGGCGACTCGGACTGTCTCCGCTTGGCCAAGATGGTCAAGACATATTGGTTCAGGGAAACACTTTGTTCGGCCGCTTCGAGGACAAGTTCTCTATGCAATGCCTTTGGCGCACGTAAAACGAAGCGACCTGAGTAGTTTCGATCTGCTAACGGAACGGGCACTGTTTCGCCCGATGCCTGCATATCCTCAATTACTTCTTGTACGAGCTGACGCAGACCGGCAAGCGCTTCTGCTGGGTCTTCGGCAAGCCACGACAGCGAGGGAAATTCCACAACGGTTGCAACATGCTCATCATCGTCGTCTGACCAGGTCACACGATATTGGTATCGATCGTTGGTATTCACTGTTGTTCCTCCTTGAGCTTGTCGATCGCTTTAAGGACTTGGCGAACTTGATAAGTCTTGGCCATATTTTTTTGGGCTTGGATATTCACTCGTGGGTCGCCGGCCCATGGCATTTTGTAGGTGTAGTGCGAGGTGGCCTTATTCCGCGGTTCTTCAAAATAGTGGTCACACACTTTTTTGAGGTCGTTGAACTTCGTGCCTTCTGGGTTTTGGCGCATTTGGTCAACAAGTTTGTCTATCTTTGACACACAACAATGGTACTACGGGCGATACTATAATGTAAACGGGTTTACATCATGGAGTGAAGGGGTGGTTTGGTGAGCACGCGAGTAAAGTGGATTTTTGTCTCGGGCTTTTATGCAGTGTTAACGCTATGGGTGGGCTTGTACTTCGCCCCAACAGATTTAGCGAGTGATCCTCCCCCACCGGGATTGGAAGAAAAGCTCGATCTGGCCCTGCTGGTGGGGTCATCACTGGTGGTGCTGCTGGGTGAAACGATTACGTTTTCGTTGCTGGCCTGCGCTGAAGCATCCCATGATCGTTGGCGGGCACTGATGCTCAATGTGTTGGCATCGTTGGGAGTGGTTGGTGCTGTTGGTACATGGTTGGTGGGGTCGGCGTCGATCCACATGCCTCTGTTGCCTTCATCCTCAAAGGATTTGCTCGGCTTGTATGCGGCTGCCGCTGTCGTGTCCTACGCGGCTGGTTGGCTCCTTCTACTGGACAAGTGGAAGGTCCCGCGCACTGTGGGCGAGGTAAGCGAGAGATCCTAAATCCTGACGTTCCCGCACAGTCCCCGACTTATGAACTTCGTAAGTTCATAAGTCGGGCGTTTTTTAGGGGTTGTTTGTTGCCTTCCAGTTTTCGGCAAGGACTGAGCTGAGGCGGTTTACGGTCCATTCCAATAAGGGTGCGTGCCCGTTGGCAATGATGCTGTGGCGTAGGTCGCGCACTACTTCAAAAATGGTTTCGGGGTCGTTATCGCTATTGAGAATGTCGAGGTCGTAAATCACGGTTGGACTATCCCCCACACTGTCGGCTATACCGCCTTCAACGACGACTGCTGGGCCTGCTGGCGTTTGGGTTGGCTCGTTGCCGAATAGGCCGGTGATTTTGAGGGCCCGTTCGAGTGCGTCGTTGCGGGGCTCACCATATTGTTCAAGTATCACGAAACCGCGCACGTGACTTCCGTAGTAGAGATCACCCCATCCGAGGTGAACGATTACTTGGTTGTCGTCTTCGCAATCGTCGTCAGTCATGGCAACCCAGATCAGATCGGGATTGTCTTCGATCCATTCGTCTTCGCGGGTCCAGTTGAGGCCTTCGATGATGACGGTGCAGTGGTTGGTGTCTTCGATGATCTGGGTGTTAGTTTCGTTTGCTGCGAATCGTTTGGCAGCTTCTTTGGTGGCGAGAGTTATTTCGCAGTTTCCACGGTTACTCATGGTGTCTCCTAATTTTGGGTGTGTTCCATAGCTCGGGTGTTTCCCGATAACAGCCGCTCAATCCGTCCGCAGGCCGGTAGTGCCGTGCTGGGTAGGCAGATTTTCAAGATTGTTTTTGCTGGCAAAAAGATCTCTGAAACATCTGACGCACTCCGATGGACCCACGTAGTGGGCCAGTTGGCGCGAAGGTCTAAGGACATTAGGATGCGGCGATCGGGAACTCTCGGCCGCTTCAGCGGCCATAAAAGAAGTGTGCCGGTGAATTGTCTGGCTGTCCGGGCATCATCTGCAGCGGTAGCTGCCTAGCCCGCCGGCCAGACAATCGGCACTCCCCTAGCTTGTTCAGCGGCATACCGTCTGGTCGAGTGTGCCGCAAACCCCGAACCTGTGAGGGGTAGAAGTAGTCGTGGCCGCGTCAGCGGCCTCCACTTTGGCGTTCGTAGAGTGAGTGCAGGTGGCGGCGCAGTCGCGCCGCCACCTGGGCCCGGTTGGCTAGTTGCCCATGAGTTGTTTCATGGAGTGTTCTGTCATGACCTCGGCCCATGCGCTCGTTGGTAGTCCGGTGATGATTGCGCTCATAACGAGCTGGGTGAGCACGTTGGTGCCATCGGCAGCTCGTGCGCGTTCGGCGTGGATCATGGCACGATCATTTCGACCGCTTACCCAGTGTCCGAGCGCGAGGACGCTCCCGATCGCTGCGAGGCCTTGCGGTTCATCCGCTACGACGGCAATAACTTCGAGGTCACCGAGTAGATCGTGAAGATCCACGGTGTGATCGTACGTTGCCGCGCGTAGTAATGGCTCACGGTTGTATTGGTTTGTGAGCAACCGTCCGATGGTGTTGGCATGGCTTCGATCACCGTTGGTGATCTCTTTCGCCACTGTGGTGATCTTGGCGTGCATGGTGGCCGGCTTCATAACTGTCTCCCTTAGTCCTGACGCTAGGTGCGCCTTACTCGGGTGTTTCCCGATAGCAGCGGGCCCCTAGTGCCCAAGGCGGGAGTGCCGTGCCGGTAGGGACCGGAACACAAGATGTTTTAGACCGCAGGCCTAAAAGATCTCTGGGGCTCCGGTCACGTATCCGAGATCGAGGACAAGACTGTTTTAGCCCATCGGGCTAAAAGATCTGTGGCCTCGAGTGAGGGCGCAGTCCACCATAATTGTCTTATTCGGTGGACTGTATTGAGTCGGCTGGCGCGACGCCGCCGGGCACTGAAGGGTGCGGCGATCGGGAAACGAGAAACAGCGACTAACCCCACTGTGATGCGGGTTAGGAGAAAAGAAACGGATACTGCGCTAGAGAGCGCAGTATTCCTTGCCTGGCATGGTTTTGACGCAGCTGCGATTTGTTACTGCCAGGTGACGGTGCGGCCGTCAGGCAGTGTTAAGTGAATTGGCCCGTTGACGTAGCCGTCAATGAGCGTGGCGTGCTCAGTGAGGGCAGCTGCGAGACGCTGTTCGTTTTCAGTGTGCTCGCGATCGGGAGCTGATAGTCGCGAGAGACGTTCATACTCGAGGCGACTGTTGAGAGAGTGTTCACTGTTGGTGGCCATGATGAATCCTCCGAATCAAGTTATGAACTTTGGAAGTTCATAACTCTAGTTTAGTTGGTGAGTGATCGTAGGAGTTCAGCTTCGGTGCCACCTGCGAGTGAGGCTTGTTGGGCGATGAGCGCATCCACGGCGACCCGAATGAGGGTGTTGCCGGTAATTCGCGCCGGCAGGTCCCTACCTGCGCGCCTTTCTTGATCTGAGATCTTCTTAGCTAGTCGATCGAGCTCTTCCATTTGACCTGGATGAAGCCGCGCTGTTTTGGCCTCGAGGTCCTGGTAGCGCGGGTTCGGTCGCCTGCCCGCAGCCTGGGCGCGGTCATTGGCGTTTCGTACGGTGGCTGTGGGAGTAGTTGGTGGCACGTTCTGCGCAGGTGTCTCATTGAGTGATGAGAGTGCATTTCCTATGCGGCGGTTTGATTTGGTGGTGGCCATGATGGGGTCCTTTCTATTGGTTGATAGAAGCGTGTTCGTCAGTGAGGTCCACTACCCGGTCGTTTGTTGCTGCCCCGGCGAGTAGTTCGGTGGTGAACCGGCGCATGTCGGTGACCGCGGCATTTGATGATTTGCCAGGCCCGTAGGTAGGGGCTGTGAGTCCGAACTCGGGAGCGGTTTCATGCACCTTGTATGCGCGGATCGCGGTTTTGAAGGTGGGAAGATTCGCTTCGTCGAGCGCTGCCCTTGTGGCTTCAAGGTCTGTTTTTCCACCTCGAGCCATGTCTACGTTGTTGATGACCACTTTGTGGTCAACACCGGCCGGCCGAACGACCTCTGTGATGGAGCGGGCTAACGGACGGAAGCTTAGATACTTGGCATCGGTGACGAGGACAGCGAGATCCGCGACTTCCAACACTGCCGGCATGATGCCTTCAGCGTGCAGCCGGCCAGGGCAGTCGACGATGACAAGGTCGTAATCGAGCGACTTCAGTTTGCGTAACTGTTGGGGATCGATGGAAGCATCCACATCGAAGGTAAGACTGTCATCGTCGATGTTGGTGGACCAGTCGTAGCTGGACTGTTGCTCGTCGACGTCGACGAGCAACACCGAAGAAAACTCGGCTGCGATAGCAGCTGTGTTCATAGCGAGAGTGGTTTTACCTACCCCACCTTTTTGTGAGCAGATGGCAATGATGCGCGGCATAGACGAGATCCTTTCAAGTGGACGTATGAACTTCATAAGATATGAACTTCATAAGTTGAGACTACTCGCTGGTGGGGGTTGAGAGTGTCTTATGCGCGCATCTTTGACGACTTTTTTCACCGGTCCCCTATCCCAAAAGCCTTTAGGTGTGCTTAGCGTCGCGAGAAGCGGCCTGTGAGCGAGTTTTGACTTGTCAATGCGGATATTTATGTGTCGCTACATTTGACAGCTCTACGGCCCTGATAGCGGTTTCGATTTGTTGGGGCATATTTACTCCCCTAGCGCGTCTAACTTCATAAGTTATGAAGTTCATATCTTCATAACTTATGTGCTAATCGTCGATTCCCCGACCGGCCTCGAGGCTTTGGTCGTTAGTGGGGCCTGGTTCTGCCCATCCGAAACTGCGTATCGGCAACAGCTTGTCGCCGATTGTCGGGTGCTGAGCTGCTAGAGCTTTCGCCGACACTGCTTGCTTGGATCGGGGCGGTAGGTCGATGACGACGTCGTCGAGCAGCGTGATGAGGTGATCGGCTTTACCGGTTTGCCGGTCGTGGTGGCACGCTGCGATGTTGTCGGCTTCAGTGACGCGGTTCCAGTCGAGATCCCATCCCGCATCGTTGGTAAGCCTGGCCAGGAAGATGCGTTGAGTGCGGCCGTTACCCTCGCGAAATGGGTGAATGTAGTTGAAGTCGTTGTAATAGGAGGCGATTCTTTCGACGAATTCGCTTCGAGGGAGTTTTGCCAGCTCAGCTGGTGTGGCAACTGTGGCGGCCGTGTTGTGTGCCATGGTGCGGATCATTGAGACTGGCCCGAAGGGTTCGCCACCTTTCCAAATATCCAGGGTACGGATCTCCCCCGCCCAGGGGTAAATGTCTTGGAAAAGGTGGCGATGAATAGCCTCAAGCTCAACAAGGTCCCGAGTTGGTTTAATCGTAATCTCGTCGAGCCCGTAAGAGCGAATGGTGGCAAAGCGGCGCTCTCTATCGTCAAGTTCCGACTGAGTGGTGGCACCGGTGAGGTTGCGCAGAATCCCGGTATTGGGATCGATATAAGGATCTTCGGAATTAGATGAGGCCATAGTCTTGCTTGGCCCTGGCGATCGCTTGATCGACAGTAATCTCGCCGCGAATCAGAGCATTCGCTTCAGGAACGGTATCTGCGTTTACTTCGATACCTTCGAGAGCGAAATTGTCAGCGACCCGCTGCATACGCACCAGACGTACTGCTTCGGCCTGAGTGCGAGCGGAAACGAATGCGGCCTTTGCGGTGGTGTGAGTCATGGAATGCCCTTCCGTCGTTCTTGGGTCGTGGTTATATTCTACCGCGCCATAGGCAGAATAGTCAGATAAACACTTATGAAGTTCATAACTTCTTAAGTTCATAACTTGGCTGGTATTAGTCATCGGGTCACCCGACCTGCTGGTTGGAGCATGGTGGCCACGAGCTGCGTCCAGCTGGTGGAGTGTTGGTTGTCGCGGATGAGCTTGCGGCGTTCGCGTTCAGTCAAGCCACCCCAGATGCCGTATTCGTGCTCGCCTTCGAGCGCTTCGGTTAGGCATTCGGCACGCACGGGGCACTGTGCGCAGACTTTCTTGTTCGTGCGCTGCGCTTTGCCAGGCTCGAACATGGTGTCAATTCCGACGCTTCGGCAGACGGCTTGGTGTTCCCAACCGATTCGAGTGGTCATGGCAATCTCCTTACGCTGGCGATAGGTAGTTAGTGGTTGATAGTTGGTGTGCTTGAAAGCGTCACCGTGACCAATCGCGCCTAAAGCCCAGGGCTGGTCAAGGGCAGGCGAGTAGGGGAGTCAAGACTGTTTTAGACCGCAGGGCTAAAAGATCTTTGCCTTCCACGAAGTCGACGCAAAGAGGGTCAAGACTGTTTTACGAAGTAAAAGATCTGTGACGATCGAGCGGCCGAAGCTACCGAAGGTAGCTGATGTGCCCTTGACCTGGCGGGGCTGCGCGATAGCGTGTGCGCAGTTGAGAGCCAACAACTAGGTCAGTCAACCACTTCTCTCGCTAGCAGATTGCCCGCACGACTTATGAAGGTATGAACTTCATAACCAGGTGCCGGCCGTGGCTTAGCTTGTGTTCGATAGACGGCTCATTGTTCCTGGTGCGCGAGCTCGTGTGAGTGCTTCGAGTTCGTCTTCCACGAGGATCCCGACATCGAGTGCGTCGGATAGCTCTCGTTCTCGATGCGCCAGCAGTGCCGCTTCAGTGGCCCGAACACTCGGTAGCGTGCTCAGGTATTCGCGCCATTTGGCTCGTTGGGTCGCGTAGGAGCGGCGTTGGATGATTTCTAGCTCATCAGCACCCAATTGGGTAGCGACTACTGCAGGGTCCGCTGTTCCTTGGGTCCAGCCGGTAGGGGAGCGCCGAGCGAGCTGGTGGCCTTCTAGTGCTGCGAGTGCTTTAGTGACAGTGGTTCTCGACCGTTTGAGAGTGTTCGCTAGTGCTGTCACAGTGACTTCGTGTTCACGCAAGCGGATGAGCTCTTCATATACTTCGGCAACCTGGTGGCCACCCAAGATCCGGAACACCGCAAGGCTTCCATGAACTTTGCCCCGCCACGGCTCAACGTGGCGGGTATGTTCAAGGTTCAAAGCCCACCGGTCGGCTTCGATACCTTGAGCTCGCCGGGTTCTCCAAATCAGCTGGTCGTCCTCGAGCTGGTGCAGGATCTGGGCAACTCCGGAGTGAGAAAGCCCAGTAGCCAACGCCAGAGATCGCACACCGACGTTAATCCAGGTAGTGTTCAAAGTCAGAGCCATAGCCCCAACAGCACGCACTACAGCTTGTTGAGCGGGCGTATAGACACCACCGGTAGCTCTCCTGCCTTCCGCTGTTGCCCACGTGAGCCAGCGTCGAATCTGAGTATTAACCGATGAATCTAAATCAGTGTCCCTAGCTGCCCCCCGTGTAGTCACATGGCTTGTGTCCATTTGGTGAACAGTCTTCCAAGACTCCGCATTTCCCTGCGCTTTTTTGAACTCGTACACCGCCCAACGGCCAACTTGTTCGGCCGAGTGCTTCTTCTCGAAGGCCAGGCGAAGCCAGGACCAACGGGTGTTCACTGCCCGTAGATAGTCCTGGTGTGACCAGCCAGCCCTCGCGGCCGCACCTGCGATCGCGATACGAGCTTCGGAGTCGGAATCGTAATCGTGGCCACCATTGGTCGCGATCTGCTCCCAGCGAGGCGGTAGCGAGCGTCCACGCAGGTCAATGACCGTGGCATCGGTGAGCTCGATCGTGGGGTCTTCCGCGGCAGGGGCAGGGAATAGCTCGAGCAGTGTCGCCCACGCGCCGGCATGAGTGCCGCGCTCAAGGAGCTGCGCAAAGGAATCCTTATCGTGCTCGTACATGCTCTGATAGCCACCAGAAGCATGACGGGATCCGGTCGGCCGGATACAGCCCGATGAACGGTTAACCAGCGGGCTAATGTCCAGACTTGCCCAGCGACGTCTTAAAGCCTTCGCTAGCGGAACAATGGAGGCATGGGGAATAGGGGAGTGTAGGCGGGCGTAAACGTGCCAACCGCCAGTTGGTGCATAGTCGGCCCACGCCGCAAATCCGCAGCCTTGGAGGACCTGTAGCGCATCGAGGGCTTCTTCAGCTACCAGCTGACGGCCGTAACCCTTTTTGGCGTCGAAGTCTAAAACGAGGGTGTGCAGCTGAACAGTTTCGTCGTAGAGCATGACGGCAGCTGGCCTCGAGGGAAGCTCACTGGTGAGAGGTCCTTGGGATCCTGCTGGGTATGCGACGCCGGTTCCTCGAGGCTGCGCCAGGCGCATCGCGGGTTTACCGGCAATAACAGCTGCAGTGTGGCTCCACCAATAGCCAGCTGGGATGCGATTTCGATTAGTCATGGCTCACCTGCTGGCAGGTTGAGGCATACCGAAAACACGCAGGCCCACAGAAGTGCCCGGTTCGGCTTGCAAAGACTAATCGCGTGTGTAAGATAAGCAATATCTCCTGAATCTTTGATTGAGGGCATGAAAAAGCTCCGTGTGTGGAAATGCTTTTCATTACCGGCGGATCTGCGCTAACAGATCACCGGTCACAACTTTAGAAAATCGCCGTCCTTGCAGGGGCGGCTTTTTTCATGTCTGAATATCAGCTATGCGGCCTCCGATGTGAATAGGTCGGGTTCAGCTTGCTCGAGAAACTTTGGTAGCCCGGTTTCGGGGTTCAATTCGACATGGGCGATGAGCGCATTGATGACTCCGGAAATTGACAGGTTGGTGCGGTCTGTCATGGCTATTAGTTTGTCGGCATTCTCAGGTGGAAGGGTTGCTCCTACGCGCCAGCGTTGGCCACAGCCCACCTGGTAGCTGGTGGTGTTAAACGGTTGCTTGGACCCTAGGGGTCTTCCTCCTGACATGCGAATCAGTTTAGGGCTAGTTCGGGTTGTGTAACGCCTCGAAAACGGCGTTTTGCTAAGAAGTTCAGTTCCATGTGAGTCTCCTGCATTTTTGAGTTCAACCATTGGGCGGCTTAGCCGCCTATTGGGAGTTTATGCAGAGATCTCGGCGTTTTGCATCTTGGGAAGTAGGCAAAAAATTAGCGTTTGCGTAGCCAGGCTTTAAAATCACGTTGGGCACGCTTCTTTGCGTGAGCGCGTGTACTTTGGCGCTCGCGTGTTTTTTGAAGAGTGGACCACTTTGATGCCTTGGTCTTCGCGTAGGTATAGGTAAAGGTCTTCTTGCGTGTCTTCCAACCTCGTCCAACCCTGACACGCTTCTTTAGAGTGATCTTCTGCTTGTAGGTATAGGTGTACTTTTTAGCTGCTGGCACTGGCTTGGAATCAGGTTCCACTGGTTGCGAAGGATAAACAGTGACAGATACGCCGGCGCCCCTCATTTCCGTGCCATTGACAGTCCACACGGGAATGATCTCGTATTGATCTACCATCCGGTCCTTGTCGATCGCCAGGTTTGCGCTTGTTGCGCCAGCTGCGGTGCGAGTCTCTTCGTTAGTCAAGGAGTTGATGATCAGTGCTCGAGCAGTCCCATAGGCAGGGTCTTGAGTTGGATATGTCCAAGAGGTCGTGGCTGAAAATTGACTAATCCCAGGAGCTGTTTTTAGGGACTTGACTGCTCCTAACTGACTTGTAACTAGGGGTGTAAGGGACTCTCTTTTTTCTCCTGGCCAATTGAAGCCACCATTACTTACTGCTTTGATAGAAAATAACCCGTGACTTCGGCGATTCAGCCCAAGAACATATCCACTGGTCGCAGGAGCCGGAATAGTCACCTTGGTGGTCTTGCTAGTTCCACTTTCTTCCACCGCTAGTTCATAGTGGGTTACTGTCGGGGCGCTTTTCTCGTGGTTCCAAGTGAATTTGAAACCTCCAGGGACAGGGGTGACTTCGTATTTTTTGATTGGGGTTGGAGCAACAGACTTGTTTACGGTGATCTGAACTGTTGCTGAATCAGTAGATTCGCTGACCGTTTTGATGGTGTAGCGGCCGTCATCGATGCTCAGGGATGATCCTGAAGGAAGGTTACGTTGTTCTCCGATTGTTCTTGGATGGGCTCTAAGCGTGGTGACATGCCTGTCCCCATCGGTATATCGTTTGGTGACGTGGACTCCTATTCCTGTCCACCGAGAAGTCCCATAGATTTGATAGGCATATTGCTTGTCGCTCTGATAGTCAATCCAATATGAGCCACCCTGTGAGCTAGGCAGTCTTAAACCACGAATGCCAGTGTTTCCGCTCAGCTTTTGGATCGTGTAGGTGCTCGTAGCCTGAACAAGGGTGTATTCGGAGTCTTTTAGCCACCCCATTTGGCGTAATTCACTGGTGGAAGGGTAATTTCCAGAGTTTTCTTCTTTATCGTCGATACCCCCTTGTCCGCCATATTCTGTGCGGGTACACCGTCCACTCTCTTGATCTTTGAACTCAAGATCGACTGAACCGGTATTACAAGTAGCAGATCCATTGTGGCCGTTCCCGAAGTTATGTCCTAATTCGTGAACGAGTGCAGATCGTCGCAGTTGTTCTTGGGAAGGAGCGTAGGGGGTTGTTTGGTTTTGCCACATCTCAAGGTTGGAAACCCATACAGTGTCTTCGCCAATACCCGCAGAACCAGCTATGTCTGTACGGCATGAGGTGGTTCCGTTAGGGGTATAAATGACGAGATGTTTGTTTGGTCCGGCGACCCATCCTGTTTGGGATATGGCTTCAGCACGTAACGCGGTGAGGGAAGGAACATCGGTGGTGTTACACGGGTATTTGGTGGTGGTATAGCGGTGAACTCCTGCATATTTAAGGGTGACGCGGTTATTGGAGATCGTTTTGAAATAATTGCTGGCTCGTCCATTGATATAGGTCGAAACGGCTGAAGGGAGATTGGCGTGGGCTGCAGCGTTACTTCCGGATCGCTGAGCAATCACCAATGTGATCTGCTGTTCTTCCGTAGATCCAACTGCTGCATTTGCTGAATTATTGACCACTGGAAGTGCTACGAGGCTGCTAACAAGCATTAATGCAGGCAGGGTTGTGCAAAGCCATTTTCGCTTCATTTCCCCACCCCGCAAGAATTTCGATCTTTGATCTATCCATTAAGGATACGGGACGGTGGCAAGTCGTTGCCGACATTCTCGATTCATTCTGGATCAGCAGGCGTGTCGTTACTCCGATTGGGCGATGAATGATTCAAGCGCACCCATGAGTTGCTGAATGCGTCTGTGATTGACGGTAAGAGGCCGGCTATTTGGGGATAGAGGTTCAGGAGCTTTTTCTTGAATGAGTACCCCGGCCTCGATTAGTTGGCCAGCGGCTCTTCTTACTGTTGACCTTGGATAGCCTAGTCGCGCAGAGCTGGCAGTAGCTGTGCGATCTCCAGGGTTGTTGATGAGGTCGTTCAGTAGCGCGACGTTGACTTCATCTCCGAACGCCAATACCGCTTGTTTCACCTTCGCCGGTAGTGCTGGGCCGCCTTTCGGCTTCGCTGGCATTGGCACATTATTATCTGCTCCGGCGGCTCATCCGCCAGTCACCTATTTGGGCGATAACCTTTGAAAGATAGATACAAATTATTGCGCTAATATGTTAGCGTATACTGGGTAGATAGCAGATCAAGTCGGGATCCAAAAGTGGGGGAGCATGAAAAAAGAGCAAGCCATCGGCCGTCATTGGTTAAGCGGGATTGGTGCGCCAGTCCCGCACTATCAAAAAAATCGTCAGGATCGATCAAGGTACTAAGCACGGGTGTTTTGAATAGCTCGTTTAAGGGAAAGAAGTAAGTTATGAGAAAAGAATTGAATAGCCGGTCGTGGAGATCGCGTCTTGTTGCAATAGTTGGAGCGGGTGCAATAGCAACCTCGGGACTGATTGGTGTGGGTGCAGCATTGAATCCTGCGGCGGCCGCTCCCGTTCCGAAGCTCACGGGCCTCAAGGTCACGGGCTGGGGAATGAAGAGCATAACTGTTGCTTGGAACAATTCAGGTCGCGGCTCTTACCAACAGGTGCAGTATTGCATCTCGGGTAATGCTAGCTCGTGTAAAGAGATCAAGACAGGATCAGGTGCGTCGACGTACACTGTCACGAACCTGACCCATGGGAAGACCTATCGTTTCCAGGTGCGTGCAGTTAACGCAGATGGCGGCAACTGGTCGGATCCTGTGTATCAAAAGGCGGGTCTGCCTGGTAAGCCAGGAACTCCCACTGCGACAGCAGGTAACACGACTGCTCAGGTGTCGTGGGCTACTTCCCGCAACCTCGCGGCTCTAAACGGCTACACGCTCTACACTTACAACTCGGCCGGTACTGCGATCAAGTCGCAAAATGTTGCATGGAAAGACGCATCGCTCACTACCGCGAATGTCACCGGCCTAGCTAATGGAACCGCATACAAGTTTGCGGTCATTGCTAAGAACGAGTACGGCTCAGCCCCGTTGTCGGCGTTTTCTGGAACGGTGACCCCTAAAGCGGTTCCTGGTGCTCCAACGAATGTTGCGTTGACTCCAGGCAATAAGCAGGTGACGGTGACATGGGCTGCCCCTGCATCGGGTGGTAGTGCGATCACTGGCTATAACGTGCAGATCCAGCGTGATGGAGATCTAGGCTGGTCGGATATTCGACAAGCATCCGCCTCCGGGTTTGTGTGGAACGGATTGAAAAATGGCGAGACTGTGTTGGTTCGTGTCCAGGCCCGTAATGCTGTCGGTGCTGGCACGTTCGGATATTCCGAGGCCGCTACACCTGTAGGACCACCGGAGAAAGTGTCGCAACCGATTGGTGAAGGCAAAGTTGAGTCCGCTCAGGTGACGTGGGTGGAACCAGACAACGGTGGATCGCCTGTGACTGGTTACGATGTGCGCTGGCGCTACCTGGATGAGCCAGAAAACACGTACCATGACGGACCAAGTACCGATGCAGGTACACGTAGTGTTGATGTCACTGGCCTCACTTCCGCAAAAGAGGTGGCGTTCTCTGTTCGAGCCAAGAACGATCTGGGCGAAGGTGACTGGTCAGATACATCCGAGTATGTGAAGGTATTGAGTGCGCCTGCCTCATCACCTAAGGACGTGAAGGCCACAGCTGGCCAGAACTCGATTACCGTTTCTTGGCTGCCTGGCGATCCTAATGGGACACCCATTGCCGGCTACGAAGCGCGAGTGTCGTGTGACGGTGGTAAGAACTGGACAACAGTCCGCGTTCCTGTCAACCAGTACGCGCATACCTTCACGGGATTGCCTGGTGGAAAGACCTGCACGACTCAGGTCCGTGCGCTTTCTGGCGATCCGGGTGCAAATAACTCAGAGTGGGTAGATGTCTCTAAGAATGTGGCCCCGATCGCACAGCCAGCTCCTGGCGCGACGAAGGTCACTGCACTGAAGTGGACGTCAACCCGCACGATGCGTGTGAATGTTCAGGCTCCGGCAAAGGCTACGTCCCTCGAGGTTCGTACTGCAGCTGGTTCCTCGACGAGTTTCGGTGCATGGAAGCGGATCTCGAAGTCGACCAAGACTTTGTCGTACTCACCGGGTTCGACTGGTATCACGATTCAGGTTCGGGCTTGTACTGAGCAGTGCTCGGCTGCGTCGACTGTAGTGGCGAAGTATTCACCTCGTGCTAGTGCAGCTTCCAAAAAGCTGACTCAGGTTGCGGGAACTATTACTCAGTCGGGCCAGCAGCAGGTCTTTTTCCAAAACCGGAAGTCTGGCCAGTGGCGCGTGAAGTCCGGATCCCGTGTTGGCGGTTCTTGGCGTGCAGGTAGTCCTTCGGTTGTGACTGCTCGACCGGGTATGGTCTTCCAGCTGCGCACGAAGAACAAGAAGGCACACTCAACTGTTCAGGTACTCGCGAACGGTTCGTACCGTGGAACTGCGAAGGGGAAGTAATGAATCAGTTTGAAGATCCCTCAGCAAATGTCGAGGAGGAGGACGAGCCCCGCCGCAAGCGGGTGCTCGCCCTCATCTTCGGGGGTGCCCTTATAGCCGCTCTTCTCGGTGGTGTTTTAGCGTCGTGTGGAAACTCGGCCGAGCCTGCTGTGGTGGAACCAGTAAGTGTGGGAACAGGATCCGCTGTACCCGCTAAGGCTCCGGTGAAGACTAAGAAGAAGGCGAAAAAGAAGGCCAAGAAGAAGGTTCAGCAGGCCCCACAGAAAACCTGGTCGCCACCTTCAAATAACTACAGTCCACCTTCTAATAACTACAACCCACCGAAGAAGCAGTCTGGTGGCAATAACAAGAAGCAGTCGGGCGGGGATGAAGAGGAAGAGTGGTATTAGAGATGGCTGAAAGCCCTGACACCGATGATCTGTCTGATCGTGAGATTGATTTGCGTAACGGTCGACCAGTGCAGTCTCGTGTGAGATTGGTTCAGTTGGCAGCTCGTGTTTTCCCGCCGGCCGAGGTTCCGCATAAACGGCCCAAGACCGCTACGGGTGATGAGGGAGAATAAGAACATGAGTGGATCAACGAAGCGATCGGCCGGCGCTACTTATATGTCGGTTTTTGGCGCCTCGGCTCCAAGCGACCCGGCAATTGAGACGCCTACCGCCGCAGAGGTTAGTGATCTCTATCAGGGCAGTGACGCTGAAGAGGTTACACCCACCACTCGGTCAAAGAAGCTCAAGAAAGGTAAGTCGTCGGGGGTTTGGGCTAAAGTGATGCGCCATTGGCGAGAGCTTGCAGTGGGAGTTGCTGGAGCCGTCATTGGTCTATTCATCATTGTGGGTGCGACTATGGCTGGCTGGATTGGTGGCGGGGCTGTTGATGTTCAATCACCTACAGCGCAATGCAAAACTATGCTGGCTGATAAGCCAGCAGTTGTTTTTGCTCTCCCTGGTGGTCAGGTGGCATACGCTACTTACGCTATTGGTGCGGGTGACCAGTACCAATGGAAACTGCCTGGCCAAGATGGTGCGACTTCTTTGTCGTTGACACAGATTGAGGCACTAAGCACCTGCGATTGAGCTCATAAAAATTCAAAGACGAGGCCTTACCCAATTGGTGTGAGGCCTCGTTAGCGTTTGTATCCCAGGTCGCGGGATGACTCTTGTTTAGCAGAGCGGAGCCCTGCTAGCGATCGAGCCTGAATAAGAACGATATGTAGATCGGAGTTGTTCTGGATCCCATTAGCTTTCACCAACAGTTCTCGCACTTTGTGCATTTCCAATTGGTGATCAGGATGAATCATCAATCTCATAACCGCATATTGTTCTGGACTGATTTCATTTCCAGTGGAGGGAATGGGCACTGAACTGTCATCGGGATCTTGGCTGATTTGCTGGCTATATTCGGTCAGCTCTTTTACCAAGCCCAACAAGCTATCTATGTCAGTAGACGAAAGCTTGTTTGCCTGGACTATTAGCTCCCTCTGCATGAAGTAGAGGGCTTCATCTCTCTCAGCGTCAAGTAACCAGTGGATGATGATGTAGTTGGTCAGATTGGGGCTGAAATACTCCATGCCCACGTCTAATAGGTTCGCCATTGCCGATAAACGGGTCTGAGTGAGATCTCCACCAGCTGCAGCTCGGCGGATTGTAGATTCGCCAGTTTCCATTTTATATTCAGCCAACGCTGCTGCGAGTTTTTCAAATGACCAGCGTGGGCCGTTGAACATCTCAGGCGAGCTCATCGCTAACCGCAGTTGATCGCCAACAAACTTCGCGATCGCTTCTTTAAGCGACATCTCATGATCTTCAAACTTCCCGAGTAATTCCGCATATCGCTCGAAATATGTGGGGTCAGAGTTATCAGCCATAAGTATGAGTATAGCAATTAGTTAGCGACGTTTGGTTTCCCAATCTGCAACAAATTGGGCTATTTCAGTGACTCTCTTTCCAGATCTTGCGTTCTTGATGTAGTATTGACGCTAACATATTGCAGATAAAGAGCATTGGAGGCGCTAATATGAGCAACGATTCTAAGGGGGATGCACCAAAGATGGTGCATCGCAAGAAGCCATTGTCGCTGTCAGGGGAGGCACCGGATCTCGAACCAATCGCGGAGCCGGTACAAGTGACAGAACCGGCTTCAGCAGAAGAACCAGTAACGCAACTGGGCACTGAGCCAGTAGCTGAAGATAATCCTTTAGAGGATTTCTTGGTTACGTCGTCCGAGATAAATCCGGAAGACAGCTTTACTCCGCCGGTAGCGGCGAGGGAACAGCTGAACCATAATCCGGCCGCCCGTCAGGTTCGGATCGATGTGCGCGAGAGCCAACCGGTTAGGAAGGCACGTCCTACTTCAGGCCCTCGAGTGCAGCACAATGCGCAGTCCACTCGTGGCGCATCTTCTAATGGTCGAAAAAGGCCATTTAGCTGGTTGTGGGGTCTGCTTCCGGTGGCCACGTTCGTGCTGTCGTTCGTTTTCTTTAATACGTTTATTGGTCCGACCAGCCCAGCTATCGCGCAGCCATATCCCGTACCTGCCACTTCAGGTAACGCGGAAGTGCCCGTATGTAAGGAGGGCAACAACGTGGTGTGGTTCGAGCCAGCTACTGGATCCCATGTGCTCGCCCAGCTACCCAACGAAACTGGCGAATCGTATTTGTGGATCGTGCCTGGATCTTCCAAGGGTGAACTGGCATTGAGCGCTAGCCAAGTGGAAGGTCTGGCCTCATGTCGATAGAGAACAGCGTCTCCGGCGGCGAGGTAGTAATGCCCGCACTGTCCATTTTGTGCATTGGTGGAGGTGCTGGCATCGGAACCTCGACGATGGCAGCTGCTTTGGGTGATGCTTTGGCACGTCAGGGTCACAAAACTGCCGTATTTGAGGTGTGCCCTCCTTATCGTTCGAGCTATTTGGCTCAACCCGATTCCGGAGCGATCGCACCAGGTGGGCATGAAACGTCACGTCTACGTGTGACTCGCCGACCTTCCGGGGCCCAGGTGGTACGTCTGGATTCGGCGGATAAAGACCAGCGCGTGTACTTCTTTGATCCGAACGACGTTCCCAGCATCGAGTGGTGGCTTGCTGCAGCTGATTCCCCTGATGTTGTGGTCGTCGACTTCGGGTGGCCTGTCGGAGAACAGATCGAAAGCACCTCCCAGCAACAAACGTCGCTTGCTCCTTGGCTGGTACCTGATCAAGCATGGCCAACGGCCATGGTGGTGGGGATTGCTCCAAGTTTGACGTCGGCTTTGCGCGGCGAGCACACACTAAACATTTTGACAGTGAATGCAGGGTGGAAAGGCCAGCATTTAGTGGCAGCTCTTGGAGGGGATGCGCGCCAGCTTGCCGACGCCGCAGGTCCGGAAGCTGCCGAGGGATTATCTCGCTCAAACTTCGCTGAGTTCCCGTTTCTTGAAGCTGTGCGAGTTCACGGTGCTGCTTCAGATATGCCACCTGAAATGAATGAAGCTGCCTGGCCACTACTTCAGGCAGCTCAAGTGGCAGCTGATCGTCGCTATGACGATCACAGCCTGCCCGAACTCTAGTCACCATGACATCACACAAAAACAACAACAAGTAAAAGGAGCAAGACAATGAGAGAACTAATGATCGAACAGTTCGTTCACCTGCAACTCGTCCTGGGTGATATTGGAATCAAAAAGCCGTCACCGGTTGCACCTCCGGGTGCAGGAGACAAAGTTAATACCATTTTGGGTTACGTGACATGGTTTGCTGGCGCAGCTGTCGTGTTCGGTGTGCTTCTTGGTGGCGCAATGATCGCGGTCGGCAAAATGTCGAACAATCATGGTGCTGGTTCCGCTGGCGGCAAGATTCTTGGTGGCGCGGTAGCAGGAGCGTGCGTGCTCGCCGTTGGCTATACCGTCGTCAACTCGCTCAGCAGCTAAGCCGCATTCATGACTTCACTCCACCCCAACTCCGGGGCTCTTGCCCGCGAAAAGAGCGGCAGCTGGCGACTTCTCATGGTCGTCAGCGTTGCCGTCATGGCTCTTGTAGCCCTGGCTGGGGTTGGTGTGTGGAGTTTGACCGGGTCGGCAAGTCCATCGGCAGCTGAGGGAACGGTCGGTGTCAGTGGTGATCGTGAGGATGAGATCGCACTGGCACCGTTCCCGCAGGTACAAGAGTTCTCAGCTGACGCTCCACCGCCGGTGGTGTCTGCGCCCGCTGACGTGATGAAGATTCCGGCCACTGCCGATGGATCGCCGGAAGGTGCTATTGCGGCGCTACATCAGAGCATTGCTGAAGCAACGGTTGACTTGGATCCGGCAAAAATTCAAGTGACATTAGACCGTTTCGTTATGCCCAACGATAGTGCGGTTAGTGAACTCCAAGACATGGTTACTGAGGCCCGCACCCTACGGGCGCGATCAGGTTTCCCTGCGTCCGGGCCAGTAGAAGGGTTTAGTGCAAGAAACGAACTCGCCGGAGGGCTCATTCGTGGGACGAGTAAGGATTTCGCATCAGTATGCGTGATCGAAGAATTGTGGATCTCGTATCCGTCGCTAGGGGAGCGGGCGGTTCCCTGGACTGTGTGTTCTCGTCTGTGGTGGAAGGGAACTAAATGGCTAGCTGAGGCGCGCCCTAGTGCTAAACCACCGCAAGTATGGCCGAATACTCAACCAGCGCTGGATGCAGGCTTTCGTCCGGTTGAGGTGGTGACAGCACCATGAGCAACGTCATGATGATGGCCACCGATCTTTTCTCAGTGTCGTGGGGGCCAGCCGGTGACTTAATGGAAGGCGCAGTTAAAGGCGCTTTCGAGTTCTTCGGTGGCCAGTTCTTTTCCGGCGGCCACAACATGCTCAAAGCCGCATTCGAGTTCGGAAACCAGCAAGGCAGTTTTGAAGTTGGGTTCAGTGGCAATTCAGGATTAGCACGGATCTGGCCCTACACGTCATGGATCGGTCTGATCATTGTACTGGGACTACTGTTTTGGCAGGTCGCGATGAGCCTGTTGCAACGCAACGGTGCCACCATGGCCACCGCGCTGCTGGGCGTGGTGAAGTACGTCATCATCACCGCGTGCTTCGTGGGTGTAATTGCGACTTTCAACGGCGTCATGACTGCGTTAACAAGTGCCATATTGGGGCTTCCCAGTAAGGGCGGGACCTTTGGCTCGGCCGGCAGTATGCTCATCGCTGGCACTAGCGGAATGGGCGCGCAAGGCCCTGCCTTAGCTATGATCCTGGGCTTCTTGATGATCTTACTGGGCGTCCTGGTAGCGATTCTTTTTTCGTTGATGCAAATTGGCGTGATCGTGCTTTTAGCACTCTCACCCATTGTTGCCGCTGGTGTAGTAGCCGAATCTTCGGCCACCTGGTGGCATCGCCTCGTCAAATGGGTAGCAGCGCTTTTAATGGCGAAGCCGGTCATCGCGATAGTGCTGGTTGTAGCACTCATGCTTAATGAAGGAGCCAAAGGCCCATGGCAGGGCCTGGTCACTTTAATGGCAGTTTTCGCGATCTGCATGGTGCCGTGGCTATTGATCAAAATGATTGATTCAGCAACTGGCGGCAATATGCAAATGGCATTAGGGAAAGCGAAGCAAGCCGGAATGAGTGCTTTGGGTCTTGGCGCGGGTGGAGCTGCTGCGGGTGCGGCAGGAGCCGGGGCTGGATCTCAGTCTGCTTCGCAGTCAGCAAATATGGCATCTAACTCAATTTCGAGTGCTACTGAGCAACGGCAACAAAATGCTGAAGCGGCTCTCAAGCTTATTGACGAGCAGGAGCAAGCGCAGAATCAGTCGAGTTCGGCAGACGCGAGTAATCAAAGTTCAGCGGGCCCAACGCCTCCTGCTTCTCAATCACCTTCAGTGGAAGGCGGGACCGGTGGAAACGGCAGCACCGGCACACCAGGCACGCCTGGGCAGGATGCTCCCGAAAGTGAATCCTCGCCAAGTAGCGGCAAACCGGTGAAGGTTGGAACCCAAAACCTGAGAGTTGCATTTTCCCATGGAGCCGGGCCTGCCGGATTCAATTCGATTGATCCACCGGATCCCACCAGAACTATCACTGTGCCAGTAGCGGCACCACGAGAGTAGGAGCAGAACTATGAGCGCACATATGTATTCCGGGTGGAGGCCAGAAAAGCAAGGCTGGCTATTCGGTCTTTCAGGCGGTCAACTGGTGGGAATCCTTATCGTGTGGGCCTATCCCGCCCTTGGCCTATTTTTAGGCAAACTCTCTGTTGTCATCATGGGAGGCGTGATCGCTCTTATCGTGAGCGTATTGATCATGTGGCGACCTGGCGGCCGCACATTATTTGGTTGGCTGATTGCCAGCGGGGTGTGGTCATGGTCGGATAAGAAGCGATACAACGAGTTTCAGTCACGGCTCTCTGCCGGATTGGACCAGGATCCCACGCAACCAGATCTACCAGGCGTGTTGGGTCGACTGGTGTTTTACGAAGGCCCCATGCTTGCCAATCTGTCTCGGCTGGGTCTTATTCATGATCCGATCGAGCGAACCTGGACAGTAGTAGCTCGCACGCACAATCAGGGAATCGCATTAGAAACTGACACCACCATTAACGCACGGGTATCTGGCCACGCTGAACTACTCGAGGAAGTTGGCGGCGACCCTCATGTTCTACGGGTCGTTGAATATGTGCGAACGGTTCCCGATGACGGAACAGAAGCCCGCCATTGGCAGGAAGAAAACCTTGACCCTTCAGCTCCTGCAGGACCGTTGGAAACGGTGAAGCTGCTTCGCTACGCGGCCGCGACTCAAGCCTTGCGCCAGGAAACCTTCATGGCGTTAGTGATAGATGAACGGAAAGCCGCAAGGGCAGCGTCAGCTGCAGGTGGTGGACTTGAGGGCTACGGAAAAGTGATCCAACGCAAACTCCACGGGTTTGCCAGTGTCCTCACCTCGTGCGGCTTCGTTGATCACGAATGGTTGGACGTCACCAAAATTGGTGACGCCATATCTGAAGGATTTAGCCCACTGGATCCTGTCGATCGTGCGATCTCGAAACTGACCAACGACGACGACGTCGACGAGTTTACTGATTTGTCAGCCGTGGGCCCGGCCTCAGCGCAGGCACTACGTGGCTGCTTACTGCATGACGGGTCGATTTCGGTGAGCTTCCGGGTAGCCCTTCCGCACAATCAAATGCCTTTGGATGCACTTACCCAAATGATGATGCCGGCCGTGGCTGGGGAACGCCGCTCCATCGCACTGCATTTCGAGGGAATCGAGGCCTCCCAAGCAGACCGGGCAGTCGCCAACGAAATCTACAAGTCCGAAGTAGCAATGGATGCGAAAGTGCAACGGAAGTTCCGCACCAGCCGAAAAGAGGTGAAATCTCTGGAAGAGGCTCACCGTCAAGAGTCGCAGCTGGCATATGGCGCAACTCTGATGAGAGCGGCGGTCGTTCTGACCGTGACCGTACCGACAAACGTCAGTATCGATGATGCGTGCGCAGCCGCCGAGTCATCAGCTCGTAAAGCCCGCATGGGACTGCAACGCTTGTGGATGGCACAAGACGCTGGTTTCTATGCGGGGGCACTACCAATCGGTGTGGGACTTCCCAGGATCCGCGGAGGTAGGGCATGAATCAGCCTCAAGGAATCCACGAAGTGATCTCAGATGCCGGACACGATCGCACCTGGTTGACCGAAGCCGACACCGAGTACACCGAACCGACGCTATGGCAGCGTGCAGCGGCTCATTTCGAGCGTGCGCCTGCACCTAAAGGTATCTCCAAATATGGTGAGAGAGCACCGGGAACGGGTTACTCGCGCCTGCGGGCACCATTGAGCGTCTATCGTGCAACCAGTGCCCAATTCTGCGGTCTATACCCTTATGTCGCGAACGAAGGGTTACCCCCTATCGGTGCCTATATTGGTGCGGACTACACCTCTGGTGGAGCGTTCTACTGTTCACCGACTGATTGGGTCATGCGGGAATTGGTGACGAACCCAAACATGATTTTCATGGGTGAGCCAGGAACAGGAAAGTCCGCTTATGTGAAGGCCTTGTCGTGGCGATTAGCCGCGTTCGGAATCAAAACGATCGTTCCGTTGGATCTGAAAGAAGAGTACGAACCGTTAGCGCGCGCTTTAGGGTGTGAACCGCTGCGGTTCGGTCCAGGGACGAATACTCGTATTAATCCGTTGGACTCGGGGCCGATCGCGGACAACATTCGCGAAGGCGTGTCAGCTGACGATTTGGCTCGCTCTGTCGGTGCCGAGCGCGTTATTTTGCTTATCGCTCTACTCGAGGCAACGGGATACAAAGTGTCAAAGATTGATGAACAGGCACTCGCGATCGCGATTGAGGAAGTCACCATCGCACGGTTGAATACTGGCGGCGATCTTCAACCGACTGTGCCTGATGTGTGGCATGCGTTGCGCACACCGAGCAGTGAACTCCGGCAAGATATGAACTTTCACAACAAGACTGAAGCCAATGTTGCGTTACGAGAGTTATGTGCAGCTTTGTCCTCGCTGGTCACCGGCCCGCTTCGTGGGTTGTTCGATGAACAAACCAATGTCAGCATCGATTTTCAACAACCGTTTGTGAGCGTCTCCGGACCTGGCCTTGAATCCAGGGGTGAGAAAGCTGTAGGTGTGGCACTCACCTGCATGGGTGCGTGGATGCAAGCTGCCACCCGGAAGCGTAAACCTGGCGAAGTCACGATCGTTATTAACGATGAGGATTGGCGCGCAATGCGCCTGGGGACAGCAATGGTGAAAGAGCGCGACGCGCGGCTGCGCTTGTCACGTACCGAAGGCAAAATCCAGATTATGGCTGTCCATAAGCCCTCTGACCTTCTCAGTGTCGGTGGGGCAGGGGAGCAGGCCACCAACATTGCTAAAGACTTCATCGGACTGTGTTCAACCAAAGTCATGTTGGCTCAAACCGACGGTGTCTCAGCGTCACTTGCTGACGCGATCGGGTTAACAGGTCGGGAACAAGACGAGCTCACTGGCTGGTGCCACGGAGCTCGCGGACGTGCTCTATGGAAGGTGGGCCAACGCGGATTCAAAGTCCGGTCCTGGTTGACACCGTTGGAGCAAAAACTATTCCACACCGATGAAGGTGTGAATCGTAAAGTTGCTGTGACGTCATGAAGTTAGGAGCACTGCTTGTCGCGTTGAGCCTTGTCGCTGGAATGGTGATCATTCTTCCGATCATGGCGATTCAGTCGACAGCGAGTGCTGCCGCAATATGCAAGTCCGAAAGTAACGGAGAAGCGGCATGGTCAGCGCCCTCAGCTGCTGCTAAAAACATTCCGGCAGTCGCATACGAGGCGTATGTGAAAGCGGCGCAAAAGCATGGGCTGGATTGGGTATATCTCGCTGCAATCGGTGAGCAGGAATCAGGTCATGGCACCGCCTACGGCAACAAGCTCGATAGCGCAGGAACGGCCAAACCGGGAGTATTTGGCACACCAACGCCTTATGGCAGAGCGATGGGGCCGATGCAGTTCATTCCCTCAACGTGGAAAGCCTACGGCCGTGACGGTAACGGTGACGGCAAGAAGGATCCGCAAAACATTTATGACGCCGCTTTCGCGTCAGCTGCCTATTTGCGTGCATCGGGAGCACCGGGGAATTGGGATAAGGCGATCTACGCCTACAACCATGCTGGCTGGTACGTGACACAAGTAAAAGAAAAAGCAGCAAAATATCGGAAGGAAGCCGCCAATTCCCCAGTATCAAGCCCCATTAGTACAACCATCGACGGGCGCGTGTGGCCTGTAGGTAAAGGCAACATCGGTGCCCACTTCGGTCAGGCAGGTGGCTCATGGTCCAGCGGCTACCACACCGGGCAAGACTTCGGAAGAAAGCAAGGCACAACAATTTATGCAGCCCACGATGGGCAAGTGGTCGAAGCCGGTTTTGGCACGAGACATTCTGGCTGGGCCGGCGGATTGGTGATCGTGCGGGCAAGCACTAAACAAGGTGCGGTAGTGGAAACCTGGTATGCGCATCAATCGAAAGTGGACGTAAAAAAGGGAGACACCGTCAAAGCCGGTCAACGTATTGGCCGGGTTGGATCGACCGGTAATTCCACCGGGCCGCACCTCCACTTCGAGGTAACTATCAACGGGAAACGGACAGACCCGTTGAAATGGTTAAGCGGTGCTGAAGACGCCCCAACTGGCGATCGGATCGCCTCGAGCGTGTTCATTGTGGGTGACTCGTTGACCGTGGGAACGGTAAAACATTTACGAGCTGCCTTCGGGAAAACCGATTATGACGTTGACGCTCTTGGGGGCCGCACCATGGCCCAGGGCATCGAAATTTTGAAGAAGAACAAGAATGCGCAAACGGCCGCTACGTGGATCGTTGCTTTGGGCACCAACAATCCGCAACCGAGTACATACGGCAAACAGATCGATCAGGTGCTCAAGTTAGCGAAGCAACGACAGGTCGTAATTCCGACTATTGGCCGGGTGCATTCAACAACGCAGAAAATGAACGACATTCTCATAACGAAAGGCATTGAGAATGCGACGCATTTGAGCACACCTGACGCGGCTGCAGTACCGGCATCGATGGTGGCTGACCAGGTGGGGCACCTCACTGATGCCGGCTATAAATGGAGAGCTGAACTGTACGCCTCGAGCGTGAAAAATGTTGACGAACGCGACGCCTGCGGCGACGGTAGCGACATGGGGCCAGTCAATATCCCCGGTCTACCTGCTAATCCACCCTCACATCAAAAAATGAACGAGAACCGCCTGCAGCGCAATGCGGTTAAGACTGGCCGGGTGCTTTTAGCGGCATTTCCCGAGATCAAAAGCATCGGCGGCTACCGCCCTGATCGAATGCAATACCACCCCTCGGGTACTGCGCTAGACGTGATGGTGGATGACAACGGCAAATTCACTAAAGAAAGTGAAAAGTTGGGTTACCGGATAGGGCAGTTTCTCTTGAGATATGGCAAGCAACTCGGTGTCAACAGGTTCATTTGGCTTTCACGTATTAGCTACATCGAGAAAGATCCAAATACGGGCTTCAAACATAAAGATCCTTGGGATCCGAAGAAGGCCCGTCTGCTGACATACGGCGGGTGCAGTGCGAATCCGAACAATATGACAACCGTATGTCACTACGACCATTTGCACGTTGACACGTTCGACAACAGCGGCCGCGCGCTTTAGATGAATGAGAAGGAGACAGTGATGGAGTCAGAGACAAGTTGGCGTCAATATGCGCTATGTACGCAAGTTGATTCGGAGCTCTTTTTCCCCGACGCCAGAGAAAGCAATAAGGATGCACGCAGGGTGTGTGCAGCGTGCCCGGTCAGCTGGGAGTGCCAAGAGTATGCGATCTCGATGAAGGAACGACATGGGATCTGGGGCGGCAAAACAACGAAGGAGCTTGCTGCTATTCGGTTGCAACGTCAAGCCCACCAGTTGGTGACAGAACCTCACATCGAAGCAGCCTGACATGAAAAGTTGGCCATCAATGGAAGGTGAGAGCAATGAGACACATTCAAGTTGGTAATAAATCCGTTGATTATCCGGATGAATCTACTCGCGCGAGGATTGAGGCCGGTCGCCAACGCCTCCGTGAGACAGTCCTCAATTTTCGGACGAACATCATCAGGGAAGGAAGATCCGACATGGGAACAGCAAGCATCGTTACTCAAGGATTCGACAATTATGTGCTGCTTGTAGAGAAAGAGGCGGTAGCTCATTTCACCAGAAAAGACATCGAGGCCGAGATTGGCGCACACAGCAATGAGAGAGCCTACGCGACGAAAATCCTCAATGACAAGGGGTATGGGATTTACCGCTGGGATCGAGTGTCCCCGAGAGTTCAAAGCTCAAGTATTGGACGTTTAACAGCGTCGCCGGACGAGGTGAGAAGTCCTGCGAATGCGCCCTCGCGCGGTCGGGCGGCACTGGCCTTAGTGAAGTCCCCTTTGGTTGTGTCATCGATTGCTACCGGTGCCAGCGGCACCATCATCGAACGGTAAGAAGGTGACGCTATGAGTTCCAGAGGTAACGACTTTATTCTGATAGCTATTGGTGCCGTCGCTGGACTCGTGGCGACTCTCGCCCTCGGAGCGCAACTAGCGACATTAATAGCAACACGTCACACCATCGATGGATCGAATGTGATGGGTAATTCGCTGCGTATGCTGTTCAATCCGGCAGATCCGGCGGCAGCTTTCGCTGACGGATCAGGTGTTCCGAACGTATTTCTCGTATGGGCATCAGTGGTGGTAGTGGCCATAACCGGAACGTGGCTAGTCATCCGGGCAACTCGCTGGGTCCGCGGGCAAACCTCCAAACCATTAACCGCCGGAATGGCCTCCACAAGAGATCTCGTCGCTAGTGCCGGCACCCGAGAAACAATCAAACGTGCCTCCATCACGCGCCCTGGAAGTACGGTGCGCGAAGGCAAAGAGGCGGGCTATCCAGTGGCCCGAGTTGGTAACCATCGACTGTGGGTGAGCGTGGAAGACTCTGTTTATATTTGGGGGCCACCACGGTCAGGTAAAACACAACGAATCCTCACCGGATTCGTGCTCGATGCTCCTGGCGCAGCCGTCATCACGTCTACTCGACCTGATTTACTGGCGTTAACATCACTTGCTCGCAACCGGACAGGATCGAAAATTGAAGTGTTCGATCCCAACGGACACCTGGGGGTCGATGGGGGATTCCGTTGGAATCTAGCGCACGGGTGCGCTGATCCGGCGGTTGCAATACGGCGAGCACATGCACTCGCGTCGACGGGTGGTTTTGATAGCAGTGTTGGTGACGGCAGTTTTTGGCAAGGCCAAACTGAAGCGGTGCTGCGGTCCTTATTGCACGCCGCTGATTTGATGGACGTCGACGTGGACCAACTCGCAGAGTGGGGAATGGCACCGGAATCAGCGAATCGGGCAGCTGAGTTTTTGAACACGAGCCCTGCTGCAGCACCGGGCTGGGCTCACGCTCTCACGTCAGTTATCGGATCCCATGAGCGTCAACGTGATTCAGTGTGGATGGGGGTTCGTCAAGCTTTAGGTGCGTTAGCTAATCCAGTGACTAGGGCTGCTCTTAATGCGCCTCGGTCGGAACAGTTTGATGCTCAAGCGTTCCTACGCGATCGAGGATCACTCTATATATTGTCGACTGCGCAATACGCGAAACAAGTGGCAGGAGTATTTTCTGCGCTTGTTGAAGATCTCGCGGCCGCCGCCCGTCACCTTGCTGCATCCTCACCAGGTGCACGCCTGGATCCACCATTACTCATGGCACTCGATGAAGTCGACAAAGTGCTTCCCGGTCTACCCTCACTACCTGCACTCGTGGCTGATGGTGGCGGTTCAGGCATCACCACTGTTCTCTCCCTCCAATCACTTGCCCAAGCGCGCACTGCATGGGGCAAAGACGAAGCACAGGCATTGTGGGACGCAAGTAACGTCAAAGTAGTGCTCGGTGGTTCAACGGCAGCTGATGAGCTGCGCGACATTAGCAACCTCATAGGTGAACGTGACGATAAGACCGTGTCCTACACCCATCACGATTCGATGTTGGCGTACTCGGCGAACGAGAATGTGCGCCGAATCCCTATTGCTCCGGTTGATGAGCTGCGTCAGCTTCAACCAGGACAAGGGATCATTTTGTTGCGATCCACTCAAGCCGGATTAGTGACGCTACCGGGCTGGTGGGATCGCTCTGACGCTAAACAGATACTCAAGGACCGCGAAGCGGTCGAGCAGCTACTTCATACTGCAGCTGAGAACCAAAAGACTGGTTTGGGCGCATGAGACGGGCCCGCCCACATTCCATCCGGTCAGCTGGCCGGCTGAAATATCGGCACGACGTCAACCAGTACATGTCTGGTTCACTATGGAACGAAGTACGCATAGCGTGGCGGCTCTGGTTCAGACAAACATTCGACCAATCCCCACGGTGTTTAGTATGCGGGGCGTTTCAGTACGACCTGCATCATGCGGTCGCGAATCACCGATTTGGGGATGAACGCCGCAACGACCTCATTCCTTTATGTCGCTACCATCACGAGCTGCTACATCGAGCTCTTGACACCAACAAGGCCTATCGACTGATGGCACCAGGAGTGGCGACCGAGCAGATCGTTGCGGGATTAAAAGAACGTGTCGCTGCCGGTGGGTTTATTTCACCGTTCCCTGGCTATTCCCCAGAATCATTACCATCATGGTCAGCGGCAACCGGCTGGGCCGGTACAGCTGGTGACATTGTCGACGGTGCTGCGACAGTAATAAACGTGTCGTAAGGATCAAATGCGCTAACCGACATTTCAGGATTGTGCTTGCTGAAGCATCCGCTGCGTTGAACATAGGAACGCATCGCCTCGACGGCTCGGTCGTGGTGGTCAAGCCAATCATTCGGGTACACACCACTTGCAATAGGGGAGTAGGACAGTAACCAGGCGTCCCGCATAGCGGTGACCCGCTCAATCAGATAACCGTGATGCACCCAGCATTCAGGTAGCACCGCATTGGGTATGTCGAAACGGTCAACCCACCATTTCGCCCAATACAGCACTTTCTCCCATGTCTCTGCCGGATCGTAGCCTGCCGATGTGAGATCCGCCCAATTCACTACCGGAGCCAGGTCCTGCTCAAGTTGCTCGGCAGCTTCAGTGAAGTAGTCCTGATCTGTGTTTTCTTCTTCGTTGTTCATCGTTCAATCCCTTCATCGCGACTAATGAGGCGACCTTCAGTTCGGTGTGGCATCAGTGGTGGTCTATCGTCGCTATTCCAACGAGTGATCAAACCAACCAACTTTTTATAACTGGCATGGTGTGGTGTTCCCATCACGGGTTTCTCCCCAACGATCTGTGCTCTATCGGTGACCGTGAACCGTTCTCGGTACTCGACCACATCACCCACCAACTCGAGGTATTTTTCTTGCTCGTCGGGTGTGCGAGGGGCACGAACCACACGTAACCATTGCGGTTTATTGTTCAGTGCGTCAACGGTGAGCCGGTGACGTATTGGAGCACGCAAGTCGTCAATATGCTTCACAGCTGCCGCTAGCTTCGAGTCGGTTGGTGTCGCTAGGACACCCGGTGCCAGGGGCCGGCCTAGCTTCTTAATATCTCGACTTACCGCAGCTGCGAGGGCAGCTGACGTCACATTGCCCTCACATTGTTCGACCGCTCGAGTTAGCGCGAGCTGTGGATCCAGACCGGCAAGTTCCGCCGAGCGTAAGGTAGCGGCCAGCTGACCAAAACGATGTTCATTCGCCAGCTCTTGACTCATCAAAGTGCTCAACCCGACATCTGGAAGGCGGTGCTTCCAGGTCCGCTCATCATCAGCATTAAGTAGTTCTTCACGCACATTATTCAGATAACGCAGGTTTCCTGTCTTGGCGTAGCTTTCGCGTAGTGTTTCTGTCGCGGTGAGTTCTTGAGGATCGTTGGCGATCGCGTTTTCCAGAATCCCAATCGCATCTTGACTCGGACCCATGGTGTGGCCGCGCTCGTCGGCCGAGTCCACTGCGACACCAACCTCGTTGACGTCGGTTCCTCGCGAAAGCATCACATACAACGCCTCGGCGTTGGTGTGATCTGATGCGACACCAATACACGCATACGCCGTTGCTCCTTGAGCTCTGCGCACTGTTGCGGCATATCCGAGCTGAACGTGCTCGGTGACATAGTCCGCTGGCAAGATCGCTGTCACTCCTTGACCGTCGACGTCGACCACGGCAAGGGATCCCTCACCTGCGGATCCTGTAATGCGCCAGCGTTGACCGTTTTTAATCCAATCACCGTTGGAATCAAGAATGCGTCGCTGATTTTTGCGACAAAGAATTACGTCCGATTCATGAAGGGTGTGCCCGTCGCGAGATTGCCCGATCGCGGCCCCGAGTTCGCTATTCGCGAGTCTGCGTTCTTGAGCGAGATCGTTGAGCTGCGCAACAGCTGTGTTCCGTTCAGCCACGATCAACGTGTCATGGCCCTGATCCGTGAGAGTGGTCCACTTCTTGAAGGCCTCGTCAAGAACCGTGTCCGAATTTCCTTCAAAGACCCGGCCGTGGGCCACATACTCATCAATGACAGTGACATCACGAACACGAAGGCGCAGGTTTGCCGCTTTCTCCCATTCGTGGGTGAACCGGTGCAGTTGGTTCAAATGCACTGCGTGCCCATCGTGCTCGAGCATGGCGAGAGCACCACCAGCCCCGATTGCACTGTATTGCTTGGGATCCCCGATAAAGACAAGTTTCGCGCCAGCATTGTGCGCTTGGGTAGCTAACGAGGCTAATGAGAAAGTGTCGGCCATGGCAGCCTCATCAAGTAGCACTAGCTGCCCTGGCTGGAACTTCCATTGCTTGCGTTCTTCGGTGAGTTTGGCTACTGATTTAGTTAGCTTGGTTTTGCCTTCGTCGGTTAAACGACCCCGTTTGAGCGCGCGCGAGAACTTCGCAATGTTCTCTGCTCTTTGCTTAGCGCCCTCTCCCTGGCTTTCGTGAAGCCATTTGTCTGATACGTGGGAGTCAATTCCAAGGCTCTTACCCATCACGTCGGCTGCCGCCGC
>CAUJDH010000095.1 GCA_963169225.1 Actinomycetota bacterium
AGCGGTGTTTCGATGTGATCAGATGGCACGTTGTCATTCGCCAAACGGTAGAAGCTGGTGGGGAACTCGGCCTTAACCGTGTCACTCAGTGGGCGTCCTTGGAATTTGTCCTTGAGCGGCGGTCCACAAAGCTCCTCTGCCTGTGGCTGCATCGACTCACCAAAGGGAGTGAGCACATCGCTGAGACTCATCTGATCCGAATAAGTCTCGGCATAACTGCCCGCCAGGTACGACAGGTACTCGGACCGGCTTGCGGCACTCTCATTTGGTCCGCTCACAAGCTGCTTCATGACCAGCGGCATTCCAACGGTCATGCCCGGAGCCTGCGAGATAACTCCGAGAATCGGCACATCGGGTGCGTAGCTAGTAGCGAACGAGCCAGCTGCAAGAGCAGCCTGTCCACCTTGGCTGTGTCCGATCACACCCGCCTTTGAGCCATCGAGGATATTAGGCGCCAGATTGTATGAAGCTCGCATTGAGTCGAGAGCTGCCATCGCTTCAGCCTTCTTGACCAAGTACGACCGCGTTCCTGGTGCACCCATGTTCTGGTAGTCGGTTGCCACTACGGCATAGCCAGCATCAATGAACGGCTTCATCTCAGGACCAAAGAATTGGGCGCCAGTGGTTCCTGGCGTGAATGGCGCTTGAGACATACCGCACTTCGGTCCCATGCCAGAAGTTCCGTGCGTGAACCCGATAAGCGGACGACCTTCTGGCGGAGCACCGGGAGTGGTGCGCACGAAGAACGCCGCCGTCACAGGAACCGGTTCACCGTTGACTTTGGTCGACATGTACATAATCCGCGTGGCTTGCATGCCTGCTGGCGCACCTTGGATCGGCTCAGATTTGAGAACAGTGCCAGGCGGAACATTTGGAAGCGGCGAAGGTGGCGTGTAGAAGGAGTTCGCCGGCGCGACCTTGTCAGAGGCGAACTCCGGGGCATTGATCAGCTCATGCGAAGCGCTGGGAACGTTGACGACCGGATTCCACGAAGTGGTCCATAGTACGACTGCACCAATCAGCCCAACGCAAAAAGCGGAGACCAGAGCCGCTACTCGGAACTTGCTAGACCGCTCTTCTGGTTCTCCCCCATGATCCCGACTTTCAGAATTAACCATTTTCAGCCCTTCCCAGAGTGAGCTACTCGGCTCACTGCATGTGGGGCTGATTCAACAGCAAAGGGAGTAGCACGAGCAACTCGTACCACTCCCTTTGCGCTGAAAGGGGCTTAAACTAGGCCTTTTCTTCTGTTGAATTCTGGGCTTCCGCAGCAGATCCAAAGAATGGGTTCTTCTTAATCACTCTGCGCCGAAGTTTGTGTAGACGTTGTTCGTATCGACGGGAACGCACCCTCATCTTCTCTGCCTCGCGACCTGCAGCATCTGTAACCTGTTTGAATTTGGACGGGTTGTCATTCTTAGCGTGATGTCCAGACATCGGTGCCTCCCTTAGAGAGTTGTCGCGCGAACTTTTGTCTTACAACTCCAACCTATCTGATCGCCAACCGGCTAGCAAAGGGCCTCACCCGCGCCCTCATACCAACTATCTGCGTGCCGTGAGCGCTCATTGCGGGTCATCTATAAAGACTTGGCTGTTAAGGTGGTCCTATGTCTAACGGAACTCCCCTAGTGTGGGTCGACTGCGAAATGACCGGTCTAGATTTTGAGAATGATGCTCTGGTAGAGATCGCGTGTGTCGTCACCGACTCGGAGTTGAACCCTCTGGACGATGGCATCACTGTTGTGATCAAGCCTCCTGCCGAGGCACTTGAGAACATGAACAGCTTTGTGACAAATATGCATACTGAGTCCGGATTGATCAACGAACTCGACGACGGCATCAGCCTCGAAGAGGCACAAGATCAACTTCTCGCTTATGTCAAACAGCATGTGCCCGAAACGTTCACGGCACCACTCGCAGGTTCTAGCGTGTATGTGGATCGTCGATTCATTAACCGTGACTTACCTGAGCTTGATGCGTACCTGCACTACCGCCTTATTGACGTCTCGAGCGTAAAAGAACTTGCCCGACGTTGGTATCCAAAGGCACACACGCTTTCGCCACCAAAACATGGTGGACACCGAGCAATGGCTGACACTCTAGAATCGATTGCCGAATTGCGTTACTACCGCGAGGCCGTTTTTGTCGACCCTCCGGGACGTGACGATACGTTCCTCAAGGAGGCATCCGAGCGCCACGAGATTCGCCCTGACAGCGCGGGAGAAAGCGCCGCCAGCTAAAACAGAGCGTTTGCGAGTTGAGTACGAGCCTGAGCCACCTCAGGTATGGGGCCCGCTAGTTCAAAAAGCTTGACCAAGTGCTCACGTGCTGCTGTTTGACCATCTCCGTCAGAGTTGCGCACCACTTCAATGAGTCGGGTGAACGCCGCCGCTGGAACGCCACTCACAAGTTCGACGTTGGCAGCATCGACAGCCAAAATAACGTCGCCAGGTGCAGCGTCAGCCTTGGTCAACACTTCGGCAAAATCTTTGCCATCGAGTTCCTTCATTAGCTCGACACGAACAAGCCCAGCCCGCGCATCCTCGTCCGTTGGAGCAATTGCCAATATCGCCTCATAGGCTGCAACGGCCGCCGCCCAGTCTTGACGGTCATAGGCATCTGCCGCGGCATCGAAGTATTGGTCGAGCGGATCTTCTTCCGGCTCATCAGTGCTAGGAATAGCCTCTTCACCAACCGCTGCCAACTGAACTTGTCCCGCGACTCCATTCGCCTGACCAGCCTCAAGGACGTGGTCGATCAGAGTTCGAGCATCTTCGGCAGGGATAGATCCTTGAACCAATGGAACGGGCTGACCCTTGATCAAGGCAACCATAGTGGGGACGCCTTGAACTTGGAACGCTGCGGCAATCTGCTGCTGCTCATCAACATTCACGGTTCCAACGACCCACGTTCCGCCATCTTGAGTCGCAAGTTGTTGCAAAATCCTGATCGTCTCGACGCTCGCCTCAGATCTTGGCGACCACATCAACACCACGACAGGAACTTCGAACGAGCGGTCGACCGCATCGGCTTGGAAGTTCGGTTCAGTCAGTTCGGTAACGACTGCAACGGCTCCAGCTGCGCTCGGGTCGGCAGCTCGTTGAGCGATTCGCTCTTCAGCTTGAGCTTGCTGTTCACGTGCCGCGGCCAAGGCACCAAGATCGACTGCACCGGCCAAATTGGGCGGCAAGGATCCGCCAGGTCTTGGGGTGTTCATGAACTAATTGTTACACCCGGGCCGGCTCGCGGTATTCGCCCCACTTGATGCGCAGCACGGAGCAGATCTCACCGAGGGTAGCTTCAGCACGGACGGCCTCCAACATCGCTGGAATCACGTTGGCATCGGTGTCAGCAACCAGAGCGAGAGTATCGAGCGCGGACTGAACCGTGGCCTCATCCCGGGCTATCCGGCGAGCTCCAAGGGTTGCGTTCTGCTCGCGCTCAATCTCGTGCGAAATACGCATGATCTCAAGCGGTTCATCGATCGATTCAGTGTGAAGTGTGACGCCCACTTGAGCCTTGCGACCTTCTTCGAGCGCGATTTGATACTCGAACGCTGAGTCCGCAATTTCGGAAGTAAACCAGCCATCCTCGATCCCAGCCAGGATTCCGGCCGTCATCGGGCCAATAGCGTGAGCCGGGTCAGATTGTTTGTCAGCCTTCTCGCCGAGTTCGATGATCTTGGCGAAGATCGCCTCAGCCTCGGCCTCGATCTTGTCGGTCAGCGCTTCTAGGTACCACGACCCACCCAGCGGGTCGGCAACATTGGTGACGCCAGTTTCTTCCATGATCACTTGCTGGGTTCGAAGCGCGATTTGAGCCGCCTTCTCGGACGGCAGGGCGAGCACTTCATCGAGTGCGTTGGTATGTAGCGAGTTGGTTCCGCCGAGCACCCCAGCTAAGGCTTCGATCGCGGTACGCACGATGTTGTTGTCCGGCTGCTGTGCCGTGAGCGAGACACCGGCAGTTTGTGTGTGGAAGCGCAACCACTGGGCACGCTCGGCCGTTGCACCGAAGTGATCGCGAAGCCAACGTGCCCAAATACGGCGGGCAGCGCGGAACTTGGCGATCTCCTCGAAGAAGTCCAAATGAGCATCGAAGAAGAACGAAAGTCCAGGAGCAAACTTATTGACATCCAGACCACGTGAAATACCGAGCTCAACATAGGCGAGCCCATCAGCCAGAGTGAACGCGAGCTCTTGCGCGGCGGTCGCTCCGGCCTCACGAATGTGATAGCCCGAGACGGACAGCGGCTTGTACTTCGGCATGTGTTGGTCGGTGTACTCCATCAAGTCACCGATCAAACGCAGGTGCGGCTCCGGTGGGAAGATCCACTCCTTCTGCGCGATGTACTCCTTGTAGATGTCGGTCTGGAGCGTGCCGTCGAGCTGCGAATGTTCAAAACCTTGACGCTCGGCCGAAACAAGATACATACAAAACAGTGGAACCGCGGGTCCGTTGATCGTCATCGAAGTCGTGACTTCACCCAGCGGAATGTCCTTGAACAGCACATCGGTATCGGCAGCCGAATCGATAGCCACTCCACAGTGACCGACCTCTCCAAGCGAGCGCGGATCGTCCGAGTCTCGGCCCATGAGAGTTGGCATATCGAATGCGACTGAGAGTCCTGCGCCACCCGAGGCCAAGATCATCTTGTAGCGCTCGTTGGTCTGCTTTGCATTGCCAAAACCGGCAAACTGACGGATCGTCCACGGCTTACCTCGATAGCCAGTCGCGTGGAGGCCGCGGGTGAATGGATACTCTCCTGGCCAGCCGATGCGCTCAAAGCCCGGCACATTCTCGCCAGCTGGTGGACCGTAAACCGGGTCAACCTCGACACCAGAAAGAGTGGTGAAGTCAGCATCGCGCACGCGACCCGCCGCCACTGCCTCGTCGTAGCGGAACTGCCACCGCTGGCGACCTTGTTCAATCTCGGCCTGGTTATCGATATCGCCTGCATTCGCCAGGGCACCCTGCGAATCGCCACCAAAGTTGACGTTCGTGTCAATTTCCATTTAACAAGGATAACCGAGGAGCCTCAGTTTGGGAATGTTCCGCTTGAGTTTGAGTTGCGCGAGAGCCAGTCTGGAAACGATTTGGCGACTATCAGGTTGCAGCTAGCAGTTCGTCGACCGCCGTGTACGGGTCCTTCTTTGCACCACTGACCTGGCCAGCAAGTTCATCTAGCAGCTCGGCATCTCCGACTTGACCGAATCGTTTACGAAGCTGCGCCAGGGCGATCGCCTCAATCTCATCGCGCGCCCTCTTCGTCCGACGCACATCTAATGCACCAGATTGCTTTGCCCATTCAAAGTGCGCATCGATCTCACTAGCCAACTTGTCGAGCCCCTCGCTCTTGGTCGCGACCGTCAGAACGATCGGAGCCTTCCATGAGCCTTCCGGACGCTCGCCTAAGTTGATCATGTGCCGTAGTTCGCGTGAGGTTGCGCGAGCACCATCACGGTCCGCCTTATTGACCACGAAAATGTCACCGATCTCAAGGATGCCCGCCTTGGCCGCTTGAATGCCGTCACCCATTCCCGGCGCTAGCAGCACGAGCACTGTGTCGGCAACACCAAGCACCTCGATCTCCGACTGACCAACTCCAACTGTCTCAAGGACCACAACGTCGAAACCCGCAGCATCAAGCACTCGAAGCGCCTGCGGGGTCGACCACGACAAACCACCAAGGTGTCCACGCGAAGCCATCGAACGAATGTAGACACCATCGTCTGCTGCATGGTCTTGCATGCGGATTCTGTCTCCCAACAGCGCCCCACCACTAAACGGCGAGGATGGATCGACCGCAAGCACACCAACTCGCTTGCCCTGCTTGCGGAACTCGGCAATGAGCGCAGAAGTCGACGTAGACTTGCCCACTCCTGGTGAACCTGTCACGCCAACAACATGTGCGTGACCGCTATAAGGAGTGAGCGCAGCCATGATCTCGCGCAACTGCGGCGAATCATCCTCAACAAGTGAAATCAGGCGCGCAACGGCTCGTGGATGCCCTTCGCGGGCTTGAGCCACGAGTTCGTCAACATCAACTCCACGAACCATGTAACAAGCTTGCCCTAGCTAGCCCGCGTTTAGCAGTGCCGCTAGTTCTTGGCAGGAACCTTGACGATCAGGCCAGAGCCTTGACCGCCGCCACCACACAGTGCTGCAGCTCCGGTGCCGCCACCGAGGCGCTCAAGCTCCTTGATCGTGGTGAAGATGATGCGGGCGCCCGACATACCAAGTGGGTGTCCCAGCGCGATTGCACCACCGTTGATGTTGACCTTGTCGTCCGAAAGACCGAGGCGCTTGCCCGAGACGAGCGAAACAGCAGCAAAAGCTTCATTGAGTTCGACGACATCGAGGTCGGATGGCGAGATGCCCTCCTTCTCGCAAGCCTGCTCGATGGCCATCGCTGGCTGCTCATGCAGTGCGGGGTCCTCTGGGCCGGCAACGTTTCCGTGTGCACCGATCTCAGCGATCCACTCGACGCCGAGTTCCTCAGCCTTGGCCTTGCTCATGATCACCATGGCGCAGGCACCATCCGAAATCTGCGAAGCGGTACCAGCGGTGATCGTGCCCTCCTTGTCAAAGGCGGGACGAAGCTTGCTGAGGCTCTCTGCTGTGGTGTCGCCACGCACGCCTTCATCCTTGGCAAACACGATCGGATCGCCCTTACGCTGCGGGATCTCAACCTCGACGATCTCATCATCGAATCGACCGGACTCTTGGGCTCGAGCTGCACGCTGGTGCGACTCGGCAGCGAAGGCATCCTGCTCTTCGCGGGTGAGGTCGTAGCGCGAGTTGTAGCGCTCGGTCGCAGCACCCATCGCTTCGTTGTCGAATGCGCAGGTGAGGCCGTCGAACGCCATCGAGTCGATGAGCTTCCAGTCGCCGTACTTGACGCCCTCGCGCGAGCCAGGAACGATATGCGGTGCGTTAGTCATCGACTCCATACCACCAGCAACAATCACGTCGTACTCACCAGACTGGATCAGGGCATCAGCGAGGATCACAGCATCCATACCGGACAGGCACACCTTGTTGATCGTGAGCGCCGGGACGTTCATGGGGATTCCGCCTTTGACGGCTGCCTGGCGGGCAGTGATCTGACCTGCACCGGCCTGGAGAACGTGGCCCATAATCACGTAATCGACTTGGTCGCCTGCAACTCCGGCGCGCTCCAAGGCCCCCTTGATGGCTACTCCACCGAGGTCTGCAGCGGAAAATCCTTTAACGGATCCGAGCAAACGACCCATTGGGGTACGTGCACCTGCGACAACAACTGAACCGGACATGAGCGACTCCTTTTGTGGGTTGCTAGACGTGCGTCAAGCTTATGTTACTCGCCAGTAACAACGGCCCAGCGGGTCGCAGGATTCCCTCAGGAGTCTTGCTCTAGCCACACAAAAAGTTTGGGTATGTTTCCCAGGCTTTGAGACCTGGGCAAACATACCCAAACGAGGACAAGCTGATCGATCACTCCCAGAAGAGTGCACCTTCTGGGTCTCGAGGGCTAATCTCGGCGAGACGGCACACGAGATCAGTGTCGTTGAGGTCGGTCACGCAGTGTTGGCGAATGTTGCTGATCATTGGTTCTCCTACTGATTGAATGTGAATGGTCCTTTCAATCAACGCCATACCCAATAGTTGCTAACTCAAACACGCAACTACATACTGAAATTTCCAGGTGCATGATTCGAGCCGTTTGGCCTAGTCACCACGGACTAACAAGGAGACTGAATGGCATTTCTGCGCAAGGTCAAAAGCGCAGTCACGCGCGTTCGACAGGATCCAGGAACCGAAGACACCGGGCGACTTCAAAACTTGGTCGACGAGATTCGACGCCAACGCGAAGAACTATCACACACGAGTGATTCAGACATCATGAAGTTGGCCGCTACCTTGCCGGCGGCCAATAAGTTCAGCGACAACGCCGAGCAGGTCATGGGCTTGGCAGTTCTATGTGAAACCTACAAACGAACCGTCGGGCTCGATCCATTTGATGTGCAGGTGTTGGCCGCGCTCAACATGTTGCGCGGCATCGTCGTCAACATGGCAACCGGCGAAGGAAAAACCCTGGTCGGGCACCTCGTGGCAGCGGGGTTGGCTTGCCGAGGAGACAAGGTGCACGTCTTGTCTGCGAACACCTACCTGGCTGGGCGCGACGCCGAATGGGGCAAACCGTTCTTTGATGCTTTCGGCTTCTCGGTCGCAACCGTGATCGACTCTATGACCAACGAGGATCGGCGCAAGGCATTCGGCACTGACATTGTCTATACGACGATCCACCAAGTTGGCTTTGATCTGTTACGGGATCGTCAGCGGACCTCTAATGCTGAACGTCTCATAGGCAAGCGGGACGCCGTGATTGTCGACGAGATCGATGCCGTCTTACTCGATGACGCAATGGTTCCGCTTGTGCTTGCTGGTGAACGTCCTAGTGGTGAGCTTGGGTCAGGCGATTCAACCCCTGCTGAACTAGAAGGTGTAGCCGAAGCTTGGGATGGCTCGCCGCCGCCCGACATTTCAGCCGAGACGCTGGCCGAATTCATTCGCGGGCTTGAACGCGACGTTGACTATGAGGTCGACCCCGACAATCGCAGCACCTCGTTCTTGGATCCAGGCTTCACCAAGCTGGAGAAGCTCTACGAAGTCGACGACATCTTCACGCCTGAGAGCGCTGGCTTCTTGGGTCAGGCCTACACGGCGCTTCATGCCCACGCACTACTCACCCGCGATGTTCACTACGTCGTGACCGACGACCGAATCAAGCTGATCAACGAGAGCCGCGGACGTGTTGAAGAGCTACAACGATGGCCAGACGGTTTGCATAGCGCAGTCGAAGTCAAAGAGGCCGTAACTTCTACGGCGGACTCGTTGATCCTCGACCAAGTTTTGGTGCAAACAGTCGTCAAAGGTTACGGATTTGTCACCGGAATGAGTGGCACAGCCGTTGATGCGGCCGAGCAGCTACTCGAGGACTTCAACGTCCGCGCGGGGTCGATCCCCACCAACGTTGAGTGCTCGCGAGTCGACGAGCCCGACGAGCTCTTCATCACGAACGATGCGCGCGATGCCGCGGCCGCAGAACGCATCAGTGAGGCTCATGCCGATGGTCAACCGGTACTTGTGGGAACTCCAAGCGTGCAGGACTCCGAGCGATTCGCAAGTTTGCTAGTCGGTCTGGGGTTGCAGCCAGTCGTACTCAACGCCAAGAACGACGCCGACGAAGCCGAGATCATCGCCCGCGCCGGTGAAGCGGGCACTGTAACTATCTCGACACAAATGGCCGGTCGTGGCGTCGACATTTTGCTCGATGATGCCGCACACGAAGCCGGCGGACTACTGGTGTTGAGCCTTGGCCGGTACGACTCACGCAGGCTCGACCATCAGCTACGTGGTCGGTCTGGTCGTCAAGGCGACCCAGGCTCAACAGTGTTCTTCACGAGCATGGACGACGAGGTCGTAACCGAGAATCTGGATACAGACATTCATGATTCGCAGATTGGCGACAGTGGCCGCATCGTGGACTCAGAGTTACTGGGTATCTATGAGCACGCGCAACGTCGGGCTGAGGGCAAGACGCAACAAGCACATCGCAAGACCCGCGACTTCAACATCGTGGTCGACAACAACCGCGCATCAATCTTGGCTAGACGTGAGGAACTGCTAACGAGCGATGAAGCGCTCGGTGAGTACCTAAGCAAGCTCAACCTCGAGTCCACCTCTGGCACAGCACACACCGTCGACTGGACTTCAGGCGAAAATCGAGACACAGCGCGGCAAGTGGTGTTGTTCGAGTTCGACCGCGCTTGGGCGGACCACCTTGAGTACTTGACTCATGTGCGCGAGGGCATTCACTTGCGTGCGCTCGGACGCGAAAACCCGCTGGATGAGTACAACAAGCTGGCAGGTGCCGACTTCCAGCGTCTTCCCGGTCAGATCAGAGACGCCGTGAGCTCGTCCTTGGACCTCATTGCCGAATCTGGTGTCAATGACCTGACTGAACTCGGCCTCAAGCGACCTACTGCCACTTGGACCTACATGGTGGAGGCGGATCCGTTCGGTTCGCCCGAAGACAACATCACCCAGTTCATTGCAAACAAAGCTCGCGGCGGTGACGGCCCCAAAATCCGTTACCGGTAGATCTCATCTGCCGCTGAAATCTCCCTAATGACTCTGGTTGGGTTACCTGCTGCGATGACGTTGGGTGGAATGTCTTTAGTCACGACAGCTCCGGCACCAACCACGGCGTTATCGCCGATAGTGACACCGGGACAAACGATCACCCCGCCACCAAGCCATACATTGTCGCCAAGGGTGATCGGCTTAGCTGCTTCAAGTTTGTCTCGTCGCATCTCAGGATCGACGGGATGCGTAGGCGTCAAGAGTTGGACGTTCGGGCCGATCTGGCAGTCCTGACCAATCGTGATTGCTGCAACATCCAAAGCCGTCAGATTGAAGTTGACGAAGGTGCGAGCTCCGATCGAAATGTTCTCGCCATAGTCCACAAAAAATGGTGGACGAATCTCAACATCGTCACCGACATCACGAAGTAGCTTCTGGAGGATTTGCACAGCTGCGGACGGATCCTCGAAAAACGTATCTTGGTATTCCTTCGCTAGCCGTTGCGCGCGTTGAACAAGCCGGGCGTTGTCCGGATCGTCGGCTATGTAGAGATCGCCAGCCAGCATCCGCTCACGATTTGTTCGGTCGTCACCGGCGAAGTAATCCTTGGTCATGACTAAAACGGTATCGAAGTAGGGGACACAGCCTCCAGTGAATCGGGACAGAGGTTGCCAAAGTTGAGACTAAGGAGACTCCTTGGTCTCAACTTTGGGGGCGAGTGACGGGAGCCGTCGGATATCCACTGGACATCCTCCTCCCAAGTCCCGACAGTTACCAAGACCAATACGAAACGGCCCAGGGGAACTACCCTGGGCCGTTTCCTATTTGGGTGAGTGACGGGACTTGAACCCGCGACCACCGCGACCACAACGCGGTGCTCTACCAGCTGAGCTACACCCACCATGTGTGTTGACCAAAGACCGCACAAGCGCAACTTTGACCAACCCAGCCTGAACAGTCTAACGAGATGCGCTACCGACGCCACATTGAGCCTCGACCAAGCACTAACCTAGTCAAATGGCAATCGACCTGAATGCAGATATCGGCGAAGGAATCGGCGGAGATCCTGAGGCGCTCGATGCTGCTTTGCTCGATGTGGTGACTAGCGTCAATGTCGCGTGCGGCGGCCATGCGGGCAATAACGAATCCATGTCGCGTGTATGCCCATTAGCAGCAGAACGTGGCGTTGCCATCGGGGCCCACATCTCGTATCCAGATCGCGAAGGATTCGGGCGACTGCCGATGGACATCAATAACGATGAGCTCTTTGAGAGTCTGTTCCAACAACTGCAAGACTTGCAAACTAAAGCTGTTGCCGCTGGGACCGCAGTCACATATATAAAGCCCCACGGCTACCTCTACACGGCACCAGCAGGAATCGATGGCCACGCAAGTGCCGTAATCGATGTCATCAAGCAATATGCCCGTGAAACCGGAAAACTGCTTCCGGTACTCGGGCTGCCAGGTTCACCTCTCCTTGAGGCTGCCGCCGAGCAGGGAGTCAAAGGAGTTCCTGAGGCTTTCGCTGACCGTGCCTACACAACCCAAGGGACCCTAGTACCGCGCGGCGAACCTGGCGCGGTGGTGACAGACCCCAATGATGCACTGACCCGGCTCAAACGACTTATCCGCGACGACGAAATCGTCTCGATAGATGGCACTCCGATAGAGGTACGCGCCAGAAGCATTTGCGTTCATGGTGACACTCCTGGTGCCGCCATCATTGCGCGACGACTCAGAGCCGCAATTGATGCTGACCGGGTACGAATCACTCCGTTTGCTCCTCCCCCTAACAAGGCCGCTTAGCTGGTACTGCGGCTGAATCTCCAAGGAGGTCTTCGTGAACGCTCGCTTGTCTGTTGCGCGTTACGGTGATCATGCGTGGTTGATTAAAGCCGACAACTACAGGGCAGTCACTCTGGCTGAGTCGATCCGTCGCCTCATCGCTGACAACGCTTCACTGAACACAACCATTGACGAAGTCGTTCCCGGAGCACGAACGGTACTTGTCATAGCCAAACCCGGTACCACTACCGCCAACCTTGGTGGGGCAATCGCCGATCTGCTCCCTGAAGTCGACCTTGACGATAATCCGGAGACATCGCCTCGTATGGTTCGCCTTGAAGTCACCTACGACGGTGCCGACTTGCACCCGATCGCCACTGAACTGGGCCTCAGCACGGAGGCCTTGATACGCATGCATTCAGAGTCAATCTACGAAGTTGCCTTCTGTGGGTTCGCCCCCGGATTCGCATACCTAACGGGCCTGAATCCACGACTCCACCTGCCCCGGCTTAATACACCTAGGCCACAAGTGCCTGCGGGATCTGTCGCGATCGCTGACTCGTATTCTTCGGTCTACCCTCAAGCCTCGCCCGGTGGATGGCGACTTCTTGGACACACCAATGCGACGCTGTTCGACCTCGATAAATCTGAGCCAGCTTTGTTGCGACCAGGAACTCAAGTCCGATTCACCCCAACAGGTACGCCTATTGGCCTTCCAGAAGACTTGGCACAGGCATGATCACGATCGAGTCCTCGGGTGGACTGACACTTATCCAAGACCGGGGCCGACACAGCTTCCGTCAACTAGGCGTCGGCTGGTCGGGTGCGTTCGACCAACCTGCTGCATCGTTGGCTAATTCGCTGGTTGCCAATGATGCGGATGCGGCTGTTCTGGAGGTGCTATTGGGTGGCCTCCGGTTCGTAGCTCACACCACAATCACCTTGGCCATAACTGGTGCCCCTTCCGGTGCCACCGTGTCGTCTGAAGACAGCATCCGCGAGATGCCATTTAGTCAGCGCGTCGAGATTCCAAGCGGAGCCAAGGTCGAGCTTGGAGTTCCGACCGTTGGCATGCGCACCTATGTAGCTTTCGCAGGTGGAATCGATGTCGAACAGGTTTTGGGGTCGAGATCGAGCGATACTCTGAGCAACCTGGGACCGCGTCCATTAGGGGTAGGACAGGTTCTTAGCCTGAAGTCTGATTCCGCCAAATTACGGACTACACCGCCGCCAGCGAGCCGCCAGTCAGACAGGCTCACGGACCTACCCGATATCAACTCTCTCGGATCCGGCACTACAGACCTCGCCAGTCCCGATTTGGTGGCTGCGCTAGCTGCGTCCGCAACTTCCCTCTCACAATCCGATTCCGGTACCCCAACTCTGGCGGCTAGTTCGAGTCCGCACGCCGAATTGGTCAATGGCAACCTTGCAGAACTCCTCACCAAGCGTCTCTGGACGGTTGGCGACAGATCGAGCCGAATCGGAGTCAGACTGTCCGGAGACCCACTCCCTATCGACTACCCCTCGTCATGGGAATCGGAACCGACCCTTCCCGGTTCGATCCAAATTGCGCCAAACGGCGAGCTCATCATTTTTGGCCCCGATGGACCTACCACCGGTGGGTATCCTGTGATCGCCGTGGCATCCGCAGAAGCATTGGTTCGCTTAAGCCAGCTGAGACCAGGATCACAATTGAGGCTTCAAATCAGCGCGTAAGATTAAACATGTAGGAATGCGCGTATCCTCTGGACTTTCAACGAATACATTGCGTCATATTTTGCGTGTATTACCTGCAACACAGGCACTCACACCGTGACAAGAGCAAACTTTTCTAGGACACTAGAACCTAAGAGTTACAAATTTTGGGGAGTTAGTATGCGCAAGGTTCAAGGAATCGCAGCTATCGCAGTTGTGTCTTCGTTGGTATTGGCAGGATGCGCCAATCCATTCACTGCGCGAGGCAAAGACACCACGGGTGATATCAACGTCGTGGCCGCCAAGACGAACGTTGACGATGTCAGCAAAATCAAGGCTGGTAAGAACATTCAGGTCGATGCTCAAGATCCCTGGACTATTGAACGCGTAGTTCTGAACATGACTGGTGAGTCCGAGACATTCACTGTCAATGCTTCAAGTTGGAAGTCCAAGAGCATTCCTCCGAACCAGAACGTGACCGTTGAGGCCTTCCTACGTAACCCTGCAACCGGCGACACCAACACCGTCACTCGCCAATTCACCACCGGTAAGCCAAGCTCGACCTACTCAGCTCAACTATTCCCCACCCAGGGAACCTACGGCGTGGGTGTCGTCCCGACTGTGACGTTTGACCAGGCGATCCCCAATAAGCGCCGCAAGGCCATTGTGAGGAACCTGCACGTAACCACTTCGCCAGAGACGATTGAAGGATCGTGGCGCTGGACTTCTGAGTCCAAGGTAGCGTTCCGACCTGCTAAATACTGGCCAGCCAAGACCAAGGTCAGCTTGCAAGCGAACCTCAAGCAGATTCCAATCAAGGTTGACGGAGTTACCTCATGGGGTTCATCCGACGAGTCCTCCAACTTCAAGATCGGTCGCAAGCTGGTCGTTTCGATCAACAGCGATACTTATAGCGCAGTAGTCAAAATCAACGACAAGAAGGTACGCAGCTTCGGGATCAGCCTTGGCAAGCCCGGCTACACCACACGTTCGGGCATCAAGACCATCACTGATCGAATTCCGGTTCAGCGCATGACCAACGAAGGCGTCACAAACGACGAGGTCTACGACCTGCAAGTTCCTTGGGCTAGGCGCGTAACCGACACTGGCGAGTTCCTGCACGGTGCTCCTTGGAATGGCAATATCGGCTACGCCAACACTTCACACGGTTGCACCAACTTGACGTGGGGCGATGCCAAGTGGCTGTTTGACCAGGCTCTCTGGGGTGACGTTGTCATCACCAAGAACACCGGCCGTCCGATGGACACCACCAACGGCCCAGGCGCTGTGTGGAATATGTCGTACGCCCAATGGTCAGGCCAGATGTCAGGTGCTTCTCAAACCAATACGGCACCTCAAAGCTCCGATAGCTAGAGCCAAGCCCTCGGCAGGCCCAGATCACTGCGCCATACGCCAGCCCAGCCATTAGAAGCGCATTGCGCGCAAACGTTCAACTCTTGATGCTGTACTCGGGTGTGTCGTAAACAGGTTCTTAAAGCTCACCTGCCTGCCCGTTAGCGGGTTGATAATGAACTTACTGGTTTGCTCTGGCACCACATCCATGGGCACTTGGGCTGCATAGGTCTCAATCTTGATGAGAGCCTGCGCGAGCGGCTCACCATCCCGGATCAACTCCGCACCCGTACGGTCAGCCTCATACTCCCGATTGCGCGAGAGCGCCATCTGAATCACGCTGGCAGCGATTGGGGCAAGGATCACTCCGATCAGCATTGCGAATGGATTGCGATCGCGCCCGTTGCCACCTGCAAACATGGCACCCCACATGGCCATATTGGCAGCGAATGCGATTGCTGTTGCCACCGCTGCAGCTATCGAGCTAATAAGAATGTCACGATTCTTCACGTGGCCCAACTCGTGTGCCAGAACCCCGCGCAGCTCCTCCCAATCGAGAACCTGCAAGATCCCCTGTGTGACACACACAGCGGCGTTGTCGGGGTTACGTCCGGTCGCAAACGCATTCGGCTGCATCTCAGGTGAGACGTACAGCCGTGGCATGGGGATGTCCATCCGTTGGGACAAGTCACGCACGACCTGAAAGTACGGCGCCATCTGTTCTTCAGTAACCTCGACAGCTCCGGCCGAGCGTAAGGCCAACTGATCGCTCTTCCAATAGCTCATGCCGACGGTGACTAAAGCGATAACGAACCCAATGATCATGCCTGTTCGGCCAAATAGTGACCCGAGGAAAACCATGAGTATGCCCATGGCGGTTAGTAGGATCACGGTTTTGAGCTGGTTGAGGACCATAGACCAACCTTAACAAAAAGCGAGGACCCAGTCGCCTGACTGAGTCCTCGCTTACCTGGATCTCGCCAGGTATTGGGTTTTGGGATGGATCTACTAAGCGGCGGTAGCCTTCTTAGCGGCAGCAGCAGCCTTCTTAGCTGCGGCCTTCTTTGCCGCGGCCTTGGCCTTAGCGGCAGCCTTCTGCTTTGCGACCGCGTTGTAGGGATTCTTCGTGGAGGTGATGAATCCACCAACGTGGCGATTACGGTAAGCACCCGTGGCCTTCTTCTTCTTTTTGTTCCAGCCATAGACGTGCTTGCCGTTAGCAGTGGCGTTCTGCTCGTAGGTGTAAATCTTGTTGCCCTTGACGCGGTAGACAACTGCTACGTGATTGTAGGAGCTGCCACCCTTCTCGACAAGAACGTCACCTGGAACAGGCACGTAGCTACCATTTCGCTTGTACATAAGAGCACCGGACTTACGGTTGTGCTTCATACCGTAAAAGTTGGTGATGTGACCCCAACCGCGGGTGCGGTACAGGCGAGAGGCCAATTCAGTGCACTGACGCGAGCGAATAACGTTAACGCCTTTGCCATCTAGCCACTTCTTACCCTTGACGGTTACACCGCCACCAGAGAAGTGACTAACAGCCTCAGCCGAGGATCCATTTGTTTGAAGAATCGCGGGGGTGATCACTGCTACCAGAGACAGCATTGTTGCGATCAGCGCAAAGCGCATCCCGCGGCTCATTTTGTTGAACCAATTAGTATCTTCTGTTTGTGTGAACATGCCTTCCACCGTGCCTGGAATAGGCACCACATAAAAGCACCATTTACGCTGTGCAATCGACCTCACTTTTAAAATCGGACATTCGGGCATTAACCCGCAGGAAATTTTGTGACGCAGACTACACACCTGCGAGCCAGGTCACATGCTCGAAAAGCAACATTGGCATGATTTCGTCATACTCGAAACATGTCAGCAGCTGCTATCGGAATCATTCTGGTCATCATTTCTGCCGCTATCGAGGCTTTGTCGAATGTGCTCCAACACAAGGCGACTAACTCGATCACTGGCGCCAAGAATGAAACGACCGCAGTCCTCCAGACACTGAAGAAGCCGCTGTTCTTGCTTGGCTTCTTGCTAATGGTCATCGGCTATGCCTTCCACGTTGTATCGCTGGGGTTCGGCGAACTGTCAATAATCCAAGTGATCTTCGTCAGCCAGCTCGTATTTATCTTGCCGTTTGCTCGGCTTATTTCGAAAACTGAGATTACCGCTAAAGACTGGCTAGGCGCGCTAATCGTTACTGCTGGTATCGCACTGTTCGTAACATTTGCCCAACCGACAGAAGGCACCAAGACCGCCCCCGGAGGCAAGTGGATCGTCGCGATCTTAGGAGTCGCGATTGTGATCGCAATCCTGGTTCTCGTGGCATACCGGTTCGTTGGAGGTCCACGTGCGCTACTCCTCGGTGCCTCAGGCGGTGTGATCAATGGTTTGGTGGCACCACTAACCAAGGAGACAATCGGCGTAATCGATCAAGGCATGGGTGCCCTATTCGGTGGATGGCAACTATGGGTCACACTAATCGCTGCGATCCTGGGCGTACTGTTCCCGTTGCTAGCGTTTAGGGCTGGACCTATTACCGCGTCGTTCCCGGCTGTCATGTCACTCAATCCGATTGTGGCAACGTTCCTGGGGGTCTACCTCTTTGGCGAAACACTTCAAGTCGGAGTCGTACCGATCCTCATGATGATCATCAGTGCAATCTTGATCTTCGTCGGAATTATTTGGCTGTCGCGGTCTAAAGCGATCCGCGAATCGTTTGAAGACCATGGCGGGAATGGCACTGGTCTTGCTGGCGCTGTCGAAGTCAGCAACTAGTTGTATCTAGCCTCAACGCCACGAGATTCACCGTGATTGTCGACAGCCCAACGTAGGTCAGCCAAGAACTCATCGGCCACCCTCTCGTGAAGTGGCGAGATCATCATGTGTAGGCCATTTGGGTCTGTGTTTCGATCTAGGTTCCAACCCTTGTCATCCATCAAGTCACAGACGGCGTAGGTATCTATGGCATCGGTCGTAGAAGTGAAGGTAAGCAGCGGCCCGATCGGGTTGCCCATAATCTCCAGACCCTCAATGGCTTCGATCCCCGCGCGAATCTTGTCGGTCGTGGCCATGAGGGAACGCATGAGTTCGAGGTAGCCCTCGTTGCCCAGATACTGCGTGATCGCCCAGGCGGCTGCGATCGGGGCGGCTGGCCTAGCTCCGGCAACGGTTGGAGTTCCGTAGATCCCTGAAGGCCAATCGCTGTAGAGGAAGTATTGGTTACCGATCCACTCGGTTTGACGATGCAAAATCACCGAGACGCCCTTGGTGGTGTAGCCATATTTGTGAACGTCTGAAGACATATTTGTCACACCAGGTAAACGGAAGTCGTAGGGCGGAACGTCGTAGCCAAGCTGCTCAAGGAACGGAAGCACGAACCCACCCACGCAGGTGTCCGTGTGGAACCCAATATTGCGCTCCAGTGCCAGGTTCGACAGATCCTCGATCGGATCCATCACACCGTGCGGGTAGCCGTAGGCAGAACCCATAACGAGAACCGTGTTGTCGTCGATTGCATCCGCCATTGCGTCAACATCTGCCGTGAAGTCGTCGGTGCGGATCGGGACCGGACGCGCTTCAAGTTCCAGATAATGAGCAGCCTTAGCAAAAGCGGCGTGTGCTGAGGTCGGGTAGACAATATTGCCCTTGCCCGGTTCGATTCCGCGTTCAGCCTTCGCGCGGTCACGGTTAACCAAAACCGACATCAAGATCGATTCAGAACCACCACTCGACAAAGTGCCACCACCAGTTGGCGGCAGGTTGAGCAGACCACCTGCTGCTGCGACGATCTCTGATTCCATCTGCTGCAGACTCGGGAACCGGATCGGGTTAAGCGCGTTCTCGTACAGATAAAGAGCGTTGGCATCCATTAAGAGTTCGTCGACATCGTCGCGACCCGTCGGATAGATCAGGCTGAATGTCTTGCCCTGATCCCACTTGGCATCGGCCGCTTTGCGCTCACGCATCTGTCCGAATACGTCGTCCCTAGAACGCCCTTGCTCTGGCAATGTCATGCGGCTCCTCGGAAAATCGGTGACTGACGCCACTCTAGTAGTCCCCTACTAAGAGCGCATGATTTCTCGATTCAAAGTACGATCTCAAAATGAGAGGCTTGAACAAGATTCATTCAACACGAACGCGAATTGTTACTTGCATCGCCTCGTCATGTCTAGCTCTCACCTTTTTCGCCTCACCAAACTCAACAGCCGCGACGCAATCGACACAGACTGAGAACACAACGGTGGAGTCGACACCTCAAACCCGGGTTGTCGGCGGCAAGCAGGCGAATCGCGCCACAACCCCTTGGTTCGTTTTCCTTGAGATCCATATCTCTGTATCTGAAGAAGATGAAGATGTTTACACATGTGGCGGTACCGCGATTTCGCAACGTTGGGTTTTGACTGCAGCACATTGTGTCGCGAATGCGACCACTGACGATATAAAAAATTCTTTGCTCAGCGTCAATCCCAAGACTGACACTTTGACCTCACCCATCGGATTTGAGAAAGCCATCATCCATCCTTCCTATAATCCAAACCGTCTAGCTGCCAATGACATTGCTCTGATTAAGACGACCAAGCCGATGAACACCACTGTGGCTAGCTATTCAGGCAACGCAAAGGGGCCCACGACCGGAACTGCGCTCGATGTTTACGGATTTGGAGTGACCGGACCTCCGAAATATCTAACTAGTAAATATCTGCGCACCGCTCGCGTTCGAAACCTTGGAAACCCATCAGGGATCTGCAAGTCCTGGTCAGGCGTTAATCCCAAAACCCTGATCTGTGCCGGGATGCCAAAGAAACCAGTAGGCGCATGCCAAGGTGATTCTGGTGGACCACTCATGAGCACCTACCTATCAAAACGCCGGATAGTCGTCGGAGTAGTCAACGGCGGAAACAGCGTATGTACGACAGTCGCCTACCCTGGGTTATTTGCCAAGACTTCGGCCTATGCATCGTGGATCAAACGACAAACCGGAGTCGCACCTTCGTATGCCCGAGTGAATAAACCAGCAATTCTCGAAGTGAACAAACCTTGCAAGACCAAAGTATGTAAACGCAAGAGAGGCCAAGCACTCACCATCACCATAAAGAACGTTGGCAACGAAACCGGTAGATGGAAAGTACAAGCGAAAGGGTTCGCGAAACTTCGGAGTGCACGCCTAGCTGCCTCCAAGAGCACCAAAGTTCGTTACAAGGTCACAACACGGGCCAAGCGTTGTGTCACTGTTCGCGTACAGTCCGGAAAGAAGACGGTTAGAAAATTCAAGCTCGCGGTGAACAACCCCCGGCAATGTCGTTGAATCAAGCCTCACGGATTCAAGTCCCAAACAACGCAAAAAGGGTCCCTTAAGGAACCCTTTTCTTGTGCGCCGTCAGGGACTCGAACCCCGGACCCGCTGATTAAGAGTCAGCTGCTCTAACCAACTGAGCTAACGGCGCATGCGATTTTTTCAAAAGAATCAATCGCGGATTGAATCTTATCGCCTTACCCCCATCAATCGCACATGGAGGGTAACCATCAATGCGATCAACTTACTCGGCCAGCTACAAACGTCCAGATAACTCAGGTGGAGCAGGCCTGGTGATCAGCCAAAACACCGCAATAGTCATCAAAATTGCCGCCACCCAAAGCGGCACGGCCACCCCGAAGTTAAGCAGCAGCACACCGATACAAGCGCCAACAACAAAAGTGAGGATCGAGAACACTCGACGAATCCACATCGGGTCTTCTTTGGGTGAATTCGCGAACAGAGCCGTGAAAGTCAGAGTCATAAGGTTGGTCGCGAGGTTTGGAACGCCATGCCTGATCACCAATGCGTTCTGGAATCCCATCCCCAAAGCCAGAGTAGCGACGATCAACACAGAATAGACGCCAGCACCAGTCGGCTGGAAGATCGTAGCCAGCAGAGCCGCGACAATCATCAGCACCCACTGCACCATGAAGAGCTTGCGATTTTTTGCCAGTGCAGCCGACCGTCGCATCAGGAATCCACACACTGCAGCACCTATTGCAAACGTCACCAAAATAAAGATGTACGTCCAAGGGTTCGCCCAATCACCTCTGGCAAGCGAATCGTTACCCATCACAGAGAAAGCGAACAGGACCATGTTTCCGGTCATCATCTCGGCAAAAACAGCCCCAAGCC
>CAUJDH010000096.1 GCA_963169225.1 Actinomycetota bacterium
TTAGTAGAGGGAGCAAGGCGCCGAACGAACGTCAGTGTGACTTTCGAGGTTCGTTGAGTCTTTACCGTCTTCGTTACCTTTTTACGACTGGGGTTGTAGAGGTACCGCCCGGACCTGATCGTTGTGGCGCGCACAACATACTTGCCCTTACGCAGCTTCTTGAATGTCTTGCTGACATTGACAGTTCGCTTGAAGCGCAGCGGACCAGCCACCGAGAGCTTTGCTCGAACCCCGCGCGGTAATCCGCTAACTGCGACCTTGAGCCGCGTCTTGTTCGATAGTTCGGTAACCGAGGAACGCGGCTTGGAGTTTAGCGACTCTTTAGCTGCCACAGTGACACTAGCCGCTCGACCATTACCTCCCAAACCAACCGTGAGCCCCGCGACGAGCACAGCCACCAGGAATACCATAGGCAAGATCATCAATACAGAGGCAGACGAAATCCGCTGGATTCGCCACATGCGGGCAAATTCAACTTCATGACTACCTCGACCAGCACCCACCTTAACGAGGCTAGACCTGCCTAGATTGGCCGTCAATAGCGACGACTTGAGATTCACCTTGACTGCAGGCTCATAGTAGCTAGCTCGAGCGCGACCAGCACGAAGTGTGCCAGTGACGGCGCTCTTCTACCCCGTCATCTGCGCCCAGGCCGTAGTCTGGCCACGCGACTATATGAGGGGTTCCAGGTGGAATCGTCTGCATACAGTGAGGACACAGGTAGTCTTTGCGAGCACTGGCCCCAGCTAATCGCTGAACGATCCAACCGCCACTTCGTTTGCTCTCGCGGCGAGTGTTGCCGAACCCACCGCCACTCGACAGCGGCACATGGTCTTCTCTCCGCCGATTCCTTCGAGCCATGGCATCAGTCTAATGCACACGACCCCAACACAAGAGTGCATGCAAATTGCATGCACTAGTGCTAAACTCGCTATATGCCTTCCATCACGATCCGGAACGTCCCAAATGAAACCAGGGACGAACTTGCTGCACGCGCTACAGCCAAAGGACAGTCGCTACAGGAATATCTCTTGGGAAAGCTCAACACCATGGCTTCAACCATCGATACCGATACATGGCTTGAACAAATGATGAGCAAACCCACCCCTGTGGATAACCCAATCAGTACTGAACGAATTGTTGAAATAATTAGGCATGACCGAGATTCGCGTTCTTGACGCCTCTGCACTTATCGCCTATATAACTGGCACCTTAACCGTCAGACAGCGCCTATATGACATTCTGCATTCTAAGGTTCTCGTCGCGCCAAAGAATCTACCTGTCGAAGCAACCTCTGCACTACGTGCACTTGAACGGTCCGGAGACCTGTCTTCAAACGAAGTAACTCTTGCCCGGTCCAATGCGATGAAGTTTCAAGCAGAGTTGTATCCGTTTAATCCGCTTGCTGACAGAATCTGGGAACTCCGACACAATCTGACCGTTTACGACGCCTGGTATGTTGCCCTGGCCGAGGCACTCAATGCACCGTTAGTGACCACCGACATCCGACTAGCTCGCTCCCCAGGGGTCAGATGCGAGTTCATCGTGCCCTAATCATGCGATTTCGAAGACGGCTTCTCTGAAACTCCATTCGTTGAATGCTTGGCTTCGTGGTCACGAAAAATTGCCTCGAAAACGAAACTCAAAATCAACAGCACGATCAAAGTGATCCAAGTCATTGGTTCGCCACTGGTTATCGCGTCAACCAATAATGCGATGAACAGCAGGGCGTTAATCACTGTCGCAGCGATCAATGGCCAGCGTTTGGCTCCGGTCTTGGATCGCACCCGCAAGTGACCCCAACTCACGGCGCCGTACACGATCAAGAACGCCAGACTCGTCATCTGGCCCACCGCGCTGAGCGGGAAGAAGATCACTAATAAGACCACGCAAGCTGCCGATACCAAGAGTGAAACAGAACCGTTACGCCAAACGACCTTGGTGAGGAAGTGGGAGATCTCTTTCTTCTCGGCAACGTCGAATCCAATATTCGATGCCGCGAATACTGTTGCATTCACTGCGGAGGCGGTCGCCAAGATCGCAGCACCGGCCACAACAACGAACCCAACTTGACCGGCCACCGCTTGACCCAGATTGGCCAAGACGTGACCAGCGTTAGCTTCGATCTCCGATAGAGGCAGAACAGTTATTACTAGCGTACTGACGAGCACATAAATAATCGCAACGATGATCAAGGCCGAGTACATGGCACGCGGGAGCTCGCGTTTAGGGTTCGCCATATTTCCCGAGGCAGTAGTCACTAAACCAATCCCTTGGTATGTCACATAAAGCAAGGTGGCACCGGTAATCAGACCCAGTCCTTGAGACGAACCCTCTTGAGTCAAGCGCGAAAAATCAGCTTTCGATGCATCCGCGCACAGCAGTGCGATCAAGATGACTGTTTCGATGGCGACAATGGCCGACTCCGCTCGCCCGACAAGTTTGCTACTCACAATGTTGACCAAGGCGAACAAAATAACTACTCCCGCACCAATCGCCTTGTTCCCCAACGAAGGGAGCGAGCTGCCGATAAGGACGCCAATGCACTCAGCAAATCCGGCCGCATAGAGCGAGGTCGCGATCAAATAGGCGACGAACTGAAAAACGTTGAGTCCGCCCGAAAGTTTGTTGTTTCCAAACTCTTCGATCAAGAATTGAGCGGCGCCTCCCCGACTGGGTAAGTGGCTCCAAGTTTGGAATAGGAATAGACCGAGAAGGCTCCGGCAATACCCGCAATAACGAACGCTAGCGGCAACAAAACTCCGGTGCTATGCGCCGCAAGCCCCAGCAGGGTGTACAGCCCGGCACCCATCATGCCGCCAATACCTAGTGCCGTCGCAGCGACCAGCCCAATACTGCCCTTGGGCTTCGCGCTGGAGTCTGCCGCCGGAGTGTGACTCGACTTTGAAGCGTTCATCCACACACTCTAGAGCTATATGCGCGCCTACCGTTGATAAGCGGCCGGGTCAGGTCCGATCCGCTGACCAGCTTCAAGCGCAGTGATGTTCTCCATCGCATCCAGATTCAATTCGAAATCGAGGATGTCAATATTCTCGGCGATGCGTTGCTTGTTCGACGACTTGGGAATAATGATTCGACCTTGCTGCAGATGCCAGCGCAAGATCACTTGTGCGGGAGTCTTGTCATGCCACTCGGCGATCTCAGCCAACACGGGAGAATTGAAGACCTCGCCGCGCGCCAATGGGCTCCATGCCTCAATCGCAATATCGTTTTCGAAGCAGTAGTGCGCGATCTCCACCTGCTGCAATGCTGGGTGGTATTCGATTTGGTTCAGTACTGGCTTGACGTCGCATTCATTGGCTAGAACATCAAGATTCTGCGGCAGGAAGTTCGAAACACCAATAGCGCGTACTCGACCGTCTGAGTAAAGCTTCTCCAGTGCCTTCCACGAGTCGACATACTTCTGTTGGTCCGGGTTAGGCCAATGGATCAAGTACAAGTCCAGGTAGTCGAGCCCGAGTTTGTCCATACTGCTGTCAAAGGCGCGCAAGGCCTCGTCGTAGCCCTGATCGTCATTCCACAATTTGGAAGTAACAAAAACTTCTTCGCGCTTCAGACCCGAATCGACAATGGCCTGGCCGACACCTTTTTCGTTGCCGTACACGCTGGCGGTATCGATGCTCCTATAGCCGGCCTCGAATGCCCAACCAATTACCTTAGACGCTTCGTGGTCATCGATCTTGTAGACGCCGAACCCAATCTGCGGAATCTTGACCTTGTTGTTGAGTTTGACCTCAGGCATAATCCACTTGCCTTGAACCTTGTCGTGTTCATAGTCGTCGTGATGCCCGAACTTATGCATAGCTCAAAAACCCTTCGCCAGTCTTGCGACCAAGTTTGCCAGCTTTTACGGTCTCGATCAAAAGCGGAGCGGGAATGTACTCGGCTCCACCGAATGCACCTTCGATTACCTCTTCGATCGCCAAGGACACATCGTTGCCTACAACGTCGAGTAGAGCGAACGGCCCCATAGGAATCGACTGCCAAGGCTTCATCACTGCATCAAGTTGGTCAATTGTGGAAATGTTCGCTTCAACTGCACGCACGGCGTCATTGAGGTACGGGAACAAAAGAAAGTTCACGATGAAGCCAGCTCGATCGGAACACAAAACTGGGTACTTCTTGGTCGAGCCGCATAGGTCCAATACTGTCGCCGTCACATCGTCAGCTGTTTCTTTACCGGTGACAACCTCAACAAGCTTCATGATCGGCGCCGGGTTGAAGAAGTGCATGCCAATCACATCCGCCGGACGTGATGTCGTGGCAGCTAGAGTGTCGATGCTCAGGCTGGATGTCGTTGTGGCAAGGATCGCACCTGGCTTGCAGTTCTTATCCAGTGACTCAAATAGTGCCTTCTTTGTATCAAGGTCTTCTACGATTGCCTCGACGACGATATCGACGTCACTCAAGCCCGCATGGTCAGTGACACCTGAGACACGAGCCAAAACCGCGTCGCGGTCTTCCTCGCTCAAACGACCCTTATCTACCTGACGACCCAGCGACTTCTCGAGCGCCGCACGCACATTGGCGACCTTCTCGTCACTACGCGCGACGTAAATGACTTCGTTGCCAGACTTGGCGAAAACCTCAATGATTCCGGTGGCCATAGTGCCGGTTCCTACAACACCAACCTTGTTGATCTCGCGAGTAGCAGCGCCACCAGAAGTAGCAGGGCCAGTCGCATCTGTAATCTCATCCGAACCAGCAGCCGAGTAGGCGTAAAAACCTTTACCGGATGCCACACCAGTGTCTCCTGTGGCTACCCGATCTTTGAGTGCAGCCGAGGCAATATGGCGACGATCGCCGCTTGCAGCGTGCAGAGCGTCGAGAACAGCGACGGCGTTATCGAGTCCGATCACATCAAGCTGCTGCAACGGACCAGCCGAGTAGCCACAGCCAAATCGCATAGAAGCATCGATGTCGTCGCGGGTTGCGTAACCCTGCTCAAGCATGGTGGCCGCCTCGTTCAAATAGGCGAACCACAATGCTGCGGCTGTTGCTCGTTGCACCTGATCTACCTCAGGAACTCCTTCACCGTCAAATGTGACGCCATTGGCCTCAAGGGCCGCCGCGACAGTAGTGGCTTCAGCTGCGGTTCCTACTAGACCGGGGAATGGAGTTTCCGATGACATAGTGCTCCTTCTCATAGATTTGCTAATCCTTGTAGCGAAAGTCTGGCAAATCACCAATGGTACGCCGCAGGCCGGGTCTAAAATTGGTCTATGCGCCTCGTTATTGCCACGTGTTCAGTTGACTACGTCGGCAAACTTTCTGCACACTTGCCCACCGCTCCACGCTTGCTGCTGCTCAAGGCAGACGGATCGATATCGATCCATGCCGACGACCGCGCCTACAAGCCACTGAACTGGATGAATCCGCCTTGCGTGATCCGCGAGGAGTCAGAAACCAAGGGCCGGGGCAAGAATAAGAAAACCCTGCACAAGTGGACCGTCGAAAACAAAACCGGTGACACCCTGATCATCAATATCGATGAGATTCACCACGACTCCGATCATGAGCTCGGCCAAGACCCTGGTTTGATCAAAGATGGTGTTGAAGCGCACCTGCAAGAGCTACTGGCCGAACACGTAGAAGTCTTTGGTGATGATTGGCGTTTAGTACGTCGCGAGTTTCCGACAGCCATTGGGCCGGTCGACCTCATGTGTAAAGACGCTGATGGAACCTCGGTTGCGGTCGAGATTAAACGCCGTGGTGAGATCGACGGAGTGGAACAACTCACGCGTTATCTCGAACTACTAAACAGGGATCCCCTATTGGCCCCGGTAAGCGGAATTTTTGCCGCCCAAGAAATCAAGCCACAAGCGCGAACGCTTGCTGAAGATCGTGGGATTCGATGTGTGGTCGTTGACTACGATGCTCTTCGCGGAACGGATGACGCAGATTCGCGTCTGTTCTAGCTTCGTGGCTAGTTCTTAGCAGCAGCCTTGGCGTCCGCTTTGGCTTTTGCCTCAGCTTTGGCCTTCACCTTATCAGCCTTTTCTTTTGCGTCCTTTTCTTTCTCTTCTTCCTCAAGCTTCAAAGCACCGAATAGGCTCTCGTAGCGAGTGTTCGCGGCGGAAAGATTGGCTGCAGCAGTCGCGCGAATGGACTCAGCCTTCTTGTGAAGCAGATCAGCTTGCTGAATCGCATCGATTGCCTCGTTCACTTGGCGGTTTTGATGAGCATTGGAGTACGCCAGCAAGACCTCTCGGTCACTGAAATCCGTCAGATTGCCTGAGGTAATAGCGTCAGCTTGCAGGAGGAACTTTGGATCGGCTCCAGACTTGTAGACTTCGCGAGCGTAGTCGGCCAGCACTTTTTTGGCTTTCTCAGCGCGAATCTTGGCCTTTTCTAGCTTTTTGCGAACTTTGGCTTCTTCCACCGCGGCGTCTTCAGATTTTGCTTGTGCATCGCGTAATTCGCCCGCAGCGTTAGCAAGAGCAACCTTGAGGTCTTCCGCTTGCCCCGCATCAACTATCTGGCCAGCGAGTCCAACTGCCGGAACAGCTGGTGCACCTGCAAGCCAAGGACTCGGATTCGAGATCTGTCCGTCGATACGAACTTCAAAGTGCAAGTGCGGCCCAGTCGAGTTTCCGGTGGATCCAACTGCACCAATAGGCTGCCCCGCACGAACCTGCTGGCCAACGCCAGTAAGGAAAGCACTTTGATGTGCGTACCAAGTCTCAACGCCGCCACCATGATCGATCTTGGTGAGGTTACCGTAGGGGCCACCGTTACCGGTAAAGGTCACGGTTCCGGCTTGGGCAGCGACGATAGTAGTACCGGACTCAGCGCCAAGGTCTAGTCCCGTGTGGTGACCCGATGCCCACATCGGCCCAGCCACACCAAATGGTGTGCTGATCCGGTAACGGCCTTCTGCAATCGGCATAACGCGCTTGACATCCGAAGCCGATACCGCCGCTTGCGCTTCACTGGAATTGGCAAAAATCGGAGTTGAATTGAGGCTCGCGAACAATCCGATAGAGGCGCCCGCAACTGCCACATAGGTGCAGCACTTACGCACTCTGCTGTTCGACACAAGGTCCTCCAGGTCAAGCTCAATGGACGAAAGATGATGGCCTGACTAACAATGTCTTTAGCAAATAAGCCAGGAAAGTTGACGCTTGAACTAGCTTGACCCAGGCACATAAATATTGCAACCGGAAACGTCCAATTCTCATTACCCTCAGTAACTATCGGTAAGAAGAATCAACACATGGTCAAGTCTTTACATAGTTTCGCCAATTAACTATGTGAGACGACTCACGATTCTATTGAATCACCGTGCAAGCTCTGCCAACGTTGAAATAGAGTTCATAACGCAAATCTTCTTTGAACTCGTCGAACACTTCCCCGACGCGCTGGCGAACTGCTGTGCGCGTATACCCAGGTAATTGAGGAATGATTCTCGTGCAATTCAAGCTTGTCCATAAAGAAGCACTGAAAGTCACTGGACTGACGGTAGCTGTCGGCGCCCTCGGCGTCGCCACCTTACAGAGCCCGCCTGCCTACGCGACTACCAACGAACTCGGTCTCGTTAGTGAATCCCAGGCCAAGCTCCTGATCGAAGGTACGGATGCGGCTGCCGAAGCCAACGTACCTGCGCTACCCAAGGGTGCTATTAACGCAAACTCCAGCCAAGAAGACATCACTGCTTTGCAGGTACGTCTAAAGTGGGCAGCTTTCTCGGATGAAGAGCCCAGCGGAACCTGGACGACCAAGACCACCGATGGAGTCAAGAAGCTTCAGTGGAAGATGGCGAAGAAGCAAACCGGTAAAGCTGACGCCAAGGCGGTTGCCTTCTTGTCCAAGACCGCGACAACTGGCCAGCTCGACAAGAAGTGTTCCACCAAGGGTGATGTGCTCTGCGTCGACAAGACTCAACGAGTAGTTCGATTCGTCTCAAAAGGCAAGGTCGTCAAAACCTTCCACATCAATATTGGGCCTGAGCGCGGCGACAAAAACTTCGGCCGTTACTCGGCAACTCGCGAAGGTTCATTCAAGATTGGCGACAAACAAGTCAACTCTGTCTCCAGCCTCTACGGCTATTCCATGCCGTTTTGGATGCAGTTCGATAAGGGAATCGGATTCCACTTCTCCAAGTACTTCGCGCAATCGGGCTATACAGATGCCTCGATGGGCTGCGTGATTCTCGGTAGCCGGGCAGAAGCCAAATGGCTCTACCAGAACACGGATCAGAAGACTGCTCGCGTTGTTGTCTACAGTTCCTAGTCGCTGCTAATCGAGCCTCAATTAGTCTGAACTAATAGCCTTGAGCACATCGAGCTTTGCCGCTCGACGTGCCGGCCGGATTCCAGCAACGACTCCCACAATCGCTCCAACGACGACGATCGCGACTAGTTGACCGACTGGAACCGAAACTACGGCCACCGTTTGTTCAGCCGCGATGTACTTCATGAGAGCCCATCCCAGCACGAGCCCGATTCCCAAACCACCGAGCGTTCCAAATACTGCAATGATCACTGATTCCCATCGGATCATTGCACGCATTTGACCTCGAGTTTGACCCACTGCCCGCAGCAGTCCGAGCTCGCGAGTTCGCTCATGAATCGATAGAGCCAACGTATTGGCGATTCCCATCAAAGCGATGATGATTGCCAAGATCAACAACGCATAGACGATCGTCAGTAGCTGATCAATTTGGCCGGTCATGGATTCGACAAATTGTGCCTTTGTTTGAACTTCGCCCGAACCCGACTTGTCGACGGCCGATTGCAGTCCTTGCTGAACTTGATCGAGGTTTGCACCGTCTTGGGCACCGATGTAGATCATGTTCGTCATCGGCTGTCGGACATGCTCGCTATAAGTGGCGAGCGGAAGAAGCACCGGTCCTACCAAGACCTCGGACTCGTAAATCGAGGCCACTGGCATAACTTGCTTGGCACCGTCGGCAAAAACGACATTGACATTGGTGCCAACTTTCCAGTTATTGGCTTTGGCTTGATTCTCGGAGATTCCAAGCGAAGTATTGGGGATCTCTTGAATCGGCACACCCTGAGCTTCGGTGTTGACCATGCTCCCTAGGCTGCTGGGGTTGGCGATCGCCACTTGATTCTGTGCTTCGTCGAGCAAGACAGTTCCGAAACCAACCGCGGCCACATCTGTGACTCCAGGAACCTTCTCCAGCTGCTCAACCAGTTCTGGGCTGAACCCCGAACTTGTGAAGCCACCAGAGCTCACAACGAAATCACCTGTATAAGTATCTTCAACTCCGCTACTTATAGACACTTTGATCGATGCGGCAAAGATCGTAAACAACGAAACGACTGCCACTCCGACTAGCAATGCGGCTGAAGTGCTCGCAGTACGCCGCGGGTTTCGCATGGCGTTGCGTTGCGCCATCGAGCCAGGCACGCCCCGCAGCTTGGCAATCGGCCATCCGAGCACTCGGGCAGCCGGTCTCGCGGCCACCGGAGCGAACATGATGTAGCCAAGGAAGGTCAGGATGCAGGCTAAGACAACCCTCGCGGCGAGCGCACTAGTGCTGTTGAACACCAACGAGATTGCCAACAGCAATCCGATGACCAAAATGCCGCCGCCCAGGTACTTTCGAACCTTGGAAGTATCGGAGCGATCCACCGCCATATCGCGTAGCGCAGCCAAAGGCGGCACTCGCGATGCATGGATCGCCGGGAACACACTTGCAAAGAGCGTCACTACGATGCCGACGATTACTCCCGCCACCAGCGAACCAACACCAATCGTCAGCCCATTCGAAGGCAATCCTGCACCGGCAGCTTGCAGTAGCGCAAGTAAGCCAGCAGCCACACCCAGTCCGACAACTACACCGACGACGGACGCAATGATGCCGACAAGGAGTGCTTCAAACGCTTGCGCTCCCAGCACTTGCCCCCTGGTGGCTCCCAGCGCTCGCAATAACGCAGACTCTCGCATGCGCTGCGCAACGATCACCGCAAAGGTGTTGTAGATGCTGAACGAGGCAACAACCAAGGCCACGATGGCGAACACCAACAAGAACATTGAGAAGAAGTCGAGGAAACCTTCGCTCACTTCTTTGTTTTGTTGGTCGGTGAGTTCGGCACCGGTTATAGCCTTTGTACCCTCGGGCAGCAGCGGCTTGATTGAAGCGACAAGCTCTTCCTGGCTCACACCATCTTGAGCCTGTACTGAGATCTGACTGACCTGACCGGGAAAGCTAAAGAGCTTTTCAGCATCAGCCAAATACATACCGGCGTATGACGCTCCACCGAGCGAGGTTTGACTGCCAAATTTGGCGATGCCCACGACTGTCACATCGAAAGGCTCTGGCACCAGTAACTTGGTCTTTGATCCCACTGATAAATCAGCTTTGGTAGACGAGGCTTCGTCAATCACGATCTCACCACTCTTGGCCGGAGCTGCGCCTGTGGCTAGATTGAATGGGTTGAGTGCCTCTTCAGTAATCCAGTTAGTGGCGATGGCTGGCGGGCCGTCACCACCGATCGGCTTTCCGTCTTTCCCAATGATCTGTGCAACACCGGAAATTTCACCGGAAACTGCCTTGACCTTCGGATCAGCTTTGATCTTGGCGATCAATGATTCAGGCACACTGCCCGCATCCATGCTCATTTGATCCGAGACCGGAGTGTCAGATACGACTGCCGCATCAATGCCCTTGTTGACCTCTGAGAAGACCTGGTCAAAACTGGCACGCATGGTATCGCTCAGCACTAGTGTGCCGACGAGGAACGCTACCCCGAGCACAATTGCTGAGGTGGTGCCAATCAGTCGGCGTTTGTGGGACGTGAGATTGCGAAGTGCGACTTTGAACATGGAGGCTAGACCTCGAGTGACTTCATGCGGTCAAGCACAGCGGCCGAAGTGGGATTGTCGAGTGAGTCCACAATCCTGCCATCGGCCAAGAACAGCACTTGGTCGGCATAGCTTGCAGCTGTCGGATCGTGGGTAACCATAACGATCGTCTGCCCCATATCTCGAACTGCAGATTGCATAAAGTTGAGAACCTCAGCCCCTGATCGCGAATCCAAGTTCCCGGTTGGTTCGTCAGCAAAGATCACCTCTGGCTTGGATACGAGCGCCCGAGCGACTGCAACCCGCTGCTGCTGACCACCCGAGAGTTCCGATGGACGGTGCGTCAACCTGTCCCGAAGTCCAACCGTCTCGATGACCTGATCGAGCCATTCTTGATCTGGCTTCCGACGAGCTAAGGCCAGCGGCAAGGTGATGTTTTCAAGCGCTGTAAGCGTGGGAACCAAATTGAACGATTGAAAGATGAAGCCGATTCGATCTCGCCTGGTCAACGTGAGCTTCTTGTCAGACAGCGAGCCCAGATCAGTACCTCCGAGCAGCGCCTGGCCGTCGGTCAACGAATCGAGACCCGCCGCACAGTGCATGAGGGTTGACTTGCCCGAACCCGATGGACCCATGATTGCCGTCAACTTACCGGCCGGAAACTCGATGGATACACCGTCGAGTGCGCGAACTTCGTTGTCGCCGGATCCGTAAATCTTGACCGCGTTCCTGATGGTAATTGCGGGCGAAGCTTCACTAGGCGCAGCAAGCGTTTCTGTAGTCATAGGAACACTATATAGCCATCATCATTCTTCGTTGGTAACGCGAGTTCACTGCACCCAAACGTGTTTACCGCTCGCCGACTAGGCCGAATAAGTGACCCTCTTCACCATAAGTTCACTCGTTGGTTTTCTCGTCACCTGACGTTCACATGATGTACCTCGCTCCGAGGCGACCCGACCAAATGTTCTACCTAATCTGAAAGGAAGTACCAGCCCAAGGAGAAGCGAACGATGAAGCTCAAATCCAAGCCAGACCCGATAACCGCTATGATTGACGATCTCGTATCGATGTTGCCCAAGGCCACCGGTGCGTTCCAAGACCTAGTGTCATCGGAACCCCAAGATCGGGTAAAAATACTCGAAGATTTACACGGCATCGAAGTTCAATCTGATGAGCTCTACTTGAATCTCTTGCGCAAAGTAGTCGACACCTTCATTACGCCTTATGACCGCGAAGACATCTACCGGATGGTTGAGAATCTTGATGACGTCATTGACGAGATTGAACACACGAGCATCCTGATCGTCGAACTGGGACTACACAAACTGCCGACAGCGATTGTCCAGTCGGCCGATGAGCTACACACCATGAGCGAAAGTGTTAAGTCAGCCACTAAACACATCAAGAAGCCGAAGAAAATGGAGAAACATCTCTTCGCGGTCAACGACAGTGAAAATCAACTCGACATCTTGTATCGCGAGACAGTTATCAACGCTCTTGCCGACGATGCAGACCCGCTTCAGGCTACCCGACTCACCGTGATTGCCCGCAGCATCGAACTTATAGCCAGCTACCTCGATAACTTCACGCGTGCGCTTGCCGTCACGGCCATCAAGGAAACCTAATGACGTGGGCACTCATCCTCACTATCGTAGTTGTTGTCATCGCCCTCGGCTTTGACTTCACCAATGGGTTTCACGACGCGGCAAATGCAATCGCGACTTCGGTAGGAACTCGTGCGCTCTCGCCAGAGGTCGCACTCGCTATGGCAGCGGTGTTCAACATGGTTGGCGCCTTCATCGGTTTCTGGACCGGCAGCGGCGTCGCCAAAACGATTCAAAGCGTGACCACACCTGGCGCAGGCTATGCCGGGCTAGCGCTCGTTTTCGCCGCCTTGATGGGCGCGATCATCTGGAACCTCATCACTTGGAGATTTGGGCTTCCGAGCTCATCAACCCACGCGCTGATCGGCGGAGTCGTGGGATCGGCGATCATTGCCGGAACCGGAGTCATGTGGGCAACGGTCTGGGAAAAAGTCATCATCCCGATGGTGACTTCACCATTCGTTGGATTGATTCTCGCGTTTATCGTCATGCGGATTATTGTCCTGCTCTTCCGCAATAAACAACCTCAAAAGGTAGGGAAAGGGTTCCGGCATGCTCAAGTTCTTTCGGCCGCCGGAATGTCGTTAGGGCATGGCATGCAGGATGCTCAAAAAACGATGGGTGTCATCTTCCTAGCATTGCTCGGAATGGGTTACGTAGATGAAAGTGATCCGATTCCCATTTGGGTGGTATTCACTTGCGTTCCGTGCGCGGCCCTTATAGCCATGGCAGTTCACGAACTCGTCAAGCTCTTGACTGGCTTGCAATAGGCCAATTCGACTGTGACCCGATGGCCTTCAGCACAGCTCTATTGAGGTGCGAATCCAGTCTCTTTGAGGAAGTGACGAATCTCGATTACTTCTTCGGTTCCGACATCCTTGTGTTTCGGACGACCCAGCACCTTGGTCTGTCCCGCAACAGTCACGGCGACTCGACCGTCATGCTTCTCTTCGACCTCACCGATTGCCGACAGAAGTGAACCGACATCCTTCCACTGAACATTGTGGCGGGTCGGGTGTGCAAACAACGCCTCGAGAGTTTGACGGTGATGGTTGTTGAGTTTGTCGCTCATTTTTTCTCCTTAGGAATCTGTCAACAGCTCGGTGTGGTCAGAAGCATTTTGTGCTTGAAGCCTAGTCGTTAAAACCAACCTATCGAATTACAACCACACCTAGATATTCGGCTTCAGCCCCAGGGAGTTCATTACCTATTCGGGACAGCAGTCGACCTCTGCATCGCAATTAGCTTCTTGGAACTGATCCGAAATAGCCCGGCAAATTCGCCCCAGCTCCTTGGCATCCTTCTGGCTAATCGGATCAAAGAACAATTCACGCACAAGTTCCACATGCCCGGGCGCGGCCTTTTCGATGACAGCAAGCCCCTCTGGCGTCAGCCGAACCATCGACGCGCGAGCATCTGTCTCGCATGCCACTCGTTCCACGAGTCCACGCGATTCCATCCGCCGGACTTGATGCGACAACCGACTCTTCTCCCATACAAGCGCTTGGGCAATGTCTCGAGACTGCAACATGCGACCTTCTGCCTCGGACAAAGTAACTAGAACTCCATAGTCGGCAAGCGACAAGCCAGACGAATTGAGCAAGCCGCGCTCAAGCACTGCATTGAGCTGCTGGTTCATCAGCATCACCGAACGCCATGCCTCTTGTTCGTCGTGGGAGAGCCACTGAGTCTTTGCCATAAAACAATCTTAACCCCAATTGGTTGACATATCAATTTTATTTGATACGGTTGATATGTCAATCAATCTAAACCAGTTAGCATCCTTTAGGAGAAACAATGTCTTCCTTCCCAGCAGAACTCACCGGCTCCTACACCGTTGACGATTCACACTCGTCCGTCGGCTTCGTGGCACGTCACGCCATGGTCACCAAGGTGCGCGGCAAGTTCAACGAGTACAGCGTCAACTTCACCCTCGACGCCGACAATCCTGAGAACTCTTCGGCAAAGGTTGAAATTCAAGTCGCAAGTGTCGACACCGGCAACGAGCAACGCGATGGGCACTTGCGCACCAATGAATTCTTCGATCTCGAGAACTACCCAACGATCAACTTCGAGTCGACCTCAATCAAGCAGACAGGTGACGACAGCTTCGATGTAACGGGCAATCTTCAGATCAAGGATGTCACCAAAGAGATCACCATCCCCTTCACTTTCGAAGGCCAAGTTACCGACCCATGGGGTAACCTCCGCGTGGGCTTCGAAGGTGGCGTAGATGTCAATCGCAAGGATTGGAACATCGTCTGGAACAACCCGCTTGACGGCGGCGGAGTCCTTGTAGGAGACAAGGTTCGCCTCGAGTTCGATCTTTCGGCGGTCAAAAACGCCTAAGCTCTCCCCTATTTACCCCAATTCAAGGGCCACAACGGATCCAATTTCGTTGTGGCCCTTGAATGTTCGGGGTAATCTGGTTCTCAATGAATAACTCAAAGGAGCCTCCTAGTCCGCGCTTAACCTTTGTTATCGCGCGTGATCTAGACACGCTCCTGTTTTCTGGGCGAGCCTCCTAATGGAATGGATCCTGCTGGCTGTCGCCCTCTTACTGGTCGTTGTCTGTGCACTGTTTGTCGCCGCGGAGTTCTCGTTCGTTACGGTGGACCGTCCCACAATCAACGCTGAGGCCGAAACCGGAAACCGACGGGCACTTGGCGTCACCAAAGCCCTCAAGCATCTCTCGACTCAACTCTCGGGCGCGCAAATTGGTATCACCGTCACCAACTTGGCTATCGGTTTTCTTGCCCAGCCCTCAATCGCCACGCTCATCGCTCCAGTCATTGCCGACTTCGGCTGGAGTGAATCAACCGTAACCGCTCTATCAGTTGTCATCGGCCTGACCTTGGCCACTGCCGTCACCATGATCTTTGGTGAACTGGTCCCCAAGAACATTGCGCTTGCCCTACCCCTCTCCACCGCAAAAGCAGTTCAAGGATTTCAGCGCGGCTTCTCACAGGCCGCCAGACCAGCCATCCACGTCCTCAACGGCTCAGCCAATCTTGTTCTCAAGCTGTTTGGCGTGGAACCTCAAGAGGAGCTGCGCTCGGCCAGATCACCTCAAGAATTGTCTTCCTTGGTCAAGCGATCAGAGCAGCTAGGAACCTTGGACGAAGCTACCGCCACGCTACTAGAGCGCACTCTCATGTTTGGTGAACGTTGCGCTGACGACATCATGACCCCACGGATGCGTACGACCTTTATCGAGGGTTCAGCTCCGGCATCAGAGGTCGTTGAGCTCGCCACCAAAACCGGCAATTCACGATTCCCGGTCATTGGAGAGAGCACCGACGACATTATCGGAATCGCTCATATCAAGCACGTGGTCGGCATGACTCACGACGAGCGCCTCACCACACCGGTTCGAGATGTCTGTGCACCACCCACCACCGTCCCGGACAGCCTCGATCTTGATCAATTACTGGGACGCTTGCGGTCCGAAGGGCTGCAAATGGCCGTGGTTGTCGATGAGTTTGGCGGCACCGCAGGCGTTGTCACACTCGAAGACGTGATCGAGGAGCTAGTGGGCGAGATTGTCGACGAACATGATCGCTTAGGTGCTCAGGCAGGTAAACGCCCCGACGGCTCTTGGTTCTTGTCCGGCCTGCTTCGACCCGACGAGGCCAGCGAAATCACTGGACTTCAGCTTCCAGAAGATGACGACTATTCAACTATTGCGGGGCTCTTACTCGACAGACTCGGTCAGATGCCCGAAATCGGCGACCTCGTGACTCTGGATCGGATCCGCTCACTCGACTCAACCATCGATGCCGACGGCGACGAGACTTACGAATGGTTCGCTGTCGACTTGCGCGTGGAACGGCTCGACGGCTACCGCATCGACCGAATCGTACTCACCCAACGACCAATCCAGCGCCCAACCGGACGCATGGCCGAGGACGATCGATCTGAGCCAAACGGTGGTGATGACTCATGAGCCCCATGCTCGCGATTCTCGTCACCTTATTCCTGCTCATCGCCAACGCATTCTTCGTGGGAGCCGAGTTCGCGCTTATTTCTGCTCGACGCACCCAGGTCGAACCTCGCGCTGAGTCTGGATCTCGGGCAGCAAAAACCACACTTAAGGCAATGGAAAACGTCACTCATATGCTCGCTGGCGCGCAATTAGGTGTGACCGTCTGCTCGCTCGCGCTTGGTGCAATCTCGGAACCAGCGATTGCTCATTGGATCGAGCCCGTGCTTCAGAACCTGAATATCAGCACTGCCTGGCTACATCCGATCTCGTTTGTCATCGCTCTGTCGATCATCATGTTCCTCCATGTTGTCTTTGGCGAGATGGTGCCCAAAAGCCTGGCGCTCGCTAAGCCCGAAACGAGCGCAGTGATTCTTGGGCCCCCGATGTACTACATCGTGCAAGCCATCAAACCCCTGATCATCGCATTCAATGCAATCGCCAACGGGTGCCTACGACTCATTCGAGTCCAACCTGCTGACGAAGTGTCATCCACCTTCACCCGCGAACAGGTCGTTGGCATGGTTGAGGAATCGCGCAACGAAGGCTTACTCGACTCTGATGCCTATGTATTGCTTGCAGGTGCCATCGACCTGCTCGATCAGACGACCGCAGGAATCATGATCCCCATGGATCAGCTGGTCACCGTGAACCACGAACAGACCGTTAGTGATGTTTCGAATATCGCTGCTCGCACCGGCTTCTCTCGGTTCCCTGTCAGCGACTCAGATGGCGGACTGCTTGGCTACATCCACCTCAAAGATGTTCTAGAGACCGATCCTGAGAAGACGAACCGGCCTCTCGCCCACAAATGGGTACGCCCCTTGCCCGCCGTCACTCCAGACCACACCCTCAAGGGGGCACTCGAGGTAATGAGAAGTCGCGGAAGTCACCTCGCTCAGGTCGTTGATTCTGAAGGCACTACATTCGGAATCGTCATGCTTGAAGATGTGCTTGAAAAGCTGGTCGGAGAGATCCGCGACGCAACTCAGCAACTAAACGCCTAGGCGCAATTAGAGGGCATTATCAGTCAACGAGCCATAGCCGTGCTGAACCACGAGGATGCGATCGTCGCCTTCCACTTCGAGGTTGGCATGTGCCGGTGCCCACAACACACCTGACTTGAGATGGACAGCCAGTGGGGCTTTCGAAATTGTGGCGAGATAGTCATAAATTTGCGAGAACTTCGCACTCATCTGCCCTTCTGGCAAGTTCATCTCTGCCAGACACTCTGAGGCATAAACAACACGAAGTTCGCCCACATCGTTGCCGCCAAAGATGTCACGGACCACACGTCCGGCACGATATCGGCTCACCGCTATCGCAGTGTTCTGCGCATGAGCATCAACCGACGAGTTTGGCACGAGCATGCCGCTCTCCTCAAAGAGATGACGAGCGGTATGTGCGGTCACAAGGGTGAACACGGGAACCTTAGTGAGATCCACAAGCTTTCGAATATGGAGCGCCGAGAATGTAGTTCTAGCATCCTCCAGCTCAGTGTCTTCCGAATATTCGCTGGCAAGCACGATCACCTCTGGAGCTGCCTGTTCAATTGCATCTTCGAGAACGTTCGGGTAGTCCGAGTTTCCGATAAGTTCTGTGACATTCGGCGGAATTTCATCGACCGAGAGGTTTCGTCGCCAGCCGCGTGCATTGGTGACAAGCGTGATGTTCTCGATCGCGTCTTTGTGCTTAGCCAGCTCGACAAGAAGCTCGCGGGTTGTCGGACCCCACCCGATCAACAGCAGGCGTAGCGGCCGATCCTGGTCACGCATAGGCGGAGCCGGACTGGATTCGCTAGCGTTCCACATAACAGCGAGCATGTCGCCCTCAACCATGGCGTAGTCGGCGTGTGGCGGCATAGTCAGCTCTAACCCGTCAAACCCTGCCGAACGCACCACACCCAAGGCTTGGCCTTTAGTGAACTCGGCTCTCACTTCGGCAAACGATTTTCCGATTTGCCCAGCCCGATCTATAACGTCGATCGCCCCGATTCGTTTTTCGGTACCGATTCCGAACACTGCCGAGAAGGCTGGATGCAAGACCGCAAGACGAAGCCTGGCCCCAAGACTTCGATCTTGGGCAATCACATGAACCGACTTGACCCATGGTGCGTCGACAAACGACTCAGCATGCCGTGCCCTTCGCATGGTGACCAGAATCGGAGGCACTCGTTCGATCCCCGAGTACTCCATAAACGATAGGACGGAATGCAACGTTCTCACTGATTCAAAATCTTCACTCAATGCAGGTTGATTCTGCTGCTGCGTGGCAATAACCACTTTTGCTGCACGATGGGTACCAGCAACACGAAGAGTCTGAAAGCTATTCAAATCTCCGGCAACCGCCCGTACCTTAATCCGCGGCGACTTTCGATTCCAACGCTCCTGCAAATGCTCTCGATCTTCAGACCGATCACGAGGAATAATGACGACGACTTCGTTTGGTAGCTCATCGGAATGCTCGTGGAACAATTCAAGGTCAGTATCTAATGCACGCAAAGTGTGTTCCATAGTTTGGAAACCACCCGCGAAGACAATATGACCCGAAACTCTCAGGGGTGCCTCATACGAAGCAAGGCGGTCTAGCGAACTTGCCACTAGCTTGGACAAGACCGCCAAGAGCACACCAGCATAGAAAATAAGACCGGCAATAGCCTGGACAACGCCGACTACTCGCGCATCCGTACTTTGATCGTTGCTAATAGCCGATGGCGTAACGAAGTGAATAGTTCCACTCCACACTGCCTTACCAAAAGTCGGGAACACATCAAGCCAATAGGCCACTGCGGCAGTGGCCAACAAGACCAAAATTCCGAACGTACTGAGCATGATCAGTCGGCCTAGCGAAGTACCCGTGAACCAACGAATGAGGGAGTTCTCGCTCAAGAACTCCTTCGTCTTTCTCAGACGTCTATCCATCGATGTACTCGCCACAGTGAGAGCCTAGTCGGAACGAGGGACCAACTTCATTCCGGGAATGCATCAAAATGATCCATGTGAGACGCTAGTTGCTACACACACTTCAAGGTTTTACACGTGGGGAAATATGCTCAAGGCACATTCGCGACTCGTTGCTTCAATGGCAGCTGTTCTGTCATTAGTTCTTGTGGCTCCAGTGCAATCAATCACTGCCGCACCACCCGCCACGAAATCGGCGGCCACGCAGATCCCTCCAGGGCAGACTGAAGAGTCGGTCAAAATCAAGATTCCTAAGTCCGGTCAAACCCTTAACGACGCCCTGTCCGAGCTTCCTCCCGCGCGCAATAGCGAGGGTAGCCTGCAGCCGATGACAATCAAGCTTCTTCGCCTAATCGAGACGATCTACCCCTACTACGGCAAAGACGGGGTCATCGGCGGCTACCGCCAGGATCCAATCCCCGATCATCCCAGCGGCCAAGCACTCGACATCATGATGCGCGGAGGTGCACATGACGAGAAGGATGTTATCGATGGCCATCAGATCGCCGCGTTCCTGATGATCAATGCCCGCGAATTGGGTGTGAAGTACATGGTGTGGCGCCAATACATCTGGTACCCAGGTCGCGAATGGCGCCTGATGAACGACCGAGGCGACTGGACTCAAAACCACAAGGATCACATCCACGTGTTGGTTGACGGTTCACACACTCCCGAAGGCCTGCTCGTCATGCCAGCACAGATTCAAGGGATCACCACGCAACCCACCATGGCCGCTCTAGAAGAAGCCCGTCAGAACCGCATTACACAGGTCACGAAAGAACTTAAAATCGCCAGGAAGAACGAGAAGCGGGCTCTGAAGAAGCTCAAGGGTGTCGAGAAGCAGTTCGGCACTCAATCCGCATTTGTTCGTGCTTCCAATCGCAAGGTGTCGAACCTAGCTCGCGAAGCCTACATGTTCGGTGGAGACCTAGAACTCGTCAACAATGCGGTCGGGTTCCTTGCCGACCCGCACGCCGTTGAACTTGGACAAAAAGTCACCGAACGTGAGCGTAAGAACCGCGGTCAGATTCTGTCCGATGCCAAGGTAGGTCTACGCAAGGCACGCGCCAAAGTAGAAGAAGCCCATCAAGGCTATGACGGGGCTAGGAACGAACGAGAAGCTCTCGAAGAACAGCTCGAAGCCGCTAAGCGCCCGTGGTTCACTGCTGAGACTGAGTAGCGTCGTTGCTCTGTGCCGCCGCCTGATGTAACCGAGATGTCGACGGAAGTTTCGATTGGAACAACCGGTTCGCATGCTTATCTAACAAATTGATGCACCAGGCATAGGCCGTTATGAACAGGCACACTCCGACTACAAATACCTGTGGCGGGATGTCAATTGCATCCTCGTTCATCGCGAGCTGAGTCCAATGTCCGAGCACAAGCACCATCACAAGGTTGGTCACCACAACGCCTTCGATTCGACCACGGCGAGCCCAGGTCAATAACGTGAGTGACAACATGAGCACGATAGTGCCGACGATCAGCAGAGCGAAGACAAGATCCCAATCCTCTGAAATCCCTGCAACCGCGTCGACCATCGCGTCGATTGTCGAGATCAACCCGATAATTAAGAAGAATTGCGCCACGATCAATACGTAGTAATGACGGGCATGCGGCTCGATCTTGTACGGCCTGCGCATCGCGCTATCAAAGTAGAGGCGCCAGATCGCAACGATCGTGACAAAAACTATAAAGAACAACCAGAGGTTAGGAATCTCATGTACACCGGTGAGTTCCTCAGCGAATAGCAGGAAACTCTCGCCCAAAGTAATCAATGTGAGCTGACCCCACCGTTCATCGAGGTGATGCATATCGATACGGAAGGCGGTTTGGGCCTTAGGTCGATAGAAAGCTGCCAGCGGAATCATAAGAATGACCGCACCAGCCACAGCAAATGGAAGTGCCGGCAGTGGATGTTCTAGCGAACTGACAATAGCTCCACCCAGGCAGATCAAGAAAGCCACCATCGCGGCTCCTGCTGAAGCGAACATCGAGCGGCGGACAGCAGGGATTCGTATACCTACATCAGCATAGGCGATACCGCAGATCAAGAAGATGATTCCGATCGAGCCGATGCCGTAGGAAGTCGGCAAGCCACCTGGATCAAATGACAGCATCGCCACAAGCATGAAGAACATCTGCCCAAACATGGTCGTGCGGCGGACAAGACCTGACGCTGGGAATTTGTTGTTGATGGTCGTCATGGTCATCCAGACCACGTACAGCACTAATCCTGCGCCGATAACGAGCGGAACGAAGCTGCCGCCCTCCTCAAATGGATCTGCGTGTGCTTCTTCGCCACCAATGATCAGCATGTTGGTATGCGCAAGCCAAGCCACTACAACAAGGTCGTAGAACAATTCGAGCCAACCTACCCGCGCGCCCTCGACTTCGTTGAGCTCGGTAGGAGTTGCCGTCTCGGCATTCGAGTTACTCACCGGACTTCCTCCCTCCTTAACAATGGCTAAGCTGGCTATATGACTAGCGAACAGCCGCACGACTTCAATGACCTTGGTTCACTCGATCTAGCAGCAGGTCCACCTTACAGCGATGATCAACTGCTTGCTGTCCTGCAAAGCGTATCGAAAATTGCAGTTGTGGGCGCATCTGCCAACCCCGAAAAGGCGGCTCACAGAATCCCTCAAATTCTGATCGAAGCTGGGTTTGACGTGATTCCCGTGAACCCTACGGTCGAAGAACTCTTCGGCCTGGTGACCTACCCAAGCCTGGCTGACATTCCACAAGACGTTGACCTGGTCGATGTATTTAGGCCGTCAGACGAGCTACCAGAGATCGCTCGCAATGCAGTGGAGATCGGAGCCCGTGGAATGTGGGCACAGCTTGGCTTGCGGAGTGAAGAAGCTCGTCAGATCGCCCAAGATGGCGGACTGTTCTACCTCGAGGACGTGTGCATTGGCGCAGAGGTCCGTCGACTCGGGTTTCGCAAATAGCTGACACTGAAACCCGTTCAACACCAAAGCCACCTGACAACGAAGAACCGCGCCCGACATCATGCCGAACGCGGTTCTTCAAACGAACTGTTATTTACTCAGCAGCCTCATCGAGCGCCTTGGCAACTCGATTATGCGCCTCCCAGATCTCATCCGGAACGTTCTTGAACGACTTGAGGTGCTCCTCGCGGAAGCCCATCTCTTGACGCCAGCGATCGATATCGATCGACAAGACCGTGTCCAAATCCTCGTCAGAGATCTCAACGCCTTCTAGGTCGAGCTCTTCCTTGGTCGGGATGATTCCCACTGGAGTCTGAACACCAGTCACTTCGCCCTTCTTGAGCTGAATCAGCCACAGCAGAGCACGCAGATTGTCGCGGTATCCCGGCCACAGGTAGTGACCATCCTCTGGATCGCGCTGGAACCAGTTGACGTGGGCGAAGATCGGCTGTTCCTTAGCCGCACCGATGATGTTGAGCCAGTGCTGTGCGTAGTCACCTTCCGGGTACGACATGAACGGACGCATCGACATCGGGTCGTAGCGAAGCTGACCCTCGACGCCCTCTGCGGCGAACGTTGCCTCGGCACCTAGGGTGAGGCCGTCGTAAACACCCTCTGGCAGATCGTTGATCGCGCGAACCAGTGGCTCACGGTCACGAGTACGTCCACCGAAGATGATCGCGTCGATCGGAACGCCTTCTGGTTCGTCGTAGTCCGCAGCGACGTTTGGAACATTGGCCAAGGTTGTGGTGAAGCGGCTGTTCGGGTGCGCCCATGGCGAATCGTCGCCTGGCTCGCGGTCAGCAATGGCCTCACCCTTCCAGTCCAACCAACCAGCGGTGTCTGCTGGCGGCTCTGGATCTTTGCCTTCCCACCAGACCTGCTTAGTCTCTGGGTTGTAGGCAACGTTGGTGAACAACACTTTCGTACCTGGTGCCACCGATTCGATTGCGGTGGGGTTGGTGGTCTCATTGGTGTCTTTGGCAACACCGAATGCACCGAACTCTGGGTTGATGGCGTAAACCTTGCCGTCTTCCTTAACCCACAGCCAAGCGATGTCATCACCGTAGAAGTCAACCTGGTAACGGTCGCCCATTCCCTCAGGCGGCAGCATCATGGCGAGGTTGGTCTTACCTGAGGCACTCGGGAACCCACCGCAAATGTGGTAGCGCTCGCCGGTCTCCTTATCGGTAATTCCAATCAGCATGAACTGCTCGCTCAAGAATTCCTTACTTGCCCAGCCATCGTAGGCAGCCAAACGCAGACCGTGAGCGATCTTGCCCAGAAGTGCGTTACCGCCGTATGACGAACCAAAGTGAAGGATCGTGCGGTCATCGCCGACTGTGACGAAGTATCGCTGGTCATCGTCGGTTCCCTGACCAAGGTTTGGCAAATCGCCAGTCACGTGAACGGCGCGAACAAAACTGTTCTGGTCAGCAAGGTTGTTGATGTAGTCAACACCTACACGGGACATGCGGATCATATGCAGCACAACAGTGCGGTTGTCGGTGAGCTCGATGCCAGCGGCAAACTTCTCAAGTGGTGAACCAGCAGGTGCCATCAAATAAGGGATGACGTACATGGTCTTGCCTTTGAGCTGACCCTTCATCTTCTCTTCGAGAAGCGGAACCATCTCGGCACTATCACGCCAGTTGTTGTACACGCCCTTATCTGACTCGTTGGCGGTGGCTACGATGGTGCGTTCTTCGGAACGAGCGGTGTCCTTGAAGTAGCTACGCGAGTAGTAGAGATCTCCTTCGACAGGCTCGATCTCACCTGCGTCCAGAGCTTCTTGAATCAGGCGATCATCGTCACGTGCGTCGACAACTTCCACTCGATCTGCTTCGGTCCACTCTGCCCAATGGCGCACGAACTCTCGAACGTTCTCGTTTGTGAGTCCTGCCTGATCCATTGCTTGATCAACTTCTGACAACAGTCTCTCCTGCTTTCTGCGTTGCTGGCCTTGGCACTCAAGAGCGCGAAAGGCACGGTTAATACCAAATGTTTGCCCCGACAAAATAGTGCAAACGAATTTGATCTTGAGATAGTTGAAGAGTCGGTGCTCGTAGCCCGACTCACTCATACAAGTAGACGGCGAGCCGAGGTTGTCAGCGCCAGCCGATACACATTCGGAGCGGTCAAGTAGCTCAACGCCGGGTACGGCTGGTCTTCATTGACCGGTCTTTCGATGAATATAGCCAGCATACATCCCTTATATGGCGCGGATTATTAGGCCTCGCCGTTCTCTTCTGACATTGGCTGAAATTCCAATTGTGAGTAGTCAGGCGACCAATAACACAGGTTAACCTCAGAAAAAATCTACCTTCGACAGACAGAGTTCATTAATAAATCGTAAGCCTCATTCTCGACCTGATACGCCAGGGGAACTTTGATACTTTTCCGACGACGGGGGTCAACGAGCACTAGCTCCACCGAATGTCATTCGAGAGGAATAGTTAATGACCCAGCACGTCTACAAAGCCAAAAGTATTGTCACCATGGATCCGGAAAACCCTCGCGCTGAGGCGGTGGCAGTTGATTCCGGACGAATTGTTGCTGTTGGCAGCCTAGACCAGTGCACCTCAGCAGTGAATCAAGCCGAAATTACCGATCTGGGCGACAAGGTGCTGTTGCCAGGTTTTATTGATCCACACAGCCACCCGATGGTCTCAGGACTATTAACCCAAGCGCCAACGCATTGGATTGCCCCCTATGTTGGATTCCCCACTTGGGCCGATGTACAGACCGAGTTTCGTCGACTCGACAAGGAACTACCCGAAGGCCAACCGGTGCTGTTCAATGGCCTTGATCGTCTACTCCAAGAGGTCGATGAACTCACAGCCAGCGACCTTGACGAATTTTTCGCCAATCGCCCAGCAGCGGTGCTCGATAACTCTGGCCACGAGGCCTACTTCAATACCGCGACAATCAAACTCCTTGGCTGGCCAGACCAAAAGCCACCTGCAGACCCTCAAGGCGCTCACTTTGGCCGCAACGATGACGGTACTTCAAACGGTCGCGCTTACGAGACCGCTGCAATCATGATGGCTCTCCAGCCCCTCATTGCAGTGGTAGCGACTCATCCTTTACAACAAGTTGCCAAGTTCTATCAGCTCATGTCAACCAATGGCCTTACTGCAACAGCTGACCTTACCTACGAATCGACAAATCACGACGGATACATGGCTCTGGCCTCAGTACCTCATTCACCATTGCGCGTATGGCTTTATCAAATGTCGATCGATGCCGAAGCTGGCGCCAAATTTGAATCACCAATTCCCTCCGAGAAGCTCGACAAAATCGGGATCAAGCTTTGGGCTGACGGATCCCCATGGGTGGGAACCATCGCTGCATCGTTCCCCTACCTGGACAACGACCGGGTACGCAAGGCTGCGATTCCCATCGGGCCCGGAGGCACCGAGATGCTCAATTACACGCCGGAACAATTGCAAGCGACGCTGGAACAACACGTTCCCGAAGGCTGGCAGATGGCCTTTCACGTCAATGGCGATTTGGGTCTAGACATCGTGCTTGACGAGTACGAAAAAGCACTCACCAAATTTGATCTACTGGGCACCGACCACAGATGGCGGGTTGAGCATTGTGGTGCCGCCAGGCCAGAACAATTTGAACGAGCAGCAAAGCTCGGCGTTGCCGTTTCACTTGCACCGTTCCAGTTCATTTATTGGGGCGACCTGCTCGACGGGACGCTATTCCCGCCTGAGATTGGTTCCCAATGGCAACGCTTCGGCGATGCCGTCAAATCTGGAGCCAAAGTCTCGTTCCACAACGATGGCATGGTGAGTCCGCCAATTCCGTTGCTCAACATTCAGTCGGCTATCACCCGTAAAACCCCTTCGGGCCAACTACACGGACCTGAACAGATCATCTCGCTCGACGATGCACTCAAAGCCCATACGATCAACGCCGCCTACACCCTGCATCGAGATAAGGATCTTGGATCAATCGAGGTTGGCAAACTTGCCGACTTCGTTGAACTCAGCAAGGACCCCTACGAGGCTGATCCCGACAAGTTGACTGACGAAGTCAAAGTCACCGGCACTTTCATCGACGGCGAACGAATTGATCTCGATGCGTTCCTAGCTGCTGTCCAGGCGATCGATCCAACTGAACATCATGATCTGCGCAGGAGCGTCAAGAAAGACTGCTGCTAATGACCAACTCGAACACAACCGAAACCGCTAGTCGCAACAAAGAAACAGCCAGAGAAGCAGACCCTACAAATAAGTCGCTTATTTCGGTAGTTTTTCTGGGAGTTCTCGCTGGTCTGCAATTGATTGATCCGGCAGTCGCCAATACGGCATTGGTTCCTGCCGCTCGAGACCTAGGCATGCAGGGTTCCGCCTTCGCCTTGGCTTCAAGTATCTCTACGCTCGCTTTGGCCGCAACTGTGCTGCCATTCGGTATGTTGGCTGACCGGTTGGGCCGACGCAAAATCATTCTGGTGGCTTTGATCATCACCATCATCGGTGATGTCATCGTTGCCCTGAGCCCAGTCACCGCTGGATACTTCGCTGGTCGAGCGATAGCCGGCATCGGTGTCGGTGCAGTCCTAGCAGCGAGCTTTGCCTATGTGCGCTATGTGTCAAAACCCGAGAAGCTTGGAGCCAATCTCGGGCTCTGGAACCTAGCGCTAATCGTCGTCTTTATCGTCGGTTCAGTTCTCGGCGGTGTTCTTGCAAATACACATTGGCGACTGGCCATGCTCTTAGTGCCAGCTCTGGCTGCTATCTGCTTCTTCTTGACTCCGATGATTTTGCCCAGCATGCCAAAGGTCCCAGGTGGCAAACCTGACTATCTAGGCATGACGACGATCGCCCTGGCAATGATCGCGTTCCTCTACGGAATCGCACAAGTGAGTCACGGGTTGGGAGCTCCACAGTTCTTCATTCCCACCATCGCCGGTCTTCTGCTCTTTGCCCTCTATTACTGGGTGGAGACAAAAGTTGAAAACCCGATCTTTCCACCAAGACTGTTTGCCAGCGGAATTTTCGCGGCGGCGATTGTGGCTGGTATTGCTTGGAACTTTGCCCAAGGTGCGGTGCAGCTTCAAACCAGTAATTTTTGGCAGTACGTGCAGCACTACTCGACAGGTGAAGTCGCATCAGGCCAGTTGATCTTCATGATCGCTTACGGCGTTTTCGGCGTTATCGCAGGTAAAGCGATGGCACCTGGCATGCGCGCAGCCAAACTGATCGGATTCGGCTTCATAGTCCTCACAGTTGGATTCCTCCTATTCGGCTTCGTCAAACCAAACACCGGACTCGGACTGTTCTTGCCGCTACTGTTCTTCATGGGTATTGGCTTGGCCTTCACCTCGGTTCCTCAGTCAGTTCTGTTCGTCAGTGTCGCTCCGGCAAAATACTTCGGACCGGTCACTTCATTCCGCACTACTGCTGGACAACTTGGCTATGCACTTGGCTTCGCCGTCAGCACTGGTCTACTCAGCGCATTCGCGACAGCCGAGCTCAGAGAGCGCTTGTCGAACAACGGAGTAGCGCAAAGCCAGATGCAAAACCCGATGCAGCAAGTGATTGATTTTGTTACCAAAGGAACTCAACCAACCTTGTCGGAAGCCCAGGCACAAATTGGCACTGCGCTCAATGACTATGCGTACGGATTCGACGCCATGATGATCATCTGCGGAATTTTTCTTGCGTTCCTAGGGGCAATCACGATCTTGCTATTGGTTATCGGCAATAAGCAAATCAAGGAAGGTCAGGATTTCAGCGGCGACTAAGACAACTGCCCCATCGGCGCCTTGCCCAGTAAATCTAGCTACAGGGATAAGGACCTGCTTGTCCCGAAGGGCATAGTGCCCCGCCCCATGTAATGTTCTTGAACGTTGATCCGTTGAAGTTCGAACCGGTGAAATCTGCTCCGGTGAAGTTCGCATCATGAAAGTTCTGTTTAGACAGGTTCGCATTGGTCACAGTGGCACCCGTCATGATCAACGGACCTGAATAGTCAAGGTCGAACCACATTCCGCTCAGATTGAGACCAGCAAAGTTAATCTTGTTAGCGTTGTAGATCTGCCCTTGAGCCGAGAAGATATACACGCCTGGCCCTACCAGGAATCCACTGCGATAAGCGAAGTTAGGTGGAACTGTGGAGGGCACGCCAGTCATGTAGCCGTACTGCTGCGAGGTGGCAAGCGTAGTGCCGCCGAACTTTGTGTTGGTCGCGATCACAGCGAAGAATGCCGCTCCTTGAAAGTTTGTCTCCCAAAAATTGACACCTGACAAACCTGTGTTGGAGTACAAAGCTCCCTGAGAAAGTGTTGCGGTGGCGTTCACATTCGTCATATTGGCCGACTGGAAGTTGGAATAGCGAATATCTGCATTCGTAAGGATCGAGTTCGACATGTTGGCGTTGGTGAAGTTGGAATACGACATGTTGGCACCCGTGAAGTCTGTGTTCGACAAGTTGGCGCCATTACACACGGTGGTGCAATAAGGAACCGCCGCCCGCGTCTTGGGAGGCCTGAGGTTCTTGATCAGTGCCCCGGCGCCTTTGGACTTTAG
>CAUJDH010000097.1 GCA_963169225.1 Actinomycetota bacterium
TTCAGGATTGGGTGAAACCAGAATCCGCAAAGCCTTGATCAAATTGTTGTAGTTGGCCAAAGGCTCACCCATACCCATGAGCACAATGTTCGATACTTTGCCAGAACCGCCTGCCACTTGGCCGCGAGCCAATGAACGAGCGCCTGCCATCACCTGCTCCACAATCTCAGCAGAAGAAAGATTCCGCGTAAGACCGCCCTGGCCTGTAGCGCAAAATGGGCAGCCCATGCCGCAACCTGCTTGGCTCGACACACACATGGTCACCCGACCTGGGTAACGCATGAGCACACTCTCAACTAAAGCATTGTCATGTAGCCGCAAGACAGATTTAACCGTCTGACCTTGATCAGCCGTCACTTCTTTGACCGAAGAAAACAACGGAGGGAGCAACTCGTTGGCAACCTTCTGAGCTACGTCATCTGGCACATCAGTCCAGGTCGATGGATCATCAGACAGCCGGGTGAACCACTGACGGGAAATCTGATCGGCCCTAAACTTGGGAATTCCCAGTTCGGTGATCGCTTCTTGCCTCTCGGCCATCGTCATACCTGACAGATGTTTAGGCGGTTTAACCCGGCTGCGAGCTTTGAGCTCAACGAAAGTCCGCGAACCCGGATCCTCAGTCTTAGACATAGCGCACCACTAATGCCCGAGGAACAAAGTGAACATCGCCCACGAAACGAAAGCGTTCGGAACCAACGAATCCAAGCGGTCCATAATGCCGCCGTGTTCGGGGATCAAGTTGCTCATGTCCTTGACTCCTACGTCGCGTTTGATAGCGCTGATCGCAAAGTCACCAGCCGTAGCACTAACGGTCATAACAAGACCCGTGATGACACCTGCCCACCATGTGCTGTCGAGCAGGTAGACAAACAGAAGCGCACCGACAACCGCTTGAAGAAGCAACGACCCCGCGAGGCCTTCCCACGACTTCTTCGGGCTTATCGATGCGGCAATCGGATGCTTGCCAAATGTCACACCGGCAAAGAATCCGCCAATATCACTAGCGATAGTAAGTGCAATGAAAGTGATTACTCGCTGAATTCCGTTGTCGCTGTTGAGAGAGAGCATGACAAAACCGACCATGAATGGCAGGTAGCCAGCAATGAAGAAACTCGCAGTGACATCTTTGACATAGTTCTCATTGCCGCGTCGAATTCGCCATAGCAAAATCGCCACAATCAAAGCACCGACCAGAACGACCTGACCTTCAAGCCCCCACGCGTAGCAAACGAATGGTGAAATTGCGGTTGCTGTGTAGATTGGCGCCCGAGTAACCCGGATTCCCACCGTGCTAAAAGCTTGGGCGAACTCCCAGGCCGCGCCTGTGACTGCAAGTGCCACGACAAGCGCGAAGATCCACGGCGACCATAGAAGTGAGCCAAGAGCTATAACAACAATTCCTACGCCAACAGCAATCGCCTTGGGCAGGTTGCGGCCGCCGACCTTCTTTTTTTCTTGCTCAGCCGCCTCTTGCTGCGTGCTCTCTGGCTCCGCGCCCTGACTCATGTCAGATCTCTAACAGTTCCGACTCTTTATGCTTCAAGATCTCGTCAACTTGAGCGGTATGAGCTGCGGTGGACTCATCGAGCTGCTTCTCGGCCCGGTGCCCATCGTCTTCGCCAATGTCACCATCTTTGACCTGCTTTTGGATCTCCTCCTTGGCAGCTCGGCGAGCATTTCGGATCGAGATCTTGGCATCCTCAGCTTTGGTGTGAGCGACTTTGACAAACTCCTTGCGACGTTCCTCAGTCAAGTCTGGAAACACAACACGGATCAATTTTCCGTCATTGGTGGGGTTCACGCCGAGGTCGGATTCGCGAATCGCCTTCTCGACTTGTTCGAGTACGTTTACGTCAAACGGAGTCACCAGCATCATCCGCGCCTCAGGTGCCTGAAAAGTCGCGACCTGAGTAATAGGAGTTTGGGCGCCGTAGTAGTCGATCGTGATCTTGTCGAACTGGTCCGACGATGCCCGACCTGTACGCAAAGTGGCCATCGCCTCTTTGCAAGCAACGATGGCGCGTTCCATCTTGTCGTCTGCCTCTAGTAATGCTTCATCAACCACTTTGGTCCTCCGGTAGACAGGTTGTTCGTAAAGATCGTTAACGACACTCTAGTGCCCAGGCGTTGGTTTTTCTTGACTACGAAGAGGTGCTCACGAATGTGCCCAAGTGCTCACCACGAACAGCTTTGGCAATATTGCCCTGTTTGAGCAGGTCGAACACCACGATCGGCATTTCGTTGTCACGACACAAGCTGATCGCCGTCGCATCTGCCACCTTCAGGTCTTTAGTCAAAACCTCGTCATAGGTGAGCCGGTCGTAACGCTTGGCATCTGGATTGGATTTGGGATCTGAGTCATAGACACCGTCAACGGACTTGGCCATCAAAACGACCTGACATTTGGTTTCCATCGCACGCTGCGCAGCACAAGTATCAGTCGAAAAGAACGGTGCACCAAGACCAGCACCGAAGATCACAACGCGGCCTTTTTCCATGTGACGGATCGCCCGCAATGGCGTATAGGGCTCGGCAACCTGACCCATTGCGATAGCGGTCTGGACCCGAGTCTCAACGCCTTCTTGCTCCAGGAAGTCCTGCAGCGCCAAGCAGTTCATAACGGTACCGAGCATGCCAATGTAGTCTGCCCGAGAGCGATCCATGCCACTCTCTTGAAGTTCGACACCACGGAAGTAGTTGCCGCCTCCAATAACAACTGAAACTTCAGCGCCAGTGCGGACGACATCAGCAATCTGCTTGGCAATGTTGGAGACGACAGATGGGTCGACACCCAAACCCCCGCCACCGGCAAAGGCTTCACCCGAAAGCTTGAGCAGAACGCGATCCCATCCGGTCTCTGGAGCATCCGACCAACGGTCAGTGGTGCCTTCGAGACTGGATTGGATCGCTGGGCTCATACTTACTCCTGGCCTACCTTGAAGCGCGCGAACTGAGTGATTCCGGCGCCTGCATCTTCGAGTACCTTGCCGACGGTCTGCTTATTGTCGCGCACATATGGCTGCTCGAGCAAGCAGAAGTCCTTGAAGAACGCATTGACGCGGCCTTCAGTGATCTTGTCGATGGCCTGCTCTGGCTTGCCTTCTTCGATCGCGGTTTCCTTGGCGATACGACGCTCGTTCTCAACGACATCGGCTGGAACGTCCTCGCGGCGGAGGTACTTCGGAGCCATCGCCGTGATGTGCTGGGCAATAGCGCGAGCCAACTCTTCGTTGTCGACATCTAGCTCAACCAGGGCACCCGCGGTCGGCGGAATTGCTGGGTCGCTCTTATGCAGGTAGACGTAGATGAATCCGTTGTCGTAACGTGCAAAGCGGCGAACTTCAATCTTCTCGCCCATGCTCGCATTGGCCTCGTCGATGACTTGCTGCACCGACTTACCACCCAGCTCGCTGGCGAGCAATGCGTCAACGTCGACTGGCTGCTCCTTGGCGATGTGGTTAGTGATGTCCGCGGCGAGCTCCTGGAAGCCCTCCGTCTTGGCAACGAAGTCGGTCTCGCAGTTCAGCTCGAACATGACACCGCTAGTGGTGCCATCGAGAATCGCATGGACCATTCCGTTGGCCGCAGTACGACCCTGACGCTTGCCGACATCCTTCGCACCTTTGATGCGAAGCAATTCGGTAGCGGCATCGAAGTCGCCGTCGGACTCCTCTAAGGCCTTCTTGGCATCCATCATGCCCGCGCCGGTGAGGTCGCGGAGCTTCTTTACATCTGCAGCGGCAACTGCCATTTCGTTCCTCCTGTGGCTTGTCAGCCAGAGCTAGTGGGGTTGTGTTTGTGGAGCTGCTTATTCAGCAGCAGGTGCATCTTCGGCTGGAGCATCCGCAGCGGGTGCTGCTTCTTCGGATGCTTCGGCGGCGGGAGCTTCGACAGCCTCTTCGACTGCGGCAACTTCCTCCGCTGGTGCCTCTTCTGCTACAGGTGCTTCCAATGGAGCCTGGGCAGCAGCGTCAGTGTCGGCTGGTGCTTCGGCGGCCTGAAGCTGCTCGAGTTCCCAGTCAGCTAGTGGCTCAGCCTCGGCTTCTGCGCCTCCGCTCTTACCACCTGCCCGTTCCATGAGTCCGGCTGCAGCAGCATCTGCGATCACGCGAGTGAGAAGTCCGATTGAACGGATCGCATCGTCGTTGCCCGGCACCGGGTAGTCCACTAGATCCGGATCGCAGTTGGTGTCGAGGATCGCCACAACCGGGATCTTCAGCTTGCGGGCTTCGGCAACAGCCAACGCTTCCTTGTTGGTGTCGACAACCCAGACCGCACTTGGGGTCTTGGTCATATTGCGAATACCACCGAGGGTACGCTCCAGCTTGTCCTTCTCACGACGCATCATGAGAAGTTCCTTCTTGGTCTTGTCCGAGCCGGCTACGTCATCGAGATCGATATCTTCTAGCTCTTGAAGGCGCTGAATACGCTTGTGAACAGTCTGGAAGTTGGTGAGCATGCCACCCAACCAGCGTTCGTTGACGTAGGGCATACCCACGCGAGTGGCTTGCTCCGCTACCGATTCTTGAGCCTGCTTCTTGGTGCCGACGAAGAGGATCGTGCCGCCGTGGGCAACGGTGTCCTTAACGAATTCGTACGCACGATCAATGTGGCTGAGTGATTGGTTGAGATCAACAATGTAGATGCCATTGCGCTCAGTCATGATGAAGCGCTTCATCTTTGGGTTCCAGCGACGAGTTTGGTGTCCGAAGTGGACGCCCGACTCCATGAGCTGGCGCATCGAGACGACTGCCATGATGTTCCTATTCCGTTGCGGGCAGGCCGCAACTCTTTTCGGTTGGTTCGGCACTTTGTAGTACCGACGTCTCCCGACTGGTTGTCCGCCGTTGCCATTCACGGGAACGACTACGGACCTCGAACAACTCCGCTGTAGCAGTGCCCTAGCCGACTAGTTGTTCCTCGCTAGAAGAACAACATCCGCAGGGATACATACAGATACGGGATGTGATGTCACGGTTTTAACCGTGCTTTCCTATTCTACGCAGTTAACAGTCGGCGACCCTCCGGAGGGTTCACGAAAAACTTGTCCACAGTCAAACACGCCGTGGCGTTTTCCACAGGCCAGAAAATCGTTTACTACTGACTTGGTGAAATCCCTCAAAATCTACCTATGAAATTCGTTCACACCCTTCGGTTCTTTCTGTTTCTCATGCTGACACTAGCTATTGCTGTCGGTGCGGCTCCGAGCGCTTCACGTAGCGATTTCGTCCAGGCATCTGTCGTTGCACAAGGCGCATTCAAACCACCAGTCGAGCTTCCATTGCGACTTATTGCAGATTTTGATCCGCCAGCAGAAAAATGGCTGGCTGGGCACCGTGGCGTTGACTTGAGCGCTACAGCAGGCAGTCCCATAAAGTCCGCTGGAGCTGGAGTCGTTCACTTTGTTGGAACGGTTGTTGATCGCCCCGTAATCAGCATCAACCACGGGGCACTTAGGACAACCTACGAACCCGTTAAGTCCAAGCTCGTCACCGGCCAATCAGTCGCTGCGGGTCAAGTTATTGGCACGATTGCCAGCGGTGGCCACTGCAGCGAGCGCTGCTTACATTGGGGGCTCAAACGAGGTGAGGAGTATTTGAATCCGTTGATGCTTCTCAAGACAGATTCACCGGTACTCAAACCACCTAGGTGACATAGCCCCAGATCAGGTAGCGGTTATTTATCCATCGGTAGCAACTGCAAGTTTGGCGCGCAATTGCAACATTGCTTTGGTGTGTAGTTGGCTCGCGCGGCTCTCAGTGACGCCCAGCACTTTGCCAATCTCAGCCAAGGTCAAACTCTCGTAGTAGTAGAGGGATACGACGATCTTCTCGCGTTCTGGAAGTTGCGCGATCAGGTCAGCCAAGATGTATCGCATCTGTTCGTCTTCGACCATGGTTTCTGGATCATCGACTCGCTCGTCGGCAAGAGTGTCCCCTAGCGTCGCGGAATCTGATGAATCAGTTCCCCGAATCAAGAGTTCGTCAAGCGCCATGACATTGACAAATGAGATCTGACCCAGCAGCTTTTGTAACGCTTCTTGAGAAATGTCGAGTTCTTGCGCCACCTCTTCATCGGTCGGCGTACGCAAGAGTTTGGCCTCAAGCGTCGCGTACGCTTGTTCGACCTTGCGTGCCTTAGAACGAATCGAACGAGGAATCCAATCGAAACTTCGCAGTTCGTCAATAATCGCACCGCGAATACGAGTGATCGCGTAAGTCTCAAACTTGATGGACCTAGTCAGGTCGAACTTGTCGATCGCATCGATCAAACCAAAGATTCCGTACGACACGAGGTCGGAATGATCCACATTAGACGGCAGGCCTACCCCCACTCGTCCCGCAACATATTTGACGAGTGGAGAAAAATGCAAGATCAATTTGTCACGAGCAACTCGCGCTTCCACTGGGTTGTCGCTGGACTGATACGCGCCCCAGACTGAATCGATTCCGTCAGAAGAATTGTCTAACTCTGAATCGTCAGCAACTCGCTGTGCAGGGATAACGACCTGGACTTCGGCAGCATCAACCCCGGGATCAAGCCCGCGGGTGTGCTTGCTCATAAGCCGACCTCAATCTTTCAACCGAAATGTGCGTATAAAGCTGTGTTGTTGCGAGCGTAGCGTGACCGAGGAGCTCTTGGACACTTCTAAGGTCAGCTCCACCTTCAAGGACATGAGTTGCCGCCGAATGACGGAGTCCATGGGGGGCCAAATGGGGGATGTCTGGATGGAGAGCAATCGTTGATGTCACAACCTCACGGGCGGCGCGGGGATCGATTCGACCACCACGTTGTCCGATGAATACCGCAGCCCCACTCTTGTCTGCAACCCAGTGCGGACGAGCCGAAACTAGCCAACGGTCTAGAGCACGGATTGCTGGAATACCCATGGGAACTGTTCTAGGCTTCGAGCCCTTACCCATAACGCGGACTGCTCGCCGCTCATAGTCGATGTCATCGATATCCATGCCACACAGCTCAGAGACGCGAATCCCGGTGGCGTAGAGCACCTCGAGAATTGCAACATTACGGATCGCCTTTATTCGTTCGATACCTTCACTGTCTGCTACAAGCGATTCCGCAGCATCCAGCACGATAGCGACTTGATCGGCACGGAGGACCGTAGGCAAGTTGCGGTGACTTTTCGGAGAAGCCAACAATTGCGCATGATCTTGAGTGGTGATTCCAGTCTTGAAACACCACAGAGAGAAGGCTCTGGCCGACACCGTGCGTCGGGTAATCGTGGCACGAGATTTGCCGTCGGCGTGCTCGCGAGCCAACCATGCCCGGAAGAGTCGAATATCCACATCCCATGGATATTCGACTCCATATCCAACCGCGAAATAACTAAAGTTCTTCATGTCTGAGAGGTAGCCGCGAATAGTGTGCGGGCTGTGTTGGCGATCAAGACGCACGTGATCGCCAAACTCGGCAAGAGTTTGTTCCCACGCTGCCGTTGATTCCATAGTTCGAGCCTGTCGAATTCTTTCCAAGCATTCAACTTGGCGGATGTTTATGACGCTGTGATCTCTTGCGAACAAGTTGCCAGCCCTCTTGCGATCGGTCCACAAGCTGCCTAGTTTCCAAGGAACTCAACCCAACCAACACCTCGTCGACTGGCAGCTGAACCTTAGCCGACAACTCGTCTATTCCAAGAGGCGGAGACAACTCGTTAGCTAGTCCGTCACAAAGAGCTGCCATCAAGACCTGGTCGTAGCGAGTTTGACAGGTTGCATCTGGATCAGGATTGATGACCCGCAACAGTTCTAAGACGTCATTGTGTCCAGTCACCAAACTCGCCATTCCTTCTTTTATAAGGTCGTGTCCACCTGCCGACGAAAGCGAAGTAACCGGGCCCGGGACGGCCATCAGGATTCGCCCCAACTGAGATGCCTCACGAGCTGTCGACAGCGAACCGGATCTGAGTGCGGCCTCTGTGACAACAACCCCGCGCGACAATGCGGCGATCAATCGATTGCGCATAAGGAATCGCGAACGCGTCGGATGTGCACCCAGCGGCACTTCACTAACAACAGCCCCAACCTCGGCGATCGCCTCGAAGAGGAACGAATTGCTTGCTGGAACAGATTGGTCCACGCCAGCAGCCGAAACTGCTATTGTCGGTCCACCGACTGACACTGCGCCACGATGCGCAGCGGCATCGATTCCATACGCGCCACCGGAGATGATCACCCAATCGTTGGAAGCCAACCGTGAGGCAAGCTCCTCGGTGATTTCTTGACCGTAACGTGTACAAGCTCTGGCACCCACAATCCCGATGCCTCGTACTGCGATCGACCTCAATCGCAACTGCCCCCTCGATCTGAGAATCAACGGCGATCTCGCCCCTAAATCAGAGAGTTGAGTAGGCCACTCTGGAGTTCCCGGGTAGATGAAATCGACACCGAGTCTGACTGCCAACTCAGTTTCGCGTCTCATCGATTCGATCGCTCGATCAGTTTGCCATCGACTGGGTAGTTTGAGCCTGCGCATTCCCGGTAGGCCCGGCTTCGCATTTTCCAATGCTTGAAAATGCCGTAAAACCTGAGGTGCACCTGATTCTTGAATGGCGCGCCCCACAACTGGATCACCTGGTTCAATCAACTGGGACAGTACGTGCCTTGCAACAGCATCTTCCTCTAAGTCGATCATCGGCTCCCCCACTCCAAATCAGTCGAGCGTAGCTCCATCGCCAAGTCGATATGTTCCCGATTTGGCACACCCGAGTCAGCTAGATCGGCCAAAGTCCACATCGTTCGCATGACTCGCTCTCGCCCCCGCATGCTGTCGGAGTTCGTCACACGATTCAGATAGTTATTGACGGAGCGATCAAGCGGCCAATACTGATTCATTTGGCTAGCCGGGACCTCCGACATCGACACCCAGGGTGAATCCAGTAGCCGTTTGCATGCCAGACCACGAGCATGCGCGACTTTTGAGCGAACCTGTTCACTTGTATTCGCAGTGGTCGCTGCTTGTCGGAGCTGTGTCAGGGTCGGCTTCTTTAACACGAGCCTTAAATCGACTCGATCTAGCAATGGCCCCGACAGTTTGGCCGCGTATCGGGTTCGCTGCAGAGGTGTACAGCGACACTTCTCTGGCCTATCGGGATCTAATGCGAAACCGCAGGGACACGGATTTGTCGCCAAGATCAACTGGAATCGAGCCGGATAGGTCACTCGAAACCCCGCCCGCGCAATTGACATGCGGCCGTTCTCGAGCGGCTCACGCATGGCGTCAAGTACGCGCGACTCAAATTCCGCAGCCTCGTCCAGAAACAGGATTCCTCTATGCGCAAGCGATACCAGGCCTACTTGCGGCTTAGTTTGCGAACCGCCACCCACGAGGGCAACACTGCTTGCCGTGTGGTGTGGCGCACACCATGGCGGCCTCACGATCAACCCTCGTACATCCTCACCGGCGAGCTGATGAATCGAGGTCACCTCTAGTGCCTGCTCTACTTCAAGATCTGGCAGGATCCCGGGCAAGCGCTCAGCCAAGAGTGTTTTGCCCACACCAGCCCGACCCATGAGCGCCAAATGATGGCCTCCAACGGCCGCAACCTCCATCGCTAATTTGGCGAGCTCTTGACCGCCTACGTCGGCAAGGTCAAGCCGACCAAGTTTGCGCTCCCCTGCACTCATTGCCTGGGATTCATCGCCTGTGACGACCAATGGCGAACCACTCAATTCAAGGTCAGACTCGTCATCAATGGGTTCACCAGTCAATCTCGATACAAGCGATCTCAGGGTCGACTCAGCAGTTACCTCTAGTTCGGGAACTAACTCGACCAGCGGGCGATCGACCGTACTGCACACAAGCTGCGCGCTACGAGGACTATTCGGAGGACGGCTATTGACCCTCGCGACAGCTTCGATCCCTGCGGCAAGAGCACCCGGAACAGGATGAATCCGGCCATCGAGGCTCAGCTCGCCAATGGCTACCACACGATTTATGGCGTCTAACGGAATTTGACCGTCGGAAGCCAGGATCCCAAGTGCGATAGCCACATCAAGACCAGGCCCTCGCTTGGGAAGTCCAGCTGGGCTCAAGCCGACCGTGATCTTGGATTGCGGCCAATTGAAACCGCTGTTGACGATCGCCGACCGGACTCGATCAGGCGATTCGTTCATCGAAGTATCTGGCAACCCCACAATCGTTAAATGCGGCAACCCTGGAGACTGGCTGACATGAACATCAATGAGGTGCGCAGTCACACCAACTAAAACTGCTGAAGTCGTTCGAGCTAAGGCCATCTATCCCACCGCTTTAAGGTGAGTCAGTTGCGGACGAACCCCTGGTTCAACAAGAACTCCGACCACATCGATCCGCACGCCAGTGAACTTCTCACGCTCCCGACCGTCGCAGGAATTCGCCTTGAGCCATAGACCGGCAAGTTTGCGTAGCCGCACCAACTTTCGAGGCGTCACCGCCTCAATGGGATGTCCATAGCGAGTGTTACGACGAGTCTTCACCTCGCAGATCACGAGTTCACCGTGATCAACGGCAACGATGTCCACCTCGCCTTGTTCACAACGCCAGTTTCGTTGTTCAATCCGAAGACCTTGGTTTGCCAAGTAGTTTGCGGCAATGTCTTCGCCATACGCTCCGAGCGCATTTCGTTGTTTGGTCATGTCCACCTCCATCACAAGGATGGACGATTCAAGGACAGCACAGCGAAGAATTTTCTAGCGTGTGGATAACTCCCCGGCGTGTTTGCCTGTGGAAAAGTATTTAGGAAGTTGCTACTGAGTCAGCTGACACAACTGCTACAGACTCTTCAACTGCACCAGCAGACACTGGTTGCAGCTCCTCAACATTGACGTCTTTGAACGTGAGCACTCGGACACTCGATGCTTGACGAGCCGGACGATGTCGGTCCCATACCCATACGTCGGAGAGCGTGACCTCGTAATAGACCTCGCCACCGGAGCTAGCATGAACGTTCAACTCAACCTCATTGCAGAGATAGAAGCGTCGTTCGGTCTCAACCACATAGCGGTAGTTAGCCACCACTTCGCGGTAGTCACGGTACAGGTCAAGTTCGACCTCGGTCTCGTACCGCTCCAGGTCTTTCAAACTCATTCGGTTAGCGTAACGCAAAACTACTTCGGTGAATCTCACAGACACCCAGCTTCTCGATCGCTGCCCGATGATCCGCCGTCAAATATCCCTTGTGCTTGGCAAATCCATATCCGGGATGCGATGTCTCGGCCTCCACCATATGACGGTCACGCGTGACCTTAGCCAAGATGCTTGCAGCCGCAACTGTCGGACTGACTTGATCGCCTTTCCACACACCCAAACTTGGCATAGGAGCGCCTGGCACGCTATATCCGTCAAACAACGCGTAGTCCGGTTGAACATCCAAACATGCAACCGACTGCCGCAAAGCCGTGAGATTTGCTCGCTGGATTCCCCTTGCGTCGACTTCCGCGGCACTGATCGAAACTACGGCCCATGACAGGGACTGCTCTGTAATTTGAATAAACAGCTCTTCGCGGCGAGCTTCGGTGAGTTTCTTGGAATCATTAACTGCTCGAACCAACTCAGACGAGCCGAATTCACTAGGTTTGAATACGACAGCTGCGGCAACTAGTGGACCTGCCCCTGCCCCACGACCAGCTTCATCTGCGCCTGCAATAGTGGTGAACCCACGTCGCAGCAAGCCGTATTCGATCGGGAACGCTCTTACCCCAATCGTTGACTCAGCAAAGCTGGTGTCAGGACTGACCGGATTGATCATTGAGCTTCGGATTGTCGAACACTTCCGGAATCGGTACACCTGACCAAGAGCTCAAAGGCCACACGATCACGAAGACACGCCCGACCACATTTTCGACTGGCACAGTCCCCGAATCATTCTCTAAGTGAAACCGGGAGTCGGCAGATTCATTCCGGTTATCGCCGAGCACAAAAATACGACCTTCAGGCACGTAGATATCAAATGGCACCTGCAAATTATCTGAACCCGGCTTGATGAATGAGGACTCGTCTAGCGCAACATCATTCAGGACAATTTGGTTCTTCGCGTTGCAGCACTTGACATGGTCACCGCCGATGCCGATGACTCGCTTGACCAAATCATCACCCGAGGACGAGGGCGCCAACCCTAGAAACTCAAGAACTTTCGTACCTGCACCTGGCGTGTTTGCATTTCGCTGAGCAGGCAGCCAGCCACCCGGATCTTTGAAGACCACCACTTCACCACGATTCACTCCACCAATTTTGGTGTTGATCTTCGAAGCGACGATCCGGTCGTCCGGCATCAAAGTATTTTCCATCGACTGGCTAGGCACGAAAAATGCCTGCAAGAAGAAAGTACGAACGATAACTGACAGGACCAACGCGCAGACGAGGACAATTGCTACCTCGCGCAGGAACAGCCACGAACTACTCTTAGCTTGCCCTGATTTGCTTGTCTCTTCTCCGGATGTATCCACCGGGGTGTCAGTTTCCATCGCCGCGTCGGACCTTGGCGACTAAGCCGTGGTGTCGCGCTTCTCGCGGATCTTTGCTGCCTTACCGCGAAGATCGCGGAGGTAGTACAGCTTGGCGCGACGAACGTCACCGCGAGACACAAGCTCAATGGACTCAATGTTTGGGGAGTGAACCGGGAAGGTACGCTCAACGCCAACACCGAAGCTCACCTTGCGAACGGTGAAGGTCTCTTGCAGGCCACCACCGTGGCGGCGGATTACAACACCGGCGAAAACCTGGATACGAGAACGGCTGCCTTCAATAACCTTCACGTGAACCTTGACGGAGTCACCCGGACGAAAATCGGGGATGTCATCGCGAAGGGAGGCAGAATCAATTGCGTCTAGCTTGTTCATATTGTGCTCCGTGTGAGTCTCGCCGCCGGTCGACATTCACTTGCTTTGGTCTTGCTCATCCAAACCCGAACGTCTGACTCATCTGAGCCGAACAAGGTGAAGTTCAGCTGTCATAACAAGCCAGATCTCTCACGATTCCCCCTGCGGCAGGTTTCGTGAATCCGGAATCTGAGGGATCCTCAGACAACTTCTCTAGTTTGCCATATGAACTAGCCGAGTGGAATACGCGAGGGGCTTATTCTTGGCCGCCAAGAAGGTCCGGTCGGTACTTAGCAGTTCTCTCTCGAGACTGTTCCTTACGCCAATTGGCCACTGCAGCATGATCTCCCGATAGCAAGATTGGCGGCACAGCTAGTCCTCGCCATTGCTCAGGTCGGGTATAGATCGGACCTTCAAGGAAGCCCTCATTGGATTCTGAGAAACTGTCGTCATTGTGACTCTCGGGGTTTCCTAGCACCCCAGGCACTAGCCGGGCTGCCGCCTCAACCATGACCAGGACGGCCGCCTCACCACCAGCAAGCACATAGTCGCCAATGCTCAGTTCGCGAACTTCACACCGCTCAGCGAAGTAATCCGCCACCCTAGAATCAATCCCCTCATATCGACCACAAGCAAAAATCATCCAGTCGAGTGACGCCAAATCTTCAGCCTGGCGTTGGGTGAATTGCCTTCCACTAGGTACCGGAATCACCAGCGTCGGCTTAGACCGACCATCAGCCTTGCCCGACTCAAGGATCGACTCGAGACACAACGCCCATGGTTCAGGCAGCATGACCATTCCAGGCCCGCCACCAAATGGGGCATCGTCGACAGTCCGGTGCTTGTCCGAGGTGAAGTCGCGAAGATCGTGTACGTGAAGATCGATCTGACCTCGTTCGATTGCTTTTCCAACTAGTGAAAGCCTGAGTGGCTCAAGGTACTCGGGGAATACACTGACAATGTCGATTCTCATTAATCGGTCTCCCCCGGTTCTCCGAAAAGACCTTCAGGCGGATCCATAGTTACTGTGCTTTGTTCAAGATCCACATCGGGGACGATCTCAATAACGAATGGCACCATCGTCTCGTCTCCACTGGAACCCTTGACGATCAAATAGTCCTGGCCAGGAAGATGATCAACCCGTACAACCTCACCCAAGTCAGTCCCATCGATGGACCTAGCTGTGAGTCCAACAAGCTGCCGGTCGTAATAGGCATCTTCTTCAACTGGCAGAGCTTGCGGATCCACCTCTGACTCCACGAACATGCCGCGAATTGCCTCAGCATCATTGCGGCTTACGACCTCGGCGAATCGAACAATGAATCTGCCTGAATGGAACCTGCTGGCAGCAACCGTGTATTGGCCAGTCAAGTCAGCGCCTTCACCTTTGGCGCCAGTTACAAGCAGAACTTGTGCGCCGACAGCTAGCCGGACTTCAGGTTCATCGGTACGAAGTTCAACCGAGACATCGCCCGCTAGTCCGTGCGCTTTTCCCACCCGGGCTACCGTCACGAGTTGCAAATTGCTACCGCTCGACTTCTCAGCGCTACCGCTCGTCCACATCGAGGAAGTTAACGCCAATAGAACCGTTAGGCGAAACAGCCTTGATCACGGTACGTAGCGCATTCGCTGTGCGACCCTGACGCCCAATCACACGACCCATATCATCTGGGTTGACGATCACATCGAGAGTATTGCCGCGTCCGCGATTATTGCGGGTATTGACCTCAACATCCTCAGGATTGTCGACAATCCCACGGATCAGATGCTCAAGCGCTGCGTCCAACATTAAGCGTCCTTGGATTCTTCTTCAGCTGGAGTCTCGTCAGCAGCAGCTTCCTCTTTTGCCTCTTCGGCAGCAGGAGCTTCCTCTGCAGGTGCATCTTCTACAGCTGGTTCTTCAGCGGCTGGTGCCTCTTCGCTAGCTACTTCCTCAGCAGGAGCCTCTTCTTCAACCTGCTCAGACTTAACGACGATGTTCAGCTTGGGCTCACCCTTAGCGACCTCGGCGTCAGCAACGGCCTTCTCAAACGCATCAACGCGGTCTTCTTTGGCTTCTTTGACCTTGAGGGTTCCCTCTTGACCTGGGAGGCCCTTGAACTTCTGCCAGTCACCGGTGATCTTGAGGATCGCCGCGACAGCATCGGTTGGTTGAGCACCAACTCCGAGCCAGTACTGGACACGATCCGAATCCACCTGGATGAACGACGGATCTTCTTTGGGATGGTAAAGACCAATCTCTTCAATAGCGCGGCCGTCACGCTTCTTGCGCGAATCCATAACGACGATGCGGTATTGCGGGAGGCGAATCTTGCCGAGACGCTTCAACTTGATTTTTACAGACACGAGTTACTTATTCTCCTGATTATTGGGGTGCTCGGTGCGCTCGACAGGTGGGTCTGTCTTACGGCGAACGGGACTCAAAGTTAGTGGTGAGAGGGTCCGCATACTTTGGTCGACCAATCTTTTCGACTTATCCAGTGTGCCAGAGTCTCACACGAACACCGTACGAGACCCCTGCGTTGAGTCGACCAATCAACTCAAGCGCCTATCTCACCCGCTTCATTTTGTACTTGACCGTCTTCTTGAATGGGCGCAAGCTCGCAGTTCCAGGCGCACGGTACGTCACGCTAACCGTCATTGAGCACTTGCCTGTCGAACGAACAGACACAGCTCGCCTTTTACCTTGGCTCACTCGTAGGCAGTACATCTCTCCGCGCATTCGAACACTTACTCGGGCGCTCAAAGGACGACCTTGACTCGTCTTGGCTCCGGCCTTGTTGACCAAGGTACGACCTGGGTTCCGAAGCTTTGCTGGAATCGTTCCTTTTCGTAAGGTCTGCTTTGTCTTGGCCGGAACTGGCTTGTTGGAGCTAACAGCAATACTCAATGCTTTGGATGCCGACCTGGCGTTATCGTCTACAACCCGAACTGTGAAGCTCTGATTTTGTGCCTTAGTCGGAGTTCCCGAGATTACTCCAGTATGAGCATCAAGTTTGAGTCCAGCTGGCAAGCTCCCAGACTCGATCTGCCAAGCCACTGAACCTTGGGCGCCTGTGTCGGTCAAGGTCGCCGAATATGCTGTGCCCTGCTTTGCATTTGGCAAACTACTCGTCGTGATCTTGAGCTCTGGATTCACCAAGATTTTAAAGGTGTTCTCCGCTTCATCACCATCACTGACAACCTTGACGGCGAAGGAGTAGGAACCGGCTTGAGTAGGAGTCCCAGACAACACCCCAGCCGCGCTCATACTCAAACCTGGAGGCACATTGCCAGAGGCCGACCACACACGCTCGTCAGTTCCACCTCGTGCCTCAAACTGCTCAGAATACGCTGCACCTTGGTTTGCATTTGGCAAACGCTCTTCGGTCGTGATCTCCAGGTTGTCTGCTAACGGCGTGATGTCGACAGCACCCGAACCCTCATGGTTGGACGGCCCGTAGGTTATCAGGCCCTGAACAAGTGAAGCTTTGGCAGCCAGGCCTGAGCTTCCGCCGCCACCAGCACCACCTATGCCGTGACCAAGCAGGGGAATGACACCGTGATGGCCTGCACCGCCACCGCCGCCGCCAAAGAGACCGCCGCCACCGCCTGCACCTGGACCAGTTTGGTTCGTAGCGTGGGAATCTCCACCATCGCCACCAACACCTGGTTCACCGGGATGCCCATTGGTGCCTTCCGACGAAGTAGCTTTCACTCCGCCTGCGCCGCCGGCATTGGTTGTACCACCTAAACCTGGATGCCCGACACCAGCTCCAGCGAATCCAGTATCAGCTTCACCAGCGCCACCGGAAGGGTCTCCTCCGTTACCACCGTCATAAACAGCAGACGTACCGTGTACCTGCTCTCCTCCACCGCCACCAGCTACGAAGACGCGGTCGCTAACTAAGTTGTCGCCAATACGAATGTCGGTAGCTCCTCCACCACCGTGGAAGGCACCTAGATGCCCTCCGGTAGACGAACCTGGGTCGCCAGCATTGCCACCGCCATTGAATCCCCCGACGCCAGGGGCATCTTCAGTCGGCGAACATCCGACGTTGACGTAGATATTTTTGTCACTGGTGACGTCCACTATTGCCGTCGCTTGCGCACCAAGTCCGCCATTTCCTCCGCCACCTTGGGCACCTTTGAGAGTTACCTTAATCTTGGAAGCCCAGTCAGGAGCGGTGTAGCTCTGTTCGGAACCAGTGCACACAAAGTCATCAGGGTCTGGAGCGGGCATGTAGTCATAGCCCAGCACCGACTCGTGACGATATGATTGACCCACCACATAGATATCAGTGTCGTCGGCGTCCGGAGCATCGGTAATAGCCACCATCGATGGCCCTACCAGAAACGGACCGCCAAGCGAGCGCAAAGGATTAGGTGCCGTAGTCCCCGCATCAAACACCGAGACAGTGTTGCCCATCATATTGGTCACATATAACTCGTCATTGTTGTTTATAGCGATACCAACTGGATTCGTGAGACCTGTCAAGGTACTTGAAGGGGTCTGGCTCCCTTTGTTAAAGACCTTCCCCCCATTGTTGTAGCTAATTACATAAACCTTGTCATTGCTATCAGTAGCTGCCCCAGTGAATTTGTCGCCACTGGCACCAGTCAGGGTTTTATTTGGGTTAGGTGTTGTTTGATTAGCATCGAAAACGATAACGCTATTGTCGTAATAGTTGACCGCATAAACAGTCCCCTCAGAGTCGACTGCTACGTCATTAGGTAACTCTAGTTTTGCATCATCGGTACCTTGTAGCGTACGAACCAGACTCGGGCTTTCTGGAGTGGAAACATCGATAACCAAGATATTATTTGCACCCTGATTAGCTACATACAATTTTGTCCGATCGGAGTTAAAGGCCATCCCTCGTGGCTTGACAATGCCTGGAACCGAGATTTGAACGGGAGTAGTCTTACTGCCGCCATCCTTGAACAGCGAAATTGTGGACCCTGGAGTCGACCTACCTCCGGGAACTGAAACATAAACATTGTTGTCGCCATCTATTGCAATGCCGTAGGGTGCATTGTCATCGTTCCAAAACCCACTACCCAGGGTCAAATCTGGGTTGTTGTCTTGCTCAGCTGCAGAAGCCGGGCCGACAAGACCAACAACTACAAGTGCGAGCGCCACTACCGATGCGACTAAGCCCCGCAGTAACTGTCGAGTACGACTTGGCTTGTTTGATGATTGTGCAGAACGCGTTACCAAAAATTGCATCAAGGCTCCGGAAGATAGATGTGGTGTCAATCGTTGCATCACATTACTGGCCTACTACCGATGGTTTCTATTTATAGCCCTCCCCGGCGGCCGGTTTGTTAGTACGCATGCCCGCAAGTGAAATTCTTCCTCGGAAGCCTTGCGGTGTTCGTTTGCCCCCCCCCTCAGATACCCGGTCATGGAACTTTCCATTGATTCGAGCAATGGATTAATCAATGGGTTCGCGGTTGCATCAAAAATTGAAAAATGTAAATCTTTCCGCCATGCATAAAACATTCAAGGGCAAAGTTGCCGGCATCCAGAACTTCATCACAAGAGGCCGACCACTGCTAGTCGGCGGTGACGCAGCAGGTGATTTTGAAATGCTCAATCTGGCCGAGAATCGACTGTGGATCGCCAGGCTCGACAAACCGTCGAAACAAGAAGCAGTTGCCAAACAAATCCAAAACGATCAAGAAGGCAACTGGCTAATTCAGCCAACGATCTCTGGAGCTCCGGTTGGTTTTGTCCCAAACAGCTGCGAATTGACCAAGCGTTTGGATGCTCATGGCAATACCGAAGTCGATGCAAATGTCAAAGAATCAGTCGCAACCCTTGAGAGCACAGGTCAGCTCAAAGACTTCAACAATTGCTGATTCGCTACTTGAGTAGTTTTTTGACCTCATCAGGTAGTTCGTCAAGGTTGGCATCAGCCAAACCGGGCACTGCCGAGGCATCTAGCTCGCTCGGATCAATGCCCCCACCCAGGCCAGAACCTGCCATCAGACCCGAACCCGGAGCGGCACTGGGAGCCGATGCCTTCTGTGCTTCTGCTGCCTCTTGTTGAGCGCGTTTGGCTGGGTTACCTGAACGCCCCTTCTTACCTCGCTGGTTCTTCTTGGGGGTACGTGCCTTGCCTCTCCTACCCATGCCAGGAACGTTGGGCATTCCAGGGATCCCACCCCCCTTACCAGCTTGCTTCATCATCTTCTGGGCCTCAGCAAAACGCTTGAGCAGATTGTTGACCGCGCTAACCTCGACACCGGCGCCCTTAGCGATTCGCGCCCTACGCGAGCCATCGATGATCTTGGAGTGCGTGCGCTCTTCAGGAGTCATGGATTGAATGATCGCGGCGATTCGGTCGATATCGCGATCATCGACCTGTTCGAGCTGTTTGCGGACCTCACCCATGCCGGGCATCATGCCCATGAGCTTGGTCATGGAGCCCATCTTCTTCATCGCCTGCATTTGCTGCAAGAAGTCGTCGAGGGTGAAGTCATCACCGTCAGCAAATTTGCGGGCGAACTCTTCGGCCTGCTCGTCGTCGAATGCCTTCTCTGCCTGTTCGATCAACGTGAGCATGTCGCCCATGTCTAGGATTCGGTTGGCCATGCGGTCCGGATGGAACTGCTCGAACTCGTCGAGCTTCTCACCGGTTGAAGCGAACATGATCGGGCGTCCGGTCACCTCGCGAACCGACAGCGCCGAACCACCGCGTGCATCACCATCCAATTTGGTCAGCACAACTCCGTCAAAGCCCACACCCTCGTTGAATGCCACAGCAGTGTTGACAGAATCTTGGCCGATCATGGCGTCAACTACGAACAGAGTTTCGTTCGGAACCACGGCATCGCGTATTCCACGCGCCTGCGCCATGAGCTCCTCATCGATAGCTAGACGTCCAGCGGTATCGATGATCACAATGTCGTAAGACTCGTCCTTAGCAAATGCAAGCGAGTCCTTGGCCACCTGAATCGGGTCACCCACACCATTGCCTGGCTGCGGCGCGTACACGCCCACCTCGGCCCGCTCCGCTACCACCTTGAGCTGATCGACAGCGTTGGGTCGCTGCAGGTCAGCAGCAACGAGGGCGACGCGATGATCTTGGTCCTTAAGCCACTTCGCTAGCTTGCCTGCGAGCGTCGTCTTACCGGCACCCTGCAAACCCACCAACATGATGACTGTGGGTGGATGCTTAGCGAAAGAAAGGCGGCGAGTTTCGCCTCCGAGGATCTCAACAAGCTCCTCATGAACAATCTTGATGACCTGTTGGCCAGGATTGAGCGCACTCGACACCTCTTTACCGACGGCACGCTCACGTACCTTTGCGGTGAAGGTCTTGACTACCGGAAGAGATACGTCGGCCTCAAGTAAAGCTGCGCGAATCTCTTTTACTGTCGCAGAGACATCGGCATCGGACAGTCGCCCTTTGCCACGCAGATTCTTGAATGTCGCACTGAGGCGATCTGACAGGTTGTTGAACACGCCACTAGATTACCCGGCGCAGTTCATCCAGCCGACTAGCGACCGCTTGCCGCACCTGCGAAAGCCGATCTGCGGTCAGCGGCTGCCCACCGGACTGTAGGTAGAACGTGTCGACAGCGTTGTCTCCCAGGGTTGATGCACGCGCTGTCAGAATCTCAGTACGTGACTTACCAATGGCCCTTGCGACTGTGCTCAAAAGACCTGGCATGTTGTTTGCTCGAACCTCCAGGACGCTCGCTGAGGATGACGCACCCTCCACCACACCGACCCAAAATGTGAATTCTTCACCTTTCCGAGTCTCCCAATAGGACTTGATTCGTCGGTCTAATTTGTCACCAAGGTCAAATGACCCATGCTCGACGAGGCGTAGCTCCTCGCAGATTCGAGACACTTCTGGCAGATCACCGAACTCTGGTTCCACAATCCACCGTGAATAGGCCCGCGCACCCCTCGTCTTGGCCTCAGCAGCCCGCACTTCAAGTCGATTGGCCGTCAGGACACCGGCAATATCTGCCATAAGTCCCACCCGGTCGAAAGAGCGCACAGTGATGGCCGGCAAGTCACCGTCTTCATCAAAGGTCACCAGAAGATCAACGTCCTCGACATCCTCCCAATCACATTCGGCACTCTCGACATATTCCTTCGATCCGTTCAGATATGACCTGACTCGGGATACAAGCTCACCTAGCAAACTTGCCTTCCACGAGGTCCACACACCGGGCCCAGTCGCTTGCGAATCAGCTTGTGTCAAGGCATACAAAAGTTCGAGGGTCTCAACATCTCCCACTTCATTGGCAACGTATTCAATGGTGACCGGGTCGGCTAGGTCGCGTGTTGTCGCAACCTCTGGCAACAGCAAATGCAGTCTGACCATAGCGGCCAGAGTCGCAACATCACGCTCAACGAACCCCATGCGGCGCGCAATCTGTTCAACTAGCGGAACGCCGACCTCGCAGTGCTCTCCCCCACGCCCCTTACCAATGTCATGAAAAAGAGCACCGACGAGCAACAAGTCCGGTCTTGCAACTTCTCGAACCAGGCCAGAGGCATTGATCGCGCACTCAATCGAATGACGATCCACTGTGTAGATATGGATCGGATCGTGTTGCGGAGTGCTGCGCAACGGCTCCCACTCGGGAAACATCCGCGTGATGATGCCTGCTTGATCAAGTACTTCCCACACTTGCAGCGTGTATCTTCCGGCACCCAATAGAGACACGAATGACTCTCGAACATGCCGAGGCCACGGATCACTCAAATCCGGAGCATCATTGGCCAGCAGAATCACTGCATGTGGTGATATGCGCTGGTGCGCGTGCGCTGCGGCAGCCGCAAGTCGCATAGTCAAGCCTTGATCGGATTCAACATCGGCACCTTGAGCGAGCGCTACTTCATTGCCATGTAGGACAACATCAGTGGCAAGCGGCACCCGACGAGCCTCTGGCGTGCGACCGCCACCAAAAGGACGTTTGAACCACCGTGGTTTCGACAACTCTTGCACTGCCGCCCTGGTCTGATCCACATGAATGCTGATACTTCGACCTGCAGCAAGCACCTGCCTGAGCAATTCGTCTGGCCCATCGAGTTCAAGAAGTTCGGCCACAGCAATCTGCTCTTCTCGAGTCAGAACATCAGAGTTACGACCTGTTGAAGTATGTAGCGCATCGCGGACATCGAGCAATTTTTCAAGCGACGGACGCACCTCGCGACTTTGCGCGTCAACCAACCAAGACAAATCAATCAAGCGCAATATCGCGGCATCGCGGATCCCACCAGCGGCTTCTTTGAGATCTGGTTCAAGTAGATAGCTGAGTTCACCACTTCGAGCTGCGCGCTCATCCATATCTTCAAAAAGTTCCGGGAGCCTAGCTTTGGCCGTCTTGCGCCATAAAGCGACAACTTGAGTTTTGAGAGTAGAGGCCAATTCGGCGTCTCCAGCGACAAGCCTGGTATCAAGCAGACCGAGTAAAACCCGAAGGTCTTCTTTGGCCATAGCGATGCATTGATCCACGGTGCGCACAGAGTGATCGATCGTAAACTTGGCATCCCACAGCGGGTAAAGAATCGCATCGGTAATCGCGTGAATATCAACGCCGTTTTGGTGAAGCAAGACGAAGTCGATATCGCTGCCTGGCGCCATCTCTTGGCGACCGTAGCCACCCACTGCCACCAACGCACACCCTGCATCTTCGGCACCAGATTGCGCAAAGACGTGACGCAAGGTCTCGTCGATCTTGTTCGATCGATCCAACCTTGCGCCACGCCCGTTCGCACTAATCGCAGTCACAGACTAAGTCCCTAAAGAGCGTCTGTTCCGCGTTCGCCTGTACGAACTCTTGCCACGGCGTCGACTGGTGTGGCCCACACTTTTCCATCACCAATCTTGCCTGTTTGCGCTGACTTGATAACAACATCGATAACGCTGTCCGCATCGTTGTCGTCAACCAAGATTTCAACTCGGACCTTGGGCACTAGGTCTACGGTGTATTCCGCACCGCGGTAAACCTCTGTATGTCCATGCTGGCGGCCATAGCCACTAGCTTCCGAGACGGTCAATCCGTGGATGCCAAATGCCTCAAGTGCGTTCTTGACATCTTCGAGCTTGAACGGCTTGATCACGGCTGTGATGAGCTTCATGCCTTTACCTCCTCTTTATCGGATTGATTTCCCTTGACGTGAATTGCGCTCTTGGCTCCACCAACTGGGATGTCGGTGTACTCGTAAGCGGACTCAGCGAGGTCAGTGATGTCAACACCCTTGAGCTCGTCTTCCTCCGATACGCGGAAGCCAATTGTCTTGTCGATCACTAGAACGATGATCGCAGTCACCACGAAGCTGAACACGATGGTGGCTACTGCCGCAGTGATCTGGATGCCCAAGAGCTCCCAGCCGCCGCCGTAGAACAGGCCGTTCGTGTCTTCGATAACCTCCGAGGTTGCGAGGAATCCGATGAGGACAGTACCGACGATACCGCCGACCATGTGGACACCGACAACGTCGAGTGAGTCGTCGTACTTGAACTTGTACTTGAGTCCGACGGCAAGCGCACAGAGCACACCAGCAACCAACCCAATGATCATCGCACCAATCACGTTGACCGAAGCACAGGATGGCGTGATGGCGACAAGACCGGCGACGATACCTGAAGCGGCACCCAGCGAAGTGGAGTGTCCGTCGCGGATCCGCTCGACCAGCAACCAAGCGAGCATTGCAACCGCAGTAGCAGCAATCGTGTTGACGAAGGCAAGTGCGGCCAAGCCGTCAGCAGCAAGTGCCGAACCGGCGTTGAATCCGAACCATCCGAACCACAGGATTGCTGCACCAGTCATGACCATCGGAAGGTTGTGCGGACGGAACGGCGTCTTGCCGAATCCAATTCGCGGACCCAAGACGATCACTGCGGCGAGAGCAGCAGCACCAGCGTTAATGTGAACCGCGGTTCCACCGGCGAAGTCGATCGCTCCAAGACGGTTAGCGATCCAACCACCGACAGTGTCTTCACCATCGAACGCGAACACCCAGTGTGCAACCGGGAAATATACGATCGTGGCCCAAACGCCACAGAACAGCAACCACGCACCGAACTTGACGCGATCTGCCAGCGCACCAGAGATCAGCGCTGTAGTGATCACGGCGAAGGTGCACTGGAACGCAACGAAGATAAGTGTTGGAAGTCCGCCGCTGACATCGTCAACGAGACCGTTGAGAGCAAAGAACTCTGTTGGGTTACCGAGGAGTCCACCGCCGACATCATTGCCGAACACCATGGAGTATCCATAAAGCATCCAGAGGACAGAGACGATTCCGATTGCCCCAAAACTCATCATCATCATATTGAGCACTGTCTTCGCGCGGACCATACCGCCGTAAAACAATGCAAGACCTGGTGTCATGAAGAACACCAAAGCTGTAGCGACAATGACCCATGCTGTATTACCGGCATCGATTTCTGGCATTGTCTGCTCCTTTCGACTCGTTAGTTGAACTTGATTCCGTTCGAGCTACTCGAACTTCGGACTTTTCAACTTTCGATCTTGGGTGTTTCAAAAGATCGTTTCGCTCATTAACCCAAGGTGACGTTTGGAGCAGTTTGTTTTCGATTTTGTTGCGATCAGGGCTCTAATGTTTCCAAAATGTTGCGTAACCAAGTGCTAGCGGTACTCTTAGGGCATGGCAAAAGTAGGCAGCATCATTGTTTTGGCGATTTGGATCGTCCTAGTGATTTTCTCGCTGACCGGGATCATCGAGACTGCCGCATGGGCGTTTATCGTGGCCTTGGTCGGCTCAGTCGTTGGACTAGTCGTCATGTACCTAGCGGCTAAAGATGAGGCCGCACACAGCCCCTATAGCTCCCATTAGTCAAGTAAAGCGTCGACAAATCCGGCTGGATCGAACGGCGCCAAATCATCTGGTCCTTCACCCAATCCCACCAGTTTCACTGGAACCTCGAGTGCGCGCTGAATAGCGATCACAATTCCACCCTTGGCGGTTCCATCAAGTTTGGTTAGCACCACACCGGTTACGTCAACTACCTCACTGAACACCTTGGCTTGAGCTAGTCCGTTCTGACCTGTGGTCGCATCAATAACCAGCAACACCTCGGACACAGGTGCCTTCTTCTCGATCACACGCTTAACCTTGCCCAGCTCATCCATGAGTCCGATCTTGGTGTGTAGACGCCCTGCGGTGTCGATCAAAACGACATCCACATCCATATCGATTCCGGCAGAAACCGCATCGAACGCCACTGACGCTGGATCTGCACCTTCTTCGCTGGCCACTACCGGAACACCAATACGAGCACCCCAGGTTTGAAGCTGCTCGGTGGCTGCCGCGCGGAAGGTGTCAGCTGCCCCCAAAAGCACATCTTTGTCCGAAGCGACGAGTAAACGAGCCAACTTGCCGGTCGTCGTCGTTTTGCCCGTTCCGTTGACGCCGACCATCATGGTGACTGCTGGAACCTCAAGTACCTCGCTACGAGAATCATTGAGTGAACGATCGAAGCCTCCGTCGACCATCTCGATGAGGTCGTCACGAAGAATCCGCTTGACCTCAGCCGGATCACTGGTTCCGTCCACCTTGACCTGGGTACGCAAGCGTTCCACTAGCTCATTGGTGGGCTCCAGGCCAATATCCGACATCAGGAGTGTTTCTTCGACTTCTTCCCACGTCTCATCTGTGATCGATGATCCAGAAAGCAAACTCAATAGGCCCGTGCCCAGGGCACTGTTACTACGGGCTAGGCGCGA
>CAUJDH010000098.1 GCA_963169225.1 Actinomycetota bacterium
TCTCGATTCGAAGGTCAGGTCAGTGTGTTCTGGGATGAACACGGCCCCAATTACCGCGACCTCTACCCGGAGCCACCGCCTCCAGGCATGGTTCCGTCGTGTGCCGAGGGTGGCGTGCTTGGCGTGCTGTGCGCCACGATCGGTTCGATCATGACGACCGAAGCGATCAAATTGATCACCGGGATTGGTGAGCCGCTACTTGGCCGTCTGATGGTTTACGACGCACTTGCTATGACGTTCCGCACGCTTAAGCTGCGCAAGGATCCGAACGGCGAGCCGATCACCGAACTGATCGACTACGAAGCATTCTGCGGTGCTGTCTCCGAAGAGGCAGCGGACGCGATTGTCGGATCGACCATTTCGGTTCGCGATCTTGAAGGCATGCTTGCCGAGCGCGAAGCTGGCGAGCGCGATTTCAACCTGGTCGACGTGCGTGAGATCAACGAATGGGAGATCTGCCGGATCCCTGGAGCCACTCTGATCCCTAAGGGTGAATTCCTCATGGGTGAGGCGCTGACTGATCTGCCGCAAGACAAGCAAACCGTGTTCTACTGCAAGTCGGGTATCCGCTCAGCTGAGGTTTTGGCGCTGGCTAAGGCTGCTGGTTTTGCAGATGCTATTCACGTTGGTGGCGGCGTTACCGCTTGGGTTAGCCAGATCGACCCGAGCCAGCCTGATTACTAAAGTAAATTCGCTTTTTGCAAGGACTTCAGGGCGAACCAGCCTGGGATTACTGGGAGCCAGAAGGTAAGCAAGCGGAACAGAAGAACGGCGAATAGTGCCGGTCCTGCTGCGACGCCAGCGGCGACCAAACCTGTTGTGAGTGCCACCTCAACCGCTCCCAAACCACCCGGTGTTGGCGCAGCTTGGCCGAGTGTGGCGCCAGCGAGGAACACGATCGCGATTGCAGCCCAATCGCCGCCGTCGTCGAACGCGCGCACGCTAGCAATGAAGCAGAGGATGAATCCGAGATTCAAGATCAAGATGCCGCCGACACCTTCGGCGAGCTTGATCGGGTTTTGGATCAGACGCAGGAAGCGCGGGCCGATTTCGACGAAGATCGGTTGAATCCGCTTCAATGCCCAGTTTCGGGTGAACGGCAGTACGAATAGCGCGATGATTAAGGCGATGAATACCGCGGCCACCCAGATCGTCCAGGCCGGGGGAGCGATGTCGAACTCCATCTGTTGGCCAGCGATGATTCCGAACACCAGCATGAGCAGCAAGTGGCCGACAAAGGCCATGATCTGTCCGACGCCAATGCTCGCTGCGGCCATGGCCGGATTGATACCCGACTTCTGCATATAACGCAGGTTGATCGCCACGGTTCCCACTGTCGGCGGCGAGACCAAGGTCGCGAAGTCGGAAGCGAGCTGGGCTTGAGTTGTGCGCCAGAAGTTGAGGTGTTCAGGCACCCAACCACTAATCGACATGGTGGCACCCAGATAAGTAATGCTCGAGAGGATCAGTGCCAGTAGAGCCCAACCCCAGTTGGCCTCGCTGAACATGGTGGACAGGTCGATTTTTCCGAGCTGAATCAGTAGCAAATATGCGGCTACCGTACCCGCCACGATCGAGAAGACTGTGCCGATTTTGAGTCGTTGCAGTTCAACTGGCTGGGCATCTTCCTCGGGTGTGAAGTCAGTGAGGCCGTCCTGTAGCTCTTTGAGAACGTCTTTGCGTTTCTTGATCGCACGACGAACGTTGGTGGAGAATGCCACGGGCTGGAGAACCGGCAGAGCTTGGCTGAGGACCTCTTTGCCCATGACCTTCGAGCCAGTAGCAATTGCGCGCTCTGGGCTAGACAGGATGCCCAATGTGCACAGGAGCTCGGCCATGTCGAGCCGGAGCGACAAATCACCTGCACCGATCGATCCATCCGAAGGATCCATCAACCAAACCTTGCCGTCGTTGCTCAAAATCAAATTGTCACTGTCGAGGGCGCGGTGAGAGATGCGGGCGGCTTGAAGTAGTTTGAGTTCTTCCCAGGTCGCCTCAAGGTCTTCGTCGGTCAGTTCGCCAGCGAGTTCTGAGAACGTATGGCCGTCGACCCGTGAGTAGGCCAACATCGAAGCATCGGGGCCAACTCCGGCGGCCGCGACGAGTTTGGGAACATTCGCTCCGGCATTGGCCGAGGCATAAGACATGAGTGCGCCGTGCTCTAGTCGCGAGCGCATGGTGAACCCGGCCGTGCCAGCAGACTCCCGCATACGAATTCCACGCCACACACCGCGCGCTAAGCCAGCACCCTCAAGGTCACGATCGAGCACGAGGATTTCGAGGCGTTCGCCCGTTCGTGTTGTGGCCGAGTATCGGCGACCTCCGGCAACTTCGCGAGTCGCACGCAGAATCGTGATGGGGATTCCGTAGCTTTCAAGAGCTTCGGATACTTCGAGCCCGGATGGCCTCGTGGTGGGGGTACCAAAGAGATAGCGCACTAAGAGGCCGACTGCCCATCCAATAAGCACGGAAAGCGCTAGGGCTGCGACCGTGATCCCGCCGCCCATGAAACTCGCTATCACCATGGCGACCACGATCAGGATCGCCGCGGCAGCCCAACGGGTTCGGTCGACCAGCCGGGCAACCGTGATGAACGCGACAGTTCCTGCAACCAGCCAGTTGAGTGGGTCAACTGGCCCGCCGGCTGGGTGCCCAGTCAAGGCGCTGAGCATTTGGGGGCTACTAACCGTCAGGATCCACCACTTCAAGATGAAGGTGATGACGATGGCAGCAGACATGGCACAAGCGGCTTCGACTAGCTGGCGAGTGCGCTTGCGGATGATGAGATCGACACCTGCCGCGACTGGCAGCAGGAATACACCGAGGAAGCCGACGAAACCGACGATTGCAAAGAAGAAGGCGGGGAGCGCGGTTGAGGCCTGAGTGATGTCGTCGCTAATTCCGGCGGAGGTGGCAGAAGCGAAAAATGCGCTTCCAAGAATCAGCGCCGAAATCGCGAGTGCCAAAGCCAGCCGCAGTAAGTCTTGCGGGCGACGAATCCGGCGGGGAATTACGTCACCCTCGATCACGATGGTGGAGTTGCTAGCCGCCGCATGACGGTCGGCACCCATGACGTCACTCACCACGCTGGTACCTGTCGAAGTCGTGAGGTGACTGTTGGTGTCGGCACCGGATTCACTCGTGGACTGGCCCTCAGATTGAGCGGCAGCCCGAGCCATGTCAGCAAGACGCGCATTGTCCGCGACAGCAGCATCGTCAACGGGTTGATGCCCCGTTGGCTCGCTGCCCATCGGGGCATCAGAATTCGCGTCGGTCACCCCCTGATATTGGCAGATATTTGCCCCGTTTTGTCGGACGCGTGTGGTTATGTGTCAGTGTGCCGCAAAATCAGCCCAGTGCCCCCGACTTAACTCTTGACGCTCAGCAGCGTCAAGTGGTCGAGCATGCTTGGGGTTCTTTGCGGGTTATAGGCGCTGCTGGCTCTGGAAAGACCGAGGTTTTGATTGCTTCGGTTATGGCCCGATTGGCCGAATCGGGTGATGAATCTGACTATGCCAATTCTTCCGGAAAGCGAGTTTTGGTGCTCGCATACGACAAGCCCAGCGCAGTCGCCTTACGAGAGGAGTTGGCGCGCCGAATCGGCACTGGTCAGATGCCGATAGTTACCACCTTCCATGCGCTCGGCTGGTCGATCATCAGTCACTACAGCGGCCAAGGCAGCGGTCAGACAGGACTGCGTTTGTTGAGCGGGCCAGAGCAAGACCCTCGTATGCGCGAACTCCTGCAATGGGCTGTTCGGGAAGGAACAGTTCAGCTTCCTGACGAGTTTGATCATGCGCTTGGCACACGTGGTCTAGCAGAAGAGGTCAGGCGGCTATTTGCTAAAGCACAGCAGCTCGGTTTATCTCCTACCAGCCTCGGCACACTCGGACGTGAAAACGAGATCGAAGAGTGGGAGGCCCTCAGTGCCTTCTTCGGCGAATACTTGGACTCGATCCTGGCTGAGGGTGGGATCGACTATTCGGCACTATTGCCTAGCGCGGCGCGTTACCTCGAAGAGAGCCAAGACGACGATTTCGTTTTCGATTCGATCTTCGTTGACGAATATCAGGATGTGGAACCCGGCCAAATTTCGTTGCTCCAGGCGTTAGCCAAGCGAACAGCTTGGTCCGAACTTGTCGTCTTTGGGTCGCCAGACGAGATGATTTTTGGGTTCCGTGGAGCTGTGGCAGATGCATTAACGCGATTTAGTGAGGACTTTTCCGGCCTGTCTGACGAACCTGTCGCCACTATTGCACTTGAGAATCAATATCGAATGACCGCTGCGATTGAGGCATCGGCACGGCATATTGTTGGGCGGATCCCAGTTCGTGGACTGCCACCTGAAGCACAGCGAGCCTTGCGCGAGACCAAAGACCGAACCACGCTAGCCGATCCTGGTGACGAGGTTGGCGCCGCCGATTCGGACGTATCCAGTTTCGACGATTCGAATCCCGAGACACCTGATTTACCCGATGTAGAGGTGTCGTCGTATGTGACAGTCGGTGCGCAATACGCGAGCATCGCGGAGTCCATCCGTCGCCTCAAACTCTCTGGGACTGTCAAGTCTTGGTCGGACATTGCAGTCATCGCCCACACTGCCTCCCACGGTCTACAACAGCTCGAGCAGGCGCTTGTTTCCTCCGGTATTCCAGTCGTGTCGATGGGGGCGAATGTTGCCTTGCGCGATGAGCCAGGTGTTTGTGATCTGTTAGCTCTCTTACAGATTGCATTGGCCCCTGAAGGCCTGACTCGTGAACGGGCTCGTGCGGTCGCGTTGGGTCCGGTGGGACAGATTACGCCCTCGCAGTATCGGTCGTTGTCACGTGCTTTGCGCGATATCGCCACCGAACGAGGTGAGGAGCCAAAATCCGCTGCAGACGCCTTCGCTAAGGCACTGGCAGATCCGATCAGATGCCGCGAGGTCGAAGGTTCGGGAGCCGAGAGACTCGCGGCGTTGTCTGAATTGCTTGCCCAGGCCACTGCGAGGATTCAGGTGGAGCCTGCCTATGAGGTCTTGTGGTTGTTGTGGTCTGGTACGAACTGGCCGAATGATCTATACAGCCAAGCAACTTCCAACTCCTCATTATCTCGTTCAGCGAACCGCACTCTCGATGCAGTCGTGTCGTTGTTTGAGGTAATTCGTCGGGGCGAACGCGTCACCGGAACCTCTATGAGCGCACAAATGCTGCTGGACGAACTCAAATTCCAAGGCTTTACACCTGATCTCGGATCCTTGAGCTCCAGCAAGGATGGTGTGCGACTGCTCAGTGCCCACAGTGCTAAAGGTCACTCGTGGCCGGTTGTGTTCATCATGGACCTGCAGGAGGGATCGTGGCCGAGAATCTCGCATAGCGTTTCGTTGTTGAAGACGGATCGGCTCAGTGTAGGCGAGCCGGTTGATCCTGTGAGCGCGATCGACCAGATCCGAGATGAGCGCCGTCTGCTCTATGTGGCAATATCTCGAGCCTCAGAGCGACTCTTTGTCAGTTGTGTTTCCGACGACATCGCATCGAGCTTTGGGTCCAGTCCTTCGCGCTTCTTCAATGAACTCGTTTCTTTGGCTGGGTCTAGGCCGGAACTTGGCATTGTTGATTCCACCAATCTAGGTGTGCCACCACGTTCGTTGACGACGGCTTCGCTCGTGGCCCAGTTACGCCACGTTCTCGAAGATCCAAACGCAAGTTTGGAGCTCAAACATGCAGCGGCCAATAGGTTAGGGGTGTTGGGTCAAGCAGGAGTAAGGGCTGCAAATCCCGATACCTGGTGGGGAATGCGCGAGTGGTCGGTCTCCGACAGGTCGATCCGTGACCCAGAAGAACCACTTAGAGTGTCGGGGTCGATGTGGAAGGACATTGCCGACTGCTCACTCAAATGGTTCTTCGATCGCGAGGCTGGTGGCGGCACTGCCCGTGGTGCGTCGACGGCCTTTGGTTCGATCGTTCACGCCTTGGCTGATTCGGTGGCTAGGGGCGATGTAGAGCCAGACCTAGGTGAGTTGGCATCCCATGTGGAGTTTGTCTGGCACAAGCTCGGCATTGAAGCGCAGTGGCAGAACGTCCAGCAAAAAGAGGCCGTCTTGGAGTCGCTCGAGCGATTCTTGAACTGGCAGGATCCAAAGCCGCGCAATCGCGAGTTGGTGGCAACTGAGCAGAAGTTTGATGCAGTCGTGCAAACCGACATAGATCCGGAATCGACCAAGGTTGAGACTCAAGCGCACATTGTCGGAATTGCCGACCGTCTCGAGTTGGACCCCGAAGGCCGAACGGTGGTAATTGACCTCAAGAACCAATCGACCTTGCCCTCGCGTGCTGAGGTAGCTGACCATAAACAGTTGTGGCTGTACCAATTGGCAGTCATGGTTGGCGCGTTCGAAGGTGATCTTGCTCAGATTCTTCCGACCGAGTCCGGTGGCGCCGAACTCATCCAACTTAAGACCAAGAGGGTGTCGCTAACTCCCACTGAGCAGAAGCAGCCACCAGCGTCGCGTGAGGAACTGGTGGGGGCGCTTCGTGAGGCGGTCGAGATTTTGCGAGCCGAGGACTTCAAAGCGAACCCGAGTAGCAGCTTGTGCCAGTTCTGTAATTTCCAACCAGTCTGTCCAGGTAAATCCAAGGGCACGGAGGTGGTCGACTAATGATCACTACCGACGTTCTCAACCAAATCTTCGGCTTCGAGTTTTCGTCAGAGCAGCTGAAATCCATCACTGCCGACCTGGGCCAACCATTGCAGGTTGTGGCCGGTGCCGGTTCTGGTAAGACGACGGTCATGGTTGCTCGTATCGTGTGGGCAGTCGGACGCGGCGTTGTACGGCCTGACCAGGTACTCGGTCTCACCTTCACCAATAAGGCTGCTGGAGAGTTAGCCAGGTCGGTTGCCGAGAAGCTGGCAGTGCTTGACGGGCTGGGCTTACTGCCGATCGAGGACGATGAGGTAGACGAACCGACGGTCGCGACGTACCACAAATTCGCTAACAAGCTGGTGGCTGATTTCGGGCTTCGGGTCGGGATCGAACCGGGAGCTAGGCTCCTCACCGATGGCGAGCCGGAGCACTTGGCGTACAAATTGGTGAACGAGAGTGCCCGTCCGCTAGAAACGTTGGAACTGTCGCCCGCGCAAATCGCCAAATACGTGATCACGTTTGACCAAGAGTTATCCGAACATGTCGTATCTACCGATCAAATCAGAACGCATTCGAAGGACCTGATCAACGAGGTCGATTTGTTGGCTAAGAGTGTTGCGAATGATCGGAACATTGCAGAAGCGGCTCAGAAGAGGGTGCTCTTTGCCGACCTGGTTGATGACTTCCGCGAGTACAAGCTCGAACTGGGCGTGGTGGACTTTAGTGACCTCATGCGTGGTGCAGAGGCCTTATCGAGAGTCGACTATGTCATCGATGAGTTGCGCGACCGATACAAACTCGTACTGCTCGACGAGTACCAAGACACCTCGATTGTGCAAGCACGATTCCTCCACAACTTCTTCGGTGATGGACATTCGGTCACGGCAGTTGGCGATCCGTTACAAGCGATCTACGGTTGGCGCGGTGCCAGCGAAATGGCGATGAATGAGTTCCCGAGCTTGTTCAAGAAGGCAGACGGGTCAAACGCTAGCCAAACCAACCTGACTGCCAGTCGTCGTTGCGCCCCAAGGATCTTGGAAGCCGCCAACAAAGTCGCCGAACCACTTCGCGATGCGTTTCCCGAGGTGAAGCGGCTTCGCAGCGAAGGTTCCGAACATCGAGTCGACTCGGTAGAGACGGCTATGTTGTTCACTCTTGACGAGGAGTTTGAGTGGATCGGTCGATCCATCGAATCGCTGCTGGCATCGGGCGTAGCGCCAAGCGACATCGCTGTCCTCTCGCGTGAGAACAAGTCTATGAAGCCAATTATCGACGAATTGGGTCGTAGGGGTGTGAAATCGCAAATCAGCGACGTGGGCGGTCTCATGGCGCAACCAGAAGTATTAGACCTAGTGAGCTGGCTGCAGATTCTCAACGACCCTGGCGCTAATCCGTCGATGTTACGAATTTTGCAAGGTCCTAGATGGCGAATCGGGCCGCGTGATTTGGCGATTCTGGGACGCCGGGCCAAGGATCTGTCTCGCGCGGGACAGATCGACAGTGGCCAACAGGAGCAAGCTCTCGAAACTGAAGGCTTGGGAGGCACTAAAAGTTTTGGAAGGATCCATGCCGAATTGGAGCGGGCCACTCAAGGGGTTGATGTCGTAGATGTTCCATGCTTGTTGGACGCCATCGAGGCTCCCCGTGACAACGTGAATGATCCTCGCTACGCCTACTCCAATGAGTGCCTTGAGCGGTTGGATGAACTAGCAGAACTTCTTACGGAGTTTCGTGGCCTCAAACTGCTTAGTTTGCCCGAACTCGCCAGGTACGTAGCGCGTGCCACCGGCCTTGAGTCCGAAGTTGCATTGGCAGCTCTCGCAGGTTCAGTTGATTCGTCGGTCAACATTGCCTTTGATCGTGGATTGTCGGCTTTGAGTTCCTTCTATGACCTGTTGGGACAGTTCGGTTTCGACGGCGGTGACCAAAGTTTGTCGGCGTTCGTCAATTGGCTAGAGGTGTCCAACGTCTTTGAGCAAGACGTCAAGCTGGATATTCCTGTTTCGAGCGAGGCCGTCCAGTTCCTTACCGTTCACGGTGCTAAGGGTCTGGAGTGGAAGTACGTATTCGTTCCGCGAGTGGTGAAACCGATCTTTCCGTCGAACAATCCCAGACCGCGTTGGACGACCCGACCTGAGCGAGTGCCACACAAGCTGCGTGGCGACTACGACGCGATTCCTGACCAAATCGGTTTTGGTACTAAGCCAGCTGAAGCTTTCAAGAATCAGATGGCTGACCACGCTGAGCGAGAAGAGCGACGTTTGGCCTACGTCGCATTCACGCGCGCCAAGGAGGCGTTGTTCGTCTCTGGTTCTTGGTGGGATCCAAACTATGCCTCGCCTCGGGAGATCTCGCCATATCTGATTGCGGTGGGGGAGTCGGTCATTGAGTCAGGTGGCGTGCTCGACCAGTGGGTATTGGAGCCGGGGGACGAGAATCCACTCAGTCAAGACAAGGAACTCGTTAGCTGGCCCCGGCCACTCAACTCGGAGTCATTTGGTCGACGGGCAGCAGCTCGCCAAGCGGTTCAGCTCGTTCAGGACCAACTCTCGCTTGATTCGTTGCCTTCAACACCAACATCCGAGCAGTCGATCATCGACCAGTGGGACACGGACCTGCGGTTACTGCTGGCCGAACGTCGATCGCGAACCGACAAAGCGGAACCTGATCTGCCCAAGGTGTTGTCAGCTTCGCAGCTGATGGCGCTTGAGAAGGATCGGTCGGAATTCCTGCAACGCCTTGCAAGACCGATGCCATGGCCACCGTCTGCCGCGGCAGACCGTGGAACCCGGTTCCACACTTGGGTTGAGCAGCACTATGGCGTCTCTCCTCTCTTCGACGAGATTCCGGGCGAGCATGTCAATGACCATCTGTCGGAAGGAGAACTCGCCAGTTTCCAGGAGTACTTCTTGACCACGGATTACGCGGATCGAGATCCGTTTGCCGTGGAGCTGCAGTTCGACTATTTATTGGGCGGAACTGTCGTCAACGGTCGGATCGACGCTGTGTTCGTGACTGAGGTCGACGGACGCAAACAGTGGGAGGTCGTGGACTGGAAGACCAATGCCAAGCCTGATGCGGATCCGCTGCAGTTGGCGATTTACTCGGTCGCTATTCAGCGAATGTTCGGAGCCGAGCCAGGCGAGGTCAAAGGTTCGTTCGTCTATGTCCAAGCTCAAGAGATCGTGACTTACAACGAAGCGGACCTACCTAGCGAGTCTGAGATCGCAAACATCCTCGGAAGCGTTGAAAACTAACAGTTCAGTTGATGCCCACTAGACCTGCCGTCGTAGTTACGACAGGTATCCCAATTCACCTAGTGAATCAAGGAGTCGGTCGTAGTTTTAGCAAACAACACGAGTTAGACGGTGGTGCCTGATTCTTCGATGGGCTTCTTCTTGGCGCCGATCTTGCTGCGCATCCATTCGCGGGCTGGTTCTTCAACGAACCGCCACAGCAACCAGGCGAACACGATCGCCATTACGATCAAACCGACAAGGCCAACCCAGTACAGCGGCCCGCCGGTAATGCCAACTGCGCTCATTGCTGTGCGCCACAAGCCATACCAGACGAGGTGCACAAGGTAGAGCGAGTAGGAGATGAAGCCACCGAGCAGCAGACGTTCGGTCGACAGGAAGCTCACGATTCCGTTCTTTGCCAACGCCAGGGCTGCGATCCACACCACGAGGAACGGAACGATGATGATGTAAGCACGCGGTGCTTCGTTGGGTAGATTCTCCCACTGCAGTGCGGGGATATTGCCCAGCACGATAGAGATCACGACGATAGCTATCGGAATTACCCAAGTCAGGATGCCAGCGGTTCTAACAACATTTCGGCTTGGACCACCGTTCTCTGCTGTCTGGTTGTCTGCAGTCGAGCTTGAATTCACAGTTTGTCCAGCTGCCGCGGCTACCGCTTGAGTGCCGGCGGTTGCAGTTTCGACGGATCCAGCGCTCTGTTTGCTTCCATAGAGCCTGCGCACTACGAGATAGGCGAATGCGCCCGACCAGAACTCTGTGAGCACTCGGATCGATGACCCCCAGTTGGTGGTGAGGAACGGATCGTCGGTGCGAGTAAGGCCAATGTAGAGCAGTGGCAACAAGCAAATGAAGGCGATTAGTGCCAATGCCCATACCGGTAGTCGGTCGCGCACGCGCCAGAGCACAAGTACCAACAGGGTGAAGATGATGTAGGCGAGCCATTCCATGGACAGCGACCACGCCACGAAGTTCCAGCCGCGGTCAGGGTTGGCACCCCACTCCTGGATCAGGAGCAACTGCTTGATGTACGCCCACGGGTTGAGCCAGCTGCGATCAGCCGCATCCGACTTGCCAACAATCGCCGCGGCCAAAACGGCGAGACCGGCAATGTTGAGCATCACAAAGTGTGCCGGGTAGATCCTCGCCAAGCGCAGCCACAAGAAGTTTCCTGCGCCCTTCCAGGTGAATTTGGGGCCGATCTTGGTCAAGTAGGTGTGCGTCAAGATAAAGCCGGACAGGGCGAAGAACAAGTCGACGCCGAGCGAACCAACTCGCAAGAATTCGTGCACCAGCGGGAACAAAAGCCCAGCGGCGGCGATCGCGGGTTGGTAGTGGTAGAGAACGACCCACGCGGCGGCGATAAACCGCACACCCGTGAGCTGCTTGATAAAGAACGGCATTAGTGAGTTGACCTCTAGCTAAGAGCTTCTTGAACCTGCTTCAGTGACGGGTTCGACAGTACCTCTCCACTGGGGAACTTCACCGTAGGCACGAGTTGGTCTCCGCCATTTTGAGTTTCGACAAACTTGGCGGCTTCTTCGTCGGTGGTGATGTCGATGTCCACAAAGTCAATTCCAAGGCCGTTCAGCTGGGTCTTTAAGCGTGTGCAGTAGCCGCACCATGGCGTGGAATATATGGTCAACGGGTTTTCTGTCGAAGCTTCGCTCATCTGTCTAGTTTCTCATTCTTGAGAATCAATGTCATGCACCTGCTGGAGATGGCAGACTTCCAGGTGTGAAACCTGACGAATTGCTAGCACGCCTCGACCCTGAGCAGGCGGCTGTTGCGCGAGCAATCGACGGGCCGGTCGTTGTTCTTGCCGGAGCTGGCACAGGTAAGACCAGGGCGATCACTCATCGCATGGCGTACGCCGCAGCGGTTGGCGCCCATGATCCCTACCGAACGATGGCTGTTACGTTCACCAATCGTGCAGCAGGTGAGATGACCAGGAGACTGGCTGAACTTGGTGTTGAGGGTGTGCGGGTGCGAACATTCCATGCTGCCGCGCTCAAGCAGCTTGCTTGGGCTTGGCCGCAAGTGATTGGCGGCGAGATGTTCCAACTCACGCCAAGCAAGGCTGGCAGCTTGGCTAACGCCAGTGCACGTTTGGGCTTGGGCTCTGAGGTGGCGTTCCTGCGCGATGTGGCTAGCGAAATCGAGTGGGCCAAAGTTTCGCAAGTTACTCCCGACGACTACGCGAGCGTTGCTGCGACAAAGTCTCGGTTGGCACCTGGGGGACTTGAGCGCGAGAAGATCGCCGAGCTCTACGAGGAATACGAACGGATCAAATCGGAGTCTCATCGGATCGACTTTGAGGATGTCTTGCTGTTGACGGTAGGGATCCTCGAGTCGCGCCCCGAGATCCGGGAGCAAGTCCAGAAGTCGTTCCGTCACTTCACTGTCGATGAATTCCAAGACGTTTCAGGTATCCAGAGCCGACTACTCGACGCGTGGCTGGGTAGGCGTGACGACATTTGCGTTGTAGGCGACCCGGCGCAGACGATTTACAGTTTCGCGGGAGCGGATGCCAGTTTCCTCCAGTCTTTTGGCCGCAGGTTTGCCGACTCCACAATGGTCCGGCTTGCGCGTTGCTACCGCTGTACTCCAGAAGTAGTGGATGTAGCCACGGGAGTTTTGGTCAAGAGTGCTACGCCGGCCAGGCTCCAGTCCATGAAGCCAGCTGGCCCTCGCGTCACCTACGCAGTATTTGATGATGAGCTCGCCGAAGCCGATTCCGTCGCCGAGCAAATCAAGGAGCTGCGTGCTTCAGGAGTGTCCGCTCGTGACATTGCGATCTTGGTGCGAATTAATGCGATGACCGAACCATTCGAGGCTGCGCTTGCCGAGAGACAGATCCCGTATTCCGTGCGAGGAGGATTGCGATTCTTTGACCGTCCCGAAGTTCGACAGGCAATCAGTCTGATTCGCGGCGCAGCAAAAGCGTCGACCGTCGTCAATGGCCAAGATCAAGAAGACTTAGGTCGCCTTACCCGTGCGATCCTTACTGGAGTTGGATGGTCCGACGAACCGCCGGTGGATATTGGAGCCGAGCGTGAACGTTGGGAGTCGATAGCCGCGCTCGTGACTTTGGCCGACGATGTGGCAGCTAGAGATTCGAAGGCCACGTTAGTTGATCTTGCCGGCGAGATCGACCATCGCAAATCCACACAAGATGCTCCCGAAGTTGATGGCGTCACTATTGCGTCGTTGCACTCGGCTAAGGGGATGGAGTGGGACAACGTGTTCTTGGTGGGGCTCTCTGAAGGGGTTATGCCGTTCTCGCAGGCCGAGACTCCAGACCAATTGGCTGAGGAGCAGCGGCTTTTATATGTGGGAATTACTCGAGCCGCCGATCGGCTTGCTCTGTCTTCTGCCTCCACTCGAGGACCAGGTGCTAGGACCAGGAGGCCCAGTCGGTTCTTGCCCAAGCTTCAACTGGCGGCTGACTCTAAATCGTAGCTAGCGAGTAGCTGTCTGCTAGCCGATCAGCCGGTGAATGCAGGCACCCATTCCAGTGCCGATTCGCGCGCTGGGATCGTCGCATCGAGTTGACTCAAGACTGCGATGCTTCCCATCCATACTCGATGAATAAGCAAGTATTGCGGCGGCATATTGAACTTGACGCTCAGACTGAGATCGCCCTCGCGAGGGTCGCGAATCCGTTGGAACTGTGCCCGGATCCATTCCCGACTGAAGTGGAATTCTTCGTTGCGTAGCGGTTCGATCAAGGGGCTGAAGTAGTCCATGACGTCCAACGAATTGACCTTGACTTGTGGTTTAAGGAACCCTTCTTGCCGTAGTCCGCGCACGACCTCGTCGGAGTCCTTACCTTCGAGGGCGACACTGATTAAGCGGCCGATCGCGGGCGGGAATCCGTCGGGCAAGGAGGCATGGGCGCCAAAGTCTAGGACCGCGAGTTTGCCGTCCGGAGTAATCATGTAGTTGCCTGGATGTGGGTCTGCGTGAAGCAGTCCGGCGCGTGCGGGTCCCGATAGCAAGAAGCGGAAGTACAGATCGCCAGCATGGTCTCGCTCTTCTTTGGATCCTTCGGTAATCAACTGAGACAGTTGAGTTCCTTCGATCCATTCGGACACGATTACGTGAGGACCTGCGGCGAGAACGTGAGGAATCACGAACTCGGGGTCACCTTCGTAGGCGGCGGCAAATGTTCGTTGCGCCTGAGACTCGCGGATGTAGTCGAGCTCTTCAGTGAGCCGGTCCTCAAGCTCGCGCAAGAGTGGCTTGATATCAAGCCCAGGAGCCAAGATACTGAATAGTTTCGCCAACCGAGCCATCTGTTTGAAGTCTGACTTGATTGCCTGCAACGCACCCGGGTACTGGATCTTGATCGCGACATCACGACCGTCACTCGAGATACCGCGGTGAACCTGACCGATCGAGGCGGCTGCAGCAGGTTCGTCGCTGAACTCTTGGAACCGATCCCGCCAGTCGCTTCCAAGTTCTTCCTCCATGATCTGGAAGACGGCTTCCGACGCCATCGGGGGTGCAGCAGCCTGTAGTTTCGTGAGTTGCTCACGGTAGGGGGCCATCGTCTCTTCGGGAAGTGCCACCTCCATGACGCTGAGCGTCTGGCCCAGTTTCATTGCGCCACCCTTGAGCTCCCCCAGGGTCGAAAACAGTTGTTCGGCCGTTCTCGCCTTGATCTGGTCGCTCACCATCTCGGCAGATTGGCCACCGATCCGCTTGCCCAGTCCTAGTGCTTTGCGGCCGGCAAACCCTACTGGGAGCGATGCAAGGCGTTGGGTGCGTCTGAATGTGCTCTCGGGTAAGACTTTGGGTTTGTCTCGCTGATTCGGATTGACTTCACCGGATTTCGATGAGTTGTTCTTCGGTACATCTGCCAAGTCGTTCACCTCCCTGTGGATAACAGTATTGCCCATCGCGGATTTGAGCGATAGTTGTAGCTTCACGGACAAGCAATTAGGCGAGAAATTGGGGGAGAAAGTTGTTAGATACACAGACTTATGGGCTGTGGCCTATGAATGGGCGACTCGTACGAGTCTCGCCAACCAAGCTTTACCTGGTCGACACAGACTTGGGTCACGGCAATGCGGCTATTGCGCTTGAAGGAATCGATGCCGAATTCGAGGAGTGGCTGCGCAGGATCGATCCGCGCGTAGGTGTTGAGCGACTGCTGTGGGACGCAGACTCCTACGGGCTCGATATGGAGCTTGCAGGCACTGTAATCCGCAGGCTCTCCGAACTTGGCGTACTTGGTGAGTGTGCAACCCCGCGCGCCCATCGACCCATGCGTGTGGCGCTAGTTGGGCATATTTCGGAATCATACGAGCAAGAGTTCGCTGAATGGAACGCCGTTGTGCTGGCACCTTGGCGCCGCTCAAATAGTCAATGGGATCAGACACGTTCATGGGATCTCGTGAGCGAATTGGCTGAACAAGTGGTTCGTATTGAGGCTGACTTGGTGATCTACGTAGCAAACTCAACAGTCTTGGATGCTTTGGATCTCGCTTTTCTTCGGAAGCTTCGCGACCGGCGGATCCCACACTTGCCGGTTGGGTTGGCTAGCTCATCTGCCCATATCGGACCATTCGTCGACTTTGAGAACCTCCCAGGAGCCACCGATGCCAAAAGAATGACCGTCGCTGGCTTCTGTTGTGACTGTTGGGCGCAAGCTCAAGTTCAGGTTGATCCAGACTGGGCCAGTTTGTTGGCGCACTTGGTGTTTGTGCGTGAGGCGTCGTTAGCGCCAGATATGGTTCGTTTGGCGTTAGCTGAGGCAAGCCGTTGGGCCAATAATTGGTGGCACGGAGATGGGCAAGTCGCGGACCTCTACAGTGCGCAACGGGTCACTGCTCGCCGAGACTTTGAGTGGGAGTTTGCCTCGATGGGCGCGTCAGGAACCTGTCGGCATTAGTCCTGCCGTTTATGATGTTGAAATGGTTTACCTATCCGAAAAGCAAGCCGACAATCACGTAATCGACCCATCGTCTTATTCCGTAGAGCAAGATCATTTGACCGTTGAGGTGCTTAGCAACGGCGTTGTCGTCGTGACACTCGACCATCAAGAGATCCGCAACGCCATGGGTGCGCAGATGACTGCCGCATTCGGTCGACTGATCGACGAGATCCGTCAAGACAGTAGGCCAAAGTGTCTCGTCGTCACTGGCGCAGGTAGTGCCTTCTGTTCGGGTGGAGACAAGACATGGCTCGAAGAAGAAGATCACTCGCCCGACGACTTCCGTAACAAGATGATGCCGTTCTATCGCACTTGGCTCGGCGTGACTTCGCTTGAGATTCCCGTGGTGGCTGCAATCAACGGCCCCGCAGTGGGGGCTGGCGCAATTTTGGCGCTGGCCGCTGATCTACGAGTCGGTTCGCCGCGGGCCAAGTTCTGCCTGCCGTTCCTCACTTTGGGTATGGCTCCTGCGCTCGGCGGATCGTTCCTGGTCAAAGACGTAGTCGGCATGGCCGTAGCACGGGATCTGATCTACACCGGGCGGGTTATCGACGCCAAGCGGATGTATGAACTCAACATCATCACTGAGTTGATTGAGGACGATGACTTCCTTGGAAAGGCGATTGATTTTGCCAGCGACATCGCTTCACGTGCTCCCATCGCGACACGCCTAATGAAGGCAGGCCTTTTTAATGGTGGGCCATCCACACTGGAGGACGCACTTCAGTGGGAGGGCGTGGCTCAGGCCACTACTTTGGCGACTGAAGACATTATCGAGGGGTATCGCGCCTCAAAAGAGCGCAGGAAGCCGAACTTTAAGGGCCTATAATCGTTAACTACGAAGCCCCCGTCACCAGTTAGCCAGATTCGCCTTCCCCTTGCGAGTGGCCTCTTGGTGATGGGGGCTTCGTTCATTTAGAAATCTAGAGACTCCGAACCCTGGGTGCAATACGTTGCGAGATATTCCTAATTTGGCTTGTGTATAAGCCTGTGGATTGAGTGGGGATTGTTCGCGTGTTGCATGTGGGTAACTGTGGATTAGCTTGTGGATAGTGCTATAGCGGTCATGATCAACATCCCGTTGACCTGCGATTTTGGTTTATCCCAGGGTGTGTAGAAAAAGAATATCTGTGAATTCGTAATACCAACTCTAAGTAAACGAATGGTTACTCTGGGCGGTGCTGCTGGGCTTGCCCAGCCTCGAATCCTGAGAGGTAGGCACGCGCCTTTTCGTACTCGGGGAACATAGACACCAACTTCTCAAACTCGGCGCCGTGATCATTGACGACCAAGTGCACTAATTCGTGGATCAGTACGTAGTCAAGTACGTAGTCGGGCATTGTCTTCAGGCGATCCGAGAGCCGAATCGTTCCATCCGCCGGAGTACAGGACCCCCAACGCTGTTGTTGACGCGCCGACCACATCACCGAGGTTGGCAATGGATTGGTGGGGAGGTATCGCGTGCGTAATTGCAGCGCACGGGCTTCCAAGTCCGCATCGGTTTTCTTGGATCGCCTTGCTTGGCGTTTTGCGATTCGTTCGTGAAGCTCAAGCGCATAGTCCCTGGCTTGTGCATTCGTCATGCGCTGGGGAATCACGACGACCGTCACGCCATTCTCGACACTCGCCGACACACTCTTGCGTCGGCGAGTTGATCGCTTAACGACGATGTTCTCTGGAAGTCCAGGGACTCTAGCTGGCTGAATCGCCACCTGGTTCCTCTTCAGAATTAGAGCCTTCTTCCGAATCCGGTTCGTTGCCTGCCGAGTCGATGCCTTCTTTGGGGGCATCCGTGTCGTTGATCAAGGATTCAAACCCACCATTGGCTTCTAGCTTCGACAATTCTTTGTCGATATCGAGTGCGCTGAACTGTTCTGTAGTTCCAATAAACCCGGTAGTGTCCTCCAGGTCCTCGGCCGATGGCAACAAGTCAGGGTGTGCCCACAAGGCATCGCGCGCTTCAATCCCGCCGGGGGATTCGCGGAGCTGACGCCACACATCGGCAGCCTCGCGCAAACGACGTGGACGCATCTCCAGCCCGATCAGTGTGGCAAAGGTCTTCTCGGCAGGTCCGCCACTGGCGCGACGACGGCGCAATGCTTCTTGTAACTGGTTGAATGTTGGGAGCTTGTCGGCTGCGGCCGTAGCAACGACATCGTCGACCCAACCTTCGATCATGGCGAGCAGGGACTCGAGCCGAGCTTTGGCGGCCTTTTGTTCTTCGGTGTCGGCCGGCGCGAACACGCCTGAGGACAGCGCCTCTTGCAGTGCTTGCGGATTCTCGATATCGACACCTTGCATGGCATCCTCAATGCGTCGTTCGTCCACGTGGATCCCACGAGCATAGGCGTCGATAGCACCTTCGATCCGTCCGCGAAGCCACGGTACATGTTGGAACAGACGTTGATGGGCTACCTCTTGTAGCGCCAGGTAAACCATCAAATCGCTTTGCGAAATCTCGAGGCCTTCGCCAAAGTTTTGGATGTTCACTGGAAGCAAGGTGGGTCTGGAATCGACGGTTAGTGGAATTCCGATCTCGGAAGAGCTCAGCACATCGCTGGCTAGTGCTGCGAGCCCTTGGCCAAGTTGCATGCCGAACATCGATGAACCCATTTGGCGAGCCATGTCCATCAGGGGGCCAGCCATGGCTGCCAACTCCGGTGGCAAGCCTTCGGGGAGGCTAGAAGCCTCGCCTTGGTCGGGCATGAGTGATTGCATTGATGACTGAAGATGGTCGGCAACTGGGGTGACGATTGTCTTCCAAGCAGGCATTGTCTCTTCAACCCACTCGGCGCGGCTCCAGGTGCGAGCTTCACCGCTGGTCCCGGGGAACTGCATCGACGGATCGAGCCATACATTTGCCAAAGCAACAGCATCGCTCACGGCACGTGCCTGGGCTTCGCTCACGCTCGGGTCAGAGCCCTCGGCCAGCTTCTTTCGCGCAGTGTCTTGGGCGAGTTGCCAGTTGACGGAACCCTCGGCGCCTTGACCACCTGATTGAAGGAGCGAACCTAATTGCTGAAGTGCGGCACCTAGATTGGCCATGTCGAGATTGTTGATGTCGAAGCCCTCGGGCATACCGGGAATCTTGCCGCCAAACGGGTCGCTGGGACCGCCAAAAGGATCGCCGTTAGAACCGTCGTTTTGACCGTCGCCTTCGGGATCCTCGGGCGTGCCATCGCCGGTGCCAAAGCCAAATGGGATGTTGTTCACGAGGAGCCTCTCCGTTGATCTGCTGCTTTATCCAACGCTACCTTGCGAAGCGCCGTGGGGATAGACCGCCGCACGAGCAAACTGGCGGTTTGGAATGGTCGGAACCCTGACCAAAAGGACGTAGGGTGTTCAGTGTGAACGCATTGGTTTGGCTGTTGATTCCCGTAGTAGTGACTTGCTTCGCTGCGTGGTGGCTGGCCCAGCGTGCGCAAGCCGCGGAACGGGACGATCCGAACGGCCTTTCGCCAGCAGAACTCGAGAAGATGCAGCAAGCACTCGACAAGACCCCTATTCAAAACCCGGGTGAGACCAACGGCAACAGCGTTGACAAAGGACCTAGCCAGTGACCGATACAGCTCAGCCGGAATTACCACAGCCTGAGATTCCACAGGCCCACGATCCGCAGCGTCGACAAGAAATACTCAAGCAACACAAGTCGTATAAGGATGTTGGGACTTATGCGTTCGTCATAGCCGTCGTATTGCTCCTGGTGATTTCTACCAGAGCGGTGCCGTATCTGCAGACTTCTCCGGGCCCCGTGTTTAACACCATTGGCGAGGTCGACGGAGTGAAGATGGTCGAGGTGTCCGGAGCTAAGACTTACCCGACGGCAGGGGAACTTAACCTCATGACCGTGCGCGAGCGTGGCGGCCCGTTTGGTGAGCTCAGCCTTCCCGAGGCGTTCTTTGGCTGGATCAATCCAATAGATGACGTGGTTCCGTCAGATATTTTCTACCCAGAGGGAACAACGGGCCAAGAAGCTCAAGAACGCAATGCGATCCAGTTCGATACCTCCCAAGCGGCGGCTTCGGCGGCTGCTATGAAACAGCTTGGCTACAAGGTCACCGAAACGGTGGCCGTGGCAAATGTCTTGGATGATTCGCCGGCCAGCGGCATTCTCAAAGATGGCGATGTACTGGTGAGGGTTGCTGGTACCAAAGTGACGTCACCGCAGCAGACAGTCAAACTCGTACAAGCTCAGAA
>CAUJDH010000099.1 GCA_963169225.1 Actinomycetota bacterium
ATGAAAGGGGAGTCGGCCGCCAAAGAGCTAACTGAAGCTCAACCCGAAATCACTAAACTAGGACTCAAATTAGGAAGGGTCATTGAAGTGACTGACCCGTTACTCGACCAACCAACCTATGTGACTGTCTTAGCCAAGTAACAGTTCCACGTGGAACTTCTGTGGTTCCACACTAGATAGGTTTCGAGGGTTTGGCCGTCGAAAAGTCCGCTAAGAAAAAGTGGCCTTTCTCCTTTTTCGTGAGGAGCTTTTCAGAGGCCAAACCCGGTCGCCGAGAACAAGCCTGACTGGATACTAAGGAACAACAACAACGTAGCGGTTCGGCTCGGAACCCTCAGACTCACTTTTGAGCCCAGCATCCGCAACAGCATCGTGAACGATTTTGCGTTCGTAAGGGGTCATGGGGGAGAGCGATACTGAGGTTCCCTCTTCCTTGGCCCGCCTGCAAGCCTCTTGGCCCATCTCAGTGAGAAGCTCGCGCCGACCTGCACGGTAGCCAGCGACGTCGAGCATGAGACGCGAACGTTCACCGGTTTGTTGGGTAACAGCTAGGCGGGTGAGTTCCTGGAGAGCATCAAGGGTCTTGCCGTTGTCGCCTACGAGCTGGTCGAGGTTGTCGGCTCCGACGATTGCGACCATGGCACGGTCAGCTTCGACGTCCATGTCGATGTCGCCATCTAGGTCGGCAATGTCGAGCAGGCCTTCCAGGTAGTCGGCGGCAATATCGCCTTCACGCTCGAGTTGCTCAAAGCGCTTCTCGGACTTGCTTTGCTTCTTGGGTTTGTCGTCGGTTGACTCGACGTCTTCTTGCACGTCTTCTTCAACTACGTCTACTTCTACCTCTTCGGTTACAGACTCGTCGCTTGTCATGTCTCTCCTACTTACGTTTCTTCTTAGACTTACGCTTTGGCTGTTGTCGCTTTTGTACCGTTTCTGCCTTTTGTCTGGCTTCCTCGGCTTCCTTTGTAGCGATATATTCTTCCACGGTCACGCCAGCGCCTTTGGCTGCTTGGCGGTCGGCCTTGTGCTGTTTTCGCTCGGCGAGCGCAGCTGCGGCTGGTGAACCTGGTGTCGGATTGTTGCGGATCACGTAGAACTGCTGACCCATGGTCCACAAGTTCGAGGTCGTCCAGTAGATGAGCACACCAATCGGGAAGTTGAATCCACCGATAGCAAAGATGACCGGGAACAGGTACATCATGACCTTCATCTGCTTGACCATCGGATTGTCACCCGAGGTGTTCTTAATCATCAGCTGGCGCTGAGTAAAGAACGTGGTCAAAGACATGGTGATGATCAGGACTACAGCGAGAATCCTGGTTGCAGTGGGGGCTGGTGTCTCGGCAGCATGCGCGAAAGTGGCATAAATCGGGACGTTGAAGATGGTTGCATCGTGCGCCATTTGAGCGAGCTCTGGCGTAAGCGCACCTTTGCCCTCAGGCGGGTTTTGAGCGATTCCCTGCAGCACACGGAACAGCGCGAAGAAGATCGGTGCCTGCAACAAAATCGGCAAACACGATGAGAGCGGATTCGTACCGGTTTCCCGGTACAGCTTCATCATTTCTTGGCTTTGGCGCTCGCGGTCGCCAGCGTACTTCTTCTGGATTTCCTTCATCTGCGGCTGAACAAGCTGCATATTGCGCTGAGCGTTGATCTGCTTGACGAACAGCGGGATCAGAAGGATACGGATAATAATGACGATGCCGACGATCGACAGAACCCAAGTCACACCACTGGCTTCGCCGAAGAGAGGGGCCAGGATGTTGTGGAACATCACCAGGAGCCAGGCAATGACGTTTTCTAGCCAACCAAGGGGCGTCAGAAGCAGATCCATTATTTGCGGTACTCCAAAGAATCACTGAGAACGGACGAAGTCGAGTTGAGATCTGAACTTCTGGGGCTTCCATCGAGGTTAACGTCCGGCCGCCAAGCTCCCTCAGCCGGGACTGGGTCAATGCCTCCCAATTGCCATGGGTGACAGCGCCCGACTCGGTAGACAGTTAACACAAGACCCTTGAAAGGCCCATGAGTTGAGATCGCCTCATAACCATACGCCGAACATGACGGATAAAACTTGCACTTTGGACCAAGAAGCGGCGAAATCGCGACTTGATACAGCTTGATTAAGCCAAGCATCAGCCATTCAAGGGGCTTGAACACGATGCGGACTACACGATTGACCTGGTTCATGCGGCGTCACCAGCAGACAAGACGCCAAGTTTGGTCAATGTAAAAGATAGATCGCGCTCAAGGTCTCCACTTGAAGCATTCCGACTTGCAGGTAAGGCCCGCACAACAGTCAGGGAACCTTCGGGGAGCTGCTCCACATGGTTTCGAGCAACGTGTCGAAGGCGGCGAGCGACGCGAGACCTTGTCACTGAACCTCCAACAGCACGGCTGACAACGAATCCGATTCGAGCTGACTGATCAGAATCCCCATCGAAATTGGTGTCGGCCGCAAGAAAATGAACTACTAAAGTGCGAGAACCAACCCTGCGGCCATTACGAACCGCAGTAGTGAAGTCTTTGCTGGCGCGAAGCCGATGGTGTTTTGACAACACCGGAGAATCGCTAGACCGTTAGCTCTTTGCGACCCTTGCGACGACGGGCCGAAAGGATGGAGCGGCCACCACGAGTACGCATACGCAGGCGGAAGCCATGCTTCTTGTGACGCCGACGATTGTTCGGCTGGTAAGTGCGCTTCGACATTGGTGCTCCTGCTCTAGCTTGCTTCTTGAGATTTAGGCCGCATGCAACTCACGATTCGAAATTGAGGATTCGACTGCGAATAGTGAAAATGCACCGCCGCGGGTATCCATTAATCATAGATCACGGCTTCGAAAACGGTCAAGGTGCCTGTCATTTCGATTGTTGACACAGACCCCATTAGCGCACTACCTGCCACTTCGTCAATCGTTTTTGAAAGACACGCCGAGCTGTGGAATTACTTTTCAAAACCTGTGGACAACTCCTGCCAACGTCATTCAGTATGGGTTCAGGTTCGCGATCGAGAAACAAGAAATCCGACGGCGTCTTCCCCGGCGCTCAGCCCATCCGAAGGCTATTTCGCTCGAAAGCAGCATTCAAGATCAAGTACTTACTCGTCATGTGTGTAGAAGGGTTTTTTCATTGTGGACAGCACGATCGATGTAACCGAAGTCTGGGGACAAACACTTGCAATGCTGGAGACCGATCCAGATCTGACTCCGTCCCAACGCGGCTTCGCTCTTCTTACGTCGCCTAAGCACTTAGAAGATAACGTTCTAACGATCGCTACTCACGATGACTTCATTTGCACCTACGTCACCTCACACCTCATGCCATACATCACCTCGGCCTTGAGCGCAGTGACCAATTCATCGATGAAGCTGCAAGTAACGGTCGACCCGAGCTTGGCAGACATGCACAGTGCCGAATCCACTGATGACTTAGCCGACAGCACTTTCGCTCACTACCGGACAACAGCTCCTAGCCTCGAAGAACCGAGTGACGAGTCGTTCTCAATTCCGGCGCCAACCAATGTTGTGGATGTACGCGACTCGGTTCGCCCATTTGTTCCGACCCAAGACACTTCGCCGGACAATAACCATCGCCTGAACAGCAAATACACCTTTGACACTTTTGTGATTGGTTCGTCTAACCGCTTTGCCCACGCGGCAGCGGTAGGCGTTGCTGAGCAGCCGGCCAAGGCCTACAACCCCATGTTTATCTACGGCGATAGCGGCCTGGGCAAGACTCACCTGCTTCACGCAATCGGCCACTACACCCGAACTCTCTACGCCGGCACACGCGTTCGCTATGTCAGCTCTGAAGAGTTCACCAACGACTTCATTAACTCAATCAAGTCCAATAAGGGCGAGAGCTTCAAGTCCCGCTACCGCAATGTCGACGTTCTCCTGGTCGATGACATTCAGTATCTAGCCGGTAAAGAGGGAAGCCAGGAGGAGTTCTTCCACACTTTCAACACTTTGCA
>CAUJDH010000100.1 GCA_963169225.1 Actinomycetota bacterium
CAACTCAGCAACATTCAGAATTTGTCGTTTGCTGCTGGCAGTCAATTGGAATCAATCGAAGACGAAGCGTTCGAGAGCAATCTGTTGACGAGCGTCTCCCTTCCTGCATCTGTTGTCAGTCTCGGGCAGGGCTCGTTTCGGGGCAATGAACTCACGTCAGTGAACTTTGCGGTAGGCGCCCAGCTCCAGACGGTAGGTGACCAAGCCTTTGCGTACAACGACCTGACTTCGCTCGTCGTGCCAGCATCGGTTACGAGCCTTGGTGACAGTACCTTCTATTCCAACGAGCTTCAGAGCGTTCAATTTCAACCTGGCACTCAGCTCAGCAAACTCGATGTCTCGGTCTTCCACGAGAACAAGATTTCGCAAATCACCATTCCAGCCAGTGTTACTGAGATCGCCTCGAGCGCATTTGCCGAGAACGATCTGTCCCAAGTCAACTTTGCCTCGACGAGCAAGCTGACCTCGATCGGTACCGGCGCGTTCTACAACAACAAGCTCACATCCTTCGTCGTACCGGTCGGCGTCACCGCGGTCGGTGGCGGAGCATTCATGGACAACACGAGTCTGGGGAACGTTCGTTTCTTAGGGAACAAGCCGACGTTCGGCACCGAGGCGGAACCGTTTCTCAACACAGGTAGCGGTCCGATCTTCTTCTCCCTTGCCCGTAGCGGATGGGTAAATGGGGGAGTCATGAGTGGGCGAACGTTGACCGGTGTGCCTGAGCCTACGATCACCTCACAACCCAAGAGTGTGAAGACGACTGTTGGCAAGACCGCAAACCTGAGCGTCACTGTCAACAAGACTCAACTTGGCCAAGGAGACCTGACGTACCAGTGGTACAAGGGGAGCTCCGCGATCTCAGGTGCCACCAAGCCGAGCTATGCAACGAAGTCAGCAGGCACGTACAAGGTTCGCGTTTCTTCTTGGGCAGGTAGCACCACGAGTAGCTCGGCGAACGTTTCCTTCGTCAAAAAGAAGCAGTCCGTGAAGGTGAAACTGCCTTCACGTATGAAGCGGAACAAGACCTATCGACTACCGACCAAGACTAATGCTGGAGTGAAGCTCAGCTGGAAGGTCAAGGGTGCTGGAAAGTGCAAGATCAACAAGAAAAAAGGCACCGTGAAGTGCCGGGCAAGCTCGGGTAGAAAGCATGTCACCTTCACCGGAACAGCTAAAGCCACCAGTACTTACAACTCTTACAAAGTCTCAACCAAGCGGCGCGTCAGGTAAACGGGGAGATGACTGTGATGGTGAGCATGCGAAGTAAAGGTGTAACTGCCCTAATTGTGGCCGGGTCATTGGCGTTCGGATCTGTTGTGGTCGCTAGTGGCCCAGCTGCAGCTGCTACAGCCGACGGTTTTGAATACACCAACATCGACGGTAAGGCGAAGATCGAAGGGTGCGACGGTGCGTGCCCAGCCGATTTGGTGATCCCAGGCACGGTTGACGGACTACCGGTGTCGACAATCGGAGGTGAATCATTCGAAGAAGCAGGCCTCACGAGTGTGACGTTTCCTGATACAACGGAATTCAAAGAGATCAATGACAGCGCCTTCTCAAGTAACGCCTTGACCAATGTGACTATCCCAGCGTCAGTGACGAGGGTTGGCCATTGGTCGTTCGCGTGGAACGACATTTCTGAACTGACATTCGAACCTGACAGTCACTTGACCACTATCGGCCGCAGCGCCTTTGATTCCAACGACCTCACTGAGGTGTCAATCCCCTCAGCAGTCACTGGCTTGGGACAACGCGCATTTGCGAGTAACCCCAGCTTGAGTCACGTGTCATTTGAGTCGGGATCTCAACTGACGGCAATTGGCGACAGTGCGTTCTATCAAGACAGTCTGACCGGCTTCGAGGTACCAAGCGGAGTGTCGAGTATTGGCGCTGGAGCATTCTTTCAGAACAGTCTCACGAGTATTACGATTCCAGATGGAGTAGCGAGCATTGGCGACGCCGCCTTTGATGGGAATGCGCTTTCTTCTGCGTACTTCGCTCTGGGCGGTCAGTTGGAAATCATTGGAAAATATGCGTTTGCCAACAATCAATTGGGCTCGGCGCTTATTCCCACAAGCGTGACAATCATCGATGAGTCAGGGTTTGAAGACAATAATCTAACGAGTTTGACCTTCATGCCAGATAGTAATTTGGTCGAGATTGGCCCTGGATCATTCGCAGACAACGATTTGCAGAGTGTGCAGATTCCGCCAGAAGTTTCGATTCTAGGCAGCCAGGCGTTCCGCAATAGCTCCGAATTGAACGACGTGAGCTTCTTAGGGGGAAAGCCTGGTGCCTTGGGCACGTCCATCTTTCAGAACACCGGCACTGAGCCCATCTATGTTCGTCAGTCGGCGACTCCAAGTTGGGTTGGCACAACTGCTTTGAGCGGACGTCCGGTGTTTGTGGTGCCCGATCCAACGATCACAACTCAACCGAAGAATGCAACCTTGCCAAAAGGTGAAACCGTGGAGTTGTCGGTTGGTGTGGATTCGGAGGTTCCGGGTCAGGGCTCACTCAGCTACGAGTGGTACAAGAACGGTTCGCCAGTTTCAGGAACTAGCGGTGCCCAATCGCTCACAGTTGGCTCGACGGGCAGCTACAAAGTGGTCGTGTCCTCGTGGGCTGGTTCAACGAGCAGCATCAATGTCACAGTCTCAGCTCCGGTGGCTCCTAAGCCCAAACCAGTAGTGAAGAGGAAGCAATCGGCGAAAGTGAAGTTGCCGTCCAAGCTGAAGCGCAACAAGTCCTACAAGCTACCGGCAAGGACCAATGCTGGGGTGAAGCTCAGATGGAAGGTCAGTGGTTCTGGAAAGTGCAAGGTCGACAAGAGGCGGCATTCCATCAAGTGCCGTACGGCGACGGGTAAGAAGCACTTCCGACTAACAGGAACGGCTAAAGCAACCTCGAAGGTCCTGTCGTACAAGACCAGCACTAAGCGTCGAGTTCATTAAATCGGTACTTCAAGGAGAAGAGTATGAGTGACATTCATGGCAAGCAAGAGGTCGCGACAAGGGCTGAGATTTCGCACAGGGTCACGCCGATTTGGCGGCTAGTATGCGTAGCATTACTAGCAAGTGTTCTCGGCATGGCATCGGTCTTGATCGCAGGTGCTCCGGCTAGTGCCGTAACTGATCAAGGATTCACCTACGACGAACTAAACGGTACAGCGGTTGTTGCCGGTTGTGAAGAGGAATGTCCGGGCACCTTGATCATTCCTTCCACGCTAGGAAGTCTCCCAGTCTCCAGGATCGCTCCGTCGGCGTTTGTGTAAGAGGGGCTGACTGCAGTGACATTGCCCGAAGGTCTGACAACAATCTGGGACCTAGCATTTGCGGGAAATGCTCTGACAACCATTTCGATCCCGTCGACTGTCACGGAGGTCAGGAAAAATGCCTTCTTCAACAACAACATCTACGAACTGGTTTTTGCTCAAGGCGCACAACTCAATGTAATCGGTGAAGGCGCATTTGGGTTGAATGCGCTGGCCGACGTCACGCTGCCTGCTGGCGTGGTTTCGATTGGAGATTCTGCCTTCTCAGACAATGTACTGACGAGTGTGACTTTGTCTGAAGGGCTGACGTCAATTGGCTCCGATGCGTTAGGTGGCAATTCAATTACCAGTGTGATGTTGCCCAGTGGCATGACATCAATTGGTGATTATTCGTTCTACGGCAATAGTCTGACGAGCATCTCGATTCCAGATGCCGTGGCTTCGATCGGAACTGGCGCGTTCGCAGTGAACAACCTATCGAGTGTTTCGTTGCCGGCTGGTGTGACGTCAATCGGGCTATACGCATTCCAGGGAAACTCGTTGGTCAACGTGGTATTGCCTAGTGGAGTAACGACAATCGGAGGTTCAGCGTTCCAAGGTAATGCGTTGGCCAGTGTCGTGATTCCGCCTGCGGTCAACTTTCTTGGTCCCGATGCGTTTGCGTCGAACCCCGGTCTTGATTCCGTCCGGTTCATGGGTGGCAAGCCCACAACTCTAGGCGCCAGACTGTTTGATGGCACCGGTTCTGAGCCGATCTATGTCCCTGGAGGTCCGACACCATCGTGGGCCGGGATAGGAGCTTTGGACGGGCGAGAAGTTGTCGTTGTTCCAACGCCTGTGATCACGTCTCAGCCCACGAATCAGACCCTGCCCGTCGGTGGAACCGTTGATCTGAGTGTGACGATCGACCCCGATACCCCAGAACAAGGTGATGTGACGTATGCCTGGTTCAAGGGTGACACAAAGGTGTCAGGCGATGATGCGGGCGCCACATACACGGCAAACTCAACAGGTAGCTATCACGTAGTCGTGACCTCCTGGGCAGGATCCACCTCGAGTGCGAATGCGAAGGTGTCGGCTCCAGTCGTTCCACCGACCCCGACCCCTAAACCGGCCCCTAAGCCGAAGCCGGTGGTGAAGAAGAAGCAGTCGGCGAAGGTGAAATTGCCTTCGAAGCTGAAGAGAAATAGGACCTACAGGCTTCCGCTTAAGACTAATGCTGGAGTGAAGCTCAGTTGGAAGGTTAGGGGCGCTGGTAAATGCAAGGTCAATGCGAAAAAGAGAACGATCACGTGCCGGACAGCGACCGGCAAAAAGTATGTGACTATCACGGGTAAGGCGGCATCTACAGCTACTTACTACCCCTACAAAGTCATCATTAAGCGACGGATCCGCTAGTGATGGACTTTGATAGTGGCGGTGCCAATCAAATGATGGGATTCTAGGTGGAATATGGCAGTTGAGGTGGGATACGTTGCACGCCCAACAATGGACTTGGTCACCAAGGCGTTGTCGGGTCCTCGATGCATCTCGCTGCTTGGTTGCCTCATCGCAGCAGTCTCATCGTTCTTTGCCACACTAGCCATCGAGAGTGTTGGCCAGATTGGCCTAGTGGAGGAGCTAACTCGCAGTCTAGGGGTGCTCTTGTTCACTGGATGCGCCCTATGGCTTGCCAATCTAATAGTGCGACGAAAGAAAGCGAACTATCAAGCGAGTCCAGTTCTAGTCGTATCGATGTTCGTACTTATCGGAGGCTTGCGTCCAATAGTCTCGGCGGCGATTGGCTATGCCTTTGCTGGAGAGTTTATTGTCGACAGCGCTCGGATAGTGATGGCAATCTTTACTACCTCGACAGGCCTCATTGTTCTCGCTGTGGCTCTCGAAGCATTGGATCAAAGTGCAAAGACGATTGCACGATTAAGTCGCAAGCGAAGTGAACTTCTAGCGCTGCGAACCGAGAAGCAACAGCAGGTTGACTTTATTAGAGCATCGCTCACCTCTGCCTTATTGAATCCCGTCATTGAGACTTTGATGGAGGTCCGAGACAGGCTGTCGAAACTGGGAAATGGCGCGGCAGAGGAAGACCTGGATGAATCGTCGGTTCAAATACGTGCAGTAGCACAAGATGTCAAAGACTTGGCCACCAAGACGGTGCGGACTACTTCGCATGAAGTCGCTCAGTCGCAATGGAACCTTGCTGATCCTCCCGAAGAAGCACTCCAAGTTCCCGAGAGTAGACGGGCCGCTTTTTGGGATTCGATAGATATCTCTCCGTTTTATCCGCTGGCGGTTGGTCTATTGGTATTCGGTGGCTTCTTGC
>CAUJDH010000101.1 GCA_963169225.1 Actinomycetota bacterium
AGCAGGATGAGCACCTTGCAATTCTAGTTGTGACAGAGCGAACGGACGCGCAAACCCATAAACTGACGTTCATGGTCAAGTTCAGTCCAGTCGCCGCAGCCAGATCCGTGCTCAAGCACGCCGTGGCGTCTCCTGGTGCACGAGCCGGAATCCTGGCAGCATCAGCCACCTTTGCCTCGTCGTTCGCTCGTGGCTTATTGCCTCGCAGTGTGACCGACCAAGCGGTGATCACGGGCAGTTGCGCGGTCATTGCTTATGAGATGGGAACCACAGTCCACTCGGCTGCTCAAACGCTTGCTTTGTATAGCTCGGGTTCCCATGGAATGCGTGGTCGCACGGCAGGGCCGACTCGTACCTTGGCAGTGGACTTGGCTTTTATCGGTGCTGGAACGATGATTGAGCGTTCCCTTCCCGAACATGAAGAAGAACTCGCTGGGATCTCTGCTGTACGAACAGCAGGAACCATCCTCAAAGTTGGCGGCACTGCGGGTGCTGCCTTGAGCGCGATCGACCTTGCGCTCGAGACGATCTTGCGCAAAGAAGTGATCGCCCGTCGCAGTGTCCTGATCGATGTGGCCGTCGGTGGATCGGTAGCAGCCTACGGTTTATGGAAGCGACACAAACGAGCTGAGAAGTATGGTCTCGTCGACCCTGATCGCAAGACGATCAAGAGCGCAAGTGTGGGCGCGCAAGTGAAGGCGGCCGGAATGGGAGTTGCCTGTGCAGGTGGACTCTTGGTTCTTGTAGCAGTCGAAGACGCGATCGCTCAAGGCGTGGAGTGGGTGCTCAACGAGAAGGTCACGGGCCTTGATATTGGGTCGCCATTGCTTGGTCACGCTGTTTCGCTGGGTGTCTTGGGATTTGCCGGTGTCTGGGCGCACGAGCACGTCAAGCACAAATTGGAACGTTCAGACAATGTGATCGAACCCGCGTACTTCACGCCACCGACAAACCCCAATGTGACAGCCGGGCCAAAGTCGCTCTTCGCGTTCAGCGATATCGGCAAGGAGGGTCGTAGGTTCGTTCTAATGACTCTGACTCCGGAGGAGATCACGTCCGTCATGGGCGAGCCAGCGCAAGAGCCGGTACGGATTGTGGCTGGCTCTGAGACGACGAAGGACACCCCGAAGCTCGCCGAGATGGCGTTCGAAGAGATGGTCAGGCTTGGCGCATTCGACAAATCGCTAATTTGTGTTGCTGCGCCCACTGGCGTCGGTTACGTCAATTACACCTTTGCTGAGGCGCTCGAGTACCTCACGCGTGGTGACTGTGCGATCGTCGTCCCGCAGTATGCGCTGGTTCCTAGTGCTATGGCGTTGTTCGATACCAACGAGGGAATAGAACTCCAGTCCAAGGTGATCGAACTCGCGCGCGACTATATTGATGCGATGCCATCCGACAAGCGGCCGCGTCTGATTCAGTACGGTGAAAGTTTGGGCGCGCAGGTTGCCATGGATGTATGTGGACCAGCAGGTGTACCAGGTTACGACCAGTTGGGTCTTGAGGCCGGACTGTACTTCGGTGTTCCGTTCCGAACGGAGTCTTGGCTCAGGTGGCGAGCTAACCGAGACGAACTGGATCCCAACCACGAACTGATGCTCGTGACCCAGGCGCCGGATCTTGTGACGGCACGTGAAGAGGGCAAAGAGATCCCCAAGCACGTCATGATCATCCACAACGATGACCCGGTCAATAAGTTCTCGTACCGCATGACTATTGCCCGGCCGTGGTGGTTTGGTCCACCAGCCACCAGGCCACCGATGGTTCCGCGCGAAACAACATGGCGTCCGTTCTTCTCATTCGTGATTTGCTTGATTGACCTTATGAACGGAATGAACTCGCAACCAGGCAAGTTCGTGCGCCGTGGCCATGATTATCGAATCGAGATTTGCGAGTCAGTATCGATTGTCTACGACCTGCCATGCACCATCGAGCAAGAGCAGACAATCGAGGCCGCTCTACGTCAACGTGAGCAAGACTGGGCGACTAAGCGACTTGTGGCTCGCAAGTTCATGACCGCCAAGGATTCAATAACGAACACTTTGGGTAAATGGGGGGTTCAGATCCCCGATATGGAAGACGTCAGTCTGCATGCTCTCGAGGTGGCCGACATCGATCCACGTGGAGCGGACCAACCGGAGCCGACCACCCAAGCGGATTCACTTAATTCGGGTGTTGTCTAGAACTTAGCTATCGTGGGTTCTATGTCCACTGGCCTCAAGCTCGCCGTCACTCAATCTGGGACGAGTAGTTCCTTAGGTGTTGCAAGGCCGTGGGAGTCATCGGCAACCTATTGGCCTTCCCTCACTCAAGCGACAGTTGACCTTCCTGCTCCTGTGGCAACGATTGATATCGACGCACTGGCATACAACGCTAACGATCTACTGCTTCGTTCCCAGGGCGTTCCGATCCGGGTAGCGAGCAAATCGATCCGCGTGCGCGAAGTGTTAAACGCGACGCTGGCGTTGCCCGGTTACGCCGGTGTCCTGGCTTTCACTTTGTCCGAAGCACTCTGGTTGGCCGGGCCGGGTGGAATTGACGATGTAGTCCTGGGGTATCCAACTGCAGATCGTGCGGCGATTGAACAGCTGTGTGCTGACGAGCAGCTGGCATCGAGAATCACGCTCATGGTCGACGATCCGAGCCAACTTGATCTTGTCGATTCGGTCAAGCCTCCGGGTAGTCGACCTACGATCCGGTTGGCTATTGACGCTGATGCTTCATGGCGGGCGCCTAAGCCGCTAGGGCACATTGGTGTCCGCCGATCGCCGCTTTACTCACCTAGAGAGGTGGAGTGGTTCGCGCGTCAGGTGATGAAACGTGATGGGTTTGCGCTCGTTGGTCTCATGATGTACGAGGCGCAGATCGCCGGCCAAGGTGATGCAACCGGATTGTCTGACCCCATGATCCGTTGGGTCCAAAAGCATTCGGGTGATGAGCTGTTGGAACGTCGCGGTGCGATCGTACGTGCGGTGAAGAGCATCACCGAGCTGGAGTTCGTTAACGGGGGTGGGACAGGATCCCTCGAGTACACCTCGGGAGACCTCTCAGTGACTGAAGTGACGGCTGGAAGTGGACTCTTAGCAGGCCATCTGTTTGACGGCTACCAGTCGTTCACCCCTGCCCCTGCCGCGGCCTTTGCTCTGGATGTCGTGCGCAAGCCATTGCCCGAGATCGCTACTGTCCTTGGCGGCGGTTGGATAGCTTCGGGACCTGCGCTCAAATCCAGACTGCCAAAGCCCGTGTGGCCTGATGAACTCAAAATGCTCTCGCGTGAAGGAGCCGGCGAGGTACAAACTCCATTGCGCGGAAATCAGGCTAAGCGACTCAAGGTCGGTGACCGAATTTGGTTCCGACATTGCAAGAGCGGTGAACTCGCTGAACGCGTCAACTCTTATCACTTGGTCTCTGATGGTGCGGTGACTGGAGAAGCGTTGACGTACCGAGGCGAAGGAAAGGCGTTTCTATGATCACTAATCGATTCGGCCGAGCTGGCGCTGGCGTTTCTGGACCAGAGTTGTGGCGCAATTGGGGCCGCAGTGAGCAGGTTCGCCCACAGGCCGTTGCGGTACCCGGTTCGATCACTGAAGTACGTGAAGCAATTCGCGACGCTGCAGGCAAGGGTATGACAGTCAAAGCGGTCGGTGCAGGACACAGCTTCACCGGAATCGCCGTCGCGCCCGGACTGCAGTTGGATCTGACCAAACTAACTGGCGTGGTTGCTGTCGACCGAGAACGTGACCGAGTGACTTTGCTAGCAGGCACTCGCCTATACGACCTGCCAAGGTTGCTGGCACCGCATGGGCTGGCCATGCCCAATTTGGGTGATATCGATCGGCAGTCGATCTCGGGTGCCACCTCAACGGGTACGCACGGAACCGGCGTCAACCTCGGTGGTATTTCAACCCAGATCGTCGGTGCCACTCTCGTCACAGCGAATGGCGAACTCCTCGTTGTCGATGAGAATCAGAACTCGGAGCTGCTGCCAGCTGTTGCCTTGGGACTTGGTGCGCTTGGCGTTCTTGTCGAGGTGACCTTGCAATGTGTGCCCAGGTTTGTGCTGGATGCTAAAGAACAACCTGAACCGCTTGAGAATGTCGTTGCGAATCTGGATGCCAGGGCACACGAGGTTGATCACTTTGAGATGTTTTGGTTCCCCGGCACTGACGTGGCCATGACCAAGACGAATACCCGCCTACCTGGCAACGCCGAGACGCATCCGTTGAAGCCGGTCAAGAAGTGGGTCGACGATTCGTTGATCGGCAACGGAGTGCACCAAGTGATTTCGAGTCTTGGGGCAGCGGTCCCGGCGGTAGTGCCTTTGATCAATCGCACGGCGACCAAAGTGTGGGGTGACCGAGAGTTCAGCGATATTTCAACGCGCGTGTTTACTACTAAGCGAACTGTTCGGTTCCGCGAGATGGAGTATGCGGTTCCTGCGGAGAACCTGGCCGCCGCATTTAACGACGTGCGCGAGATGTTGGCCAGTCATCAAGGAGATCCCGCTTGGAACATTTCGTTCCCGATTGAGGTGCGCTGGGCTGCTGCTGACAACTTGTGGCTGTCGACTGCCTCGGGTCGCCCGAGCGGGTACATCGCGGTTCACCGGTACTTCAAAGAAGATCCCACCGACTACTTTGCGGCGGTTGAGGACATCATGTCTAAGTATCAGGGGCGCCCACACTGGGGCAAGATGCACAACTTGGACGCAGCAACCTTGCGTCAGCGTTACCCACGCTTCGATGACTTTGTCGCCTTGCGAGACCGGTTAGACCCAGAGCGCCGATTCGCCAATCCCTATTTAGATCGAGTCTTAGGGTCTTAGCTGGCCGCCCGCTTCAGTCGGTCACGTATTGCGACCCCGATGCCAACGTTTGGTGGTGTAACGGCGACAACCGTTCGCAAACCAAGGTCGTCGGCTTTGCGAAGCGCAGCGTATAACTGAGCTGCATAAGCTTCACTATTGTTTGGCCTAGCTAGTTCGGTCGCACCGCCCAATTTAACGGTCTCGGATTCCAAGGCAATGATGCCAAGCGATTCAAGATCAACTTCCTGGCTGGCTGCCAGATCGTCGATGCTCTCTTCTGGTTCGAGCACTATGACTTGCGCTGCCGGCGAATAATGAGATTCCAGCGATCCTGATACTCGAGGTTGAGCATCGCTAGATGTCACCGATTCGTGAACAGAAGGAGTGACTGTGGCTATCTGAGCCAGGTCTTCCTCCGTTATTCCGCCCGGACGCAACACTTCGACGTCTTGGTCGCGGCACAGTACGATCGTGGATTCGATTCCGACTTCGCTTGGTCCACCATCCAAGATGATGTCACTCGGATCGAGACGTGATCCCAGGCCGTCTTGTACGTGTTCAGCCGTCGTCGGACTTACTTGGCCGAATAAGTTGGCGCTAGGAGCCGCGATCGCTGCTGGGGCACCTGTAAGTCGGCTTAGTTCAGCCAATACCTCGAGAAAATGCGGGCTGTCCGGAGAACGCAGCGCGACTGTATTTTGGCCGCCGGTGACGCTTCCTGGCACGTTGTCGCTCTTAGGTATCACCAAAGTGAGCGGGCCTGGCCAGAAGGCTTCCACAAGGGCTGTAGCCGTGGCAGGGACGCGAGTGGCCCAATGACTAAGATCTGCATCAGCCTCCACATGAACAATCAGCGGATGCTCGTTAGGGCGGTTCTTGACCTGGAATACTCGTTCGACGGCCTTAGCGTGGTCGATACTCGCGCCAAGCCCATAAACCGTCTCGGTTGGGAGTGCGACTAGTTGACCTGCTGCGAGCGCTGCAGCTGCGACGCTCGCAGATTGTGTGACTTCAGCCAAGGGAGCGGCTATTTATAGACCTTGACGAAAGTGCCGATTGGAATCTGGCGATACAGCCACCTGACGCCCTTGAAGTCGCGAATGTTGACGCAGCCGAGGGAGGCACCGTAGTAGCCCACTGATTTGAATCCTGGCGAGAAGTGAACAGCCTGCGAACGGCTGAAGTAAAGCGCCCATGGCATCCAAGTGCCAGACAGGTCAGACTTGCCGTTGGCAATCTTGGTGTGTACGCGGAAGTTTCCTTCGCGGGTCGGAGTCTTGCCGACTTGACCGAAGCGAGCGTCGAATACTGCGACTAGCTTGCCGCGCTTGTAGTAACGCAGTACCTTTTGCTTCTTGGAGATGCACAGTGCCTTCTTTTGACGCTTGCAAACCGTTGGCACTCCGCGGGTGGTCATGGACCAAAGACTTTTGACTACACGTGAGTTGGCTGTAGTGCCTTCCGACATGAAGTTCTTCTCACGGATTCCGTTGACGGCTTTGCCCGTTGCCTTGTCGTAGATTCCGGTGGCCTTGAGCTTGAAGTATCCGGCGGCAATCAGCTTCCTCTGCAGTACTTTGACCGCGGGTCCTTGCATGCCAACGCGGAGGATGGCTTTTCCGGCACGAACCTTGCTCAGGCTAGGCGCGGGGGTGTACTTCGATGCGGGAGTCGTCGTGCGCTTTGTTGGCTTCTTTGCGGGAGTCGTAGGTGCCTTGGTTGGCACTGGGGTTGCAGTCTCAGTTTGCATCGGTGTAGCTGCGGCCGGTGTTTCAGGCGCAGACGTTTCGACCGGCTCCTCAGTTGCCACTTCAGTCGCATTTGCTGGGCTGACAAGCATGAGGCTGGACGCGATCACGCTGCATGCTGCAAGTGCAACTAGAGGCTTTCGGAAGGCTTGCTTTGACATATTGGTTTCCCCACAAAATCGAATACCACTTACTAGGTTTCAAGCAAGTGGATCGTACTTAAGGCACGAACAAATCCTTGCCCAAATCGTACTCGCAGTTTTGGTTGGACGCCAGTGGACTGTAATCGGTTTCACAAGGAGTGAGGCCGTTTCGTCTGAATTCGCGGACAGAAATCACCGTGAGTTAGCGGGCCCTACGTTGGGTCGACCCAAGATCAAGTCCGCTACTAGTCCTGTCCACCCAGTTTGATGCGAGGCACCGATACCGGCTCCCGTGTCGCCGTTGAAGTATTCATGAAATAGCACACCGGAAGACCAAGCAGGATCGTCAAAGATCTCGTAGTCGCCGTTGCACGGACGGTGACCGTCCTCGTCCGGCACGAACAACGAAATCAAACGCCGCCGCAACTCATCAGATACTTCTTCAAGGTTCATTAAATTGCCGGAACCGGTTGGACATTCGACCTGGAATTTTGGACCTAGATAGAGGTGATAGCGCTCTAGTGCCTCAATGATCAATTGATTGATCGGGAACCAGACAGGTCCTCGCCAGTTCGAGTTACCGCCGTACATCGGGGTCGTGGACTCTGCTGGCTCGTATTGGATCGAAAACTCCTCGTCGTGTATTTCAACGTTGAACGGTTCGGTTAAGTGCCGACGCGACAGCGACCGGACTCCGTAAGGAGACAAGAACGATTCTTCATCTAGGAGCTCACCCAGCACCCGCTTGAGGCTGTCAGGATCCACGACTGTGAGCAGGATCTTGGAACCTTCGAAGCTATCTTCGCGGATGATGAATCCAGCTTGATCAACTTCGCTCGTGTCGAGACCTCGTCGGGCGAGGAAGTTTGAGAAGTGTGATTCGATCCGGGCTGCGTTGCGTTGATATTCCTTGGCGTCTGACCCAACGAATGCGGCAGCTAAGACGGGGATCAGACCGACGATGCTGCGTACACGTAAGGCTTGTTTGGAGCCGTCGGGACCGATCAACTGGTCGTAGAAGAATCCGTCTTCTGGGTCCCACATCTCAGCCTCGTTGATGCCGTCGGTGATTGCGGCAAAGTGTTCGAGGAACTTCAGCATCATTGACCGGTAGGCCACGTCTTTTGACGACAGTCGCAGAGCGATGCGCAACATGGTCAGACAGTAGAAGGCCATCCAAGCCGTGCCGTCGGCCTGCTCGATTTTGAAGCCAGGAGGAACGTGGGTGCGGTCGATCGGTCCGATGTTGTCGAGACCTAAGAATCCGCCTTCGAAGATGTTGGTGCCGTCCGCATCGACCCGGTTGACCCACCAAGTGAAGTTCAGTAATAGCTTCATGAAGATCGTGGCGAGGAACTCGTCGTCACGTTCACCGTCGATCTCGTACACCTTGAGTGCGGCCCATGCGTGAACCGGCGGATTGATGTCGTCAAACGACCATTCATAGGCGGGCAGGGCGCCGTTCGGATGCATGTACCACTCACGCAGCATGATGTTGAGCTGGTATTTGGCGAACTCCGGGTCGATATGTGCGAACACGACTGTATGGAATGCGAGGTCCCAAGCGGCGAACCACGGGTACTCCCATTTGTCCGGCATTGAGAGCACGTCGTAGGCGTCGAAGTGACCCCAGTGGGTGTTGCGGATTTGTGAGTGACCTTCTGGCGGTGCCGGTTCCTGCGGATCGCCCTCCAACCACAGTTTGACGTTGTAACGATAAAACTGTTTGGTCCAGATCATGCCGGCAAAGGCTTGCCGCATGACTTCGAGCGCCTGTGGCGTTTGGTTCGGTGGAGCGTAGGCAGCGTAGAACTCGTCAGCTTCCGTCTCGCGCTGCGTCAGCAATTTGTCGAACGCATCGCCTGACCAGTCGGCAAAAATCTGCTCGAGCGTCGCATCGCCGGCATCCCATAGGCGTAGGCGCAATTCGACTGTCTCGCCTGGGTCGACGGTCAGCGTGTACCACCAGGCAGCTTTGGTTCCTTGGCCTTCCGGATTCACGGTCTTGGATCCCAAGATCACGTGGTCGTTGATTCCATCCTTGGGGTATTTGGTCGTGGCTTCGCTACCTTCACCCCAGATCTTCAAAGCATTAGTTTCGTTCTCGCAGAACAGGGCTTCAGGTTTGGTACCGTCGCTCGCTGGCGCGGCAGAGAAGTGGTACTCACCAAGTCGCCATTGGTCGGCACGAATCGTGCCTACTTGCAGAGGGTCTTGCTCGATCGGTTCGATGAAATGGGCAACAGGTTTTTTATGGCGCTTGCCCCACGACCAGGTATCGCGGAACCAGAGCGATGGCAATGCGTGCACTGTTTCGGTATCCGGTCCCATATTGGTGATTCGTACGCGCATGTAGACGTCGTCCGGCGAATCTTTGGCGTAGTCGATCTCGGTTTTCCAGAATCGATCCTCATCGAAAATCCCGGTGTCTTGGAGTTCGTATTCGGGTTCTTCGCGACTCCGCTCTGCATTGACATCGCGCAGTTCTTGATAGGGGAACTCACTTTGGGGGTAGAAGTAGCGCCAGCTCAACCAGGAGTGAGAAGGGGTTGCGTCTGTGTACCAGTAGCACTCTTTGACATCTTCACCGTGATTCCCCTCATGCCCCGACAGCCCGAACATTCGTTCCTTCAGAATCGGATCCTTGCCGTTCCACAGTGCTAGGCCGATGCAGAGGTCTTGCCATTGATTGCAGATCGCGCCCATGCCGTCTTCGCTCCAACGGTAGGCACGAGACACGGCATCGTCGAACGGAAAAAAGTTCCAAGCATCCCCAGAGTCTGAGTAGTCCTCCCGAACCGTTCCCCAGGCACGCTCTGACACATATGGCCCCCAGTTGTACCAAGGCCCGGCCTCTTGCGGACCGTGTTTAAGCTGGCCCGCTTCAGCCATGCGTTTGCCTTCGGCTGTGTCAGCGGCGAGTGCGGTTGTGGGACCGCTTTTGCGAGAGAGGTGCCAAGTGGATAGCGCCAGGTCGTCATCGACGACGGCATCTTCTTGCGGTGCAGTCTCGTCGGCTCCAGGTGAATCTGTTGATTGTTGTCCCACGTCGTACAGCGTGCCGCATTGAGGGGTCGCATAGCATGTCGCAATGAGCCGAAAGACGTCACAACTTACTAAATTTGCGGAATTCGATATCGCAGATCTGGATTCCGCGACAAAGAGCATTACGCAGAACCCCGGGAACTTAGGTGGCAAATGGATCGCGCTTCGAGTCGATGGTTCAGTCGCGGGCATCGATTCTGCTGAGTTTGAGGCATTCGACGAGGCTTTAGCTGAACATGGTGCGGACAATGTCGATGTTGTTTTGATCGTCGATAGCAAAGAGTCGTCCGAGGTATTGGCTGCGTGGGAAGCTGCTAAAACGGATGCTCCAGCGAGTGTGTTAGCCAAATTACCTGACGTCGACGGTAAGGCTTGTCGGTATGTGGCGCTGACGGGTAAGCAGGTGGCAGACAGTCTGCCGACGAAAGATTCGGATGAAGATCAACTTAGTGACAAGGACCGCAAAGCTTTGCGAACCGGCATTACTAATTTTGTTCGTGAGAATGCCGAGGATGTGCGCGGGGCACGCGCCGAGATTCAAGCAGCCGTCACTGAACAGTCTGCAGCTAAGGCATTTTCTGGATCTCTAGCCTTAGACTCGGCCACGGATCGGCTGCAGGTCACCTGCGAGTCAAGCCTTGAAGATGTGGTAGCCGAAATAGATTTATCGTCGGATCCAACAGGTACTCCAGACAATCCAGTCGTTGTAGAAAAACTTCAGACGGAGCGAGACAGTGCGCTAAGTGAATTTGCCGCAGCTAGCTCCAAAGGTGGGTTCGGCAAACTCCTAGCCAAGTCGAAGATCAAGAACGCCGGGGATCAGCTTCTTGCAGCGACGGATTCGTTGGTTGGGGCTCGGGCGTCTGAACTGATCGAAGCCCTCATCATCAAAGCTGAGCCGCTCCTGGTCCGGGCACGCACTGATGCGCAAGTCCGAGAGTTCGACCGGGCTATTGCTGATTTGGCTAAGGCGACTGATGCTGCCGCAACAAACTTGACACAGGCTCTTGGAATAGATTCGGGTGCTATCGAACGTCCGTGGACTTCGGGCACGCCTCAGCCGCGTCACTATGTCGTTGCTGAAGCCCAAGTCCTTGATCAACTAGACCTATCAATCGACGCCACCAAGGTTCCGACCCAAGACTTCGAAGGTGTCTACGTGCTCCAAGCCCAACACGCTTTGAGCGCCGCAGCGCTGACTGCCAACCTAACGACGTAGGTCTAGTTACTTCAAGACTGATTTGTAGACCTGGACAGTTTCAGCAGCGATCGTTGGCCAACCGAATCGGTTGACTGCTCGTACTCGGCCCATTTTGCCCATCCCGGCGGCAGTCGCCGGATCACTAGCCACCTTGTTCACAGCCTCGGCGAACTCACGTTCAAACTTTTCGGGTTCGGCTTCGTCGTAGTCCACGAGGATTCCGGTTTCGCCATCGACAACCACCTCCGGAATTCCACCAACAGCACTTGCGACAACCGGTGCTTCGCACGCCATAGCCTCGAGGTTCACGATCCCCAGCGGTTCGTAGATCGAAGGGCAGGCGAACAGTAGGCAGTGTGAGAGGAACTGGATAACTTCCTCGCGGGTCACCATGGTGTCGATCCAGTGCACGTTCTCACGGGTCTTACGCAACTCGTCAACGAGCTCCTGAACCTCGACACCGATCTCTGGGGTGTCTGGGGAGGCTGCGCACAATACGATCGGAATCTCCGGATCGAACTGCTGTGCCGCTCGCAGCAGGTGCGCAATTCCCTTCTGACGAGCAATGCGTCCGACAAACAACACGAAGGGCTTGTCCGGATCAACACCATGACGCTCGAGTGCATCTGTCTTGGAATCTGGGCTGTACAGATCAGTGTCGATTCCGTTGTAGACCACATGTAGCTTGGCTGGGTCAATAAAGGGGTAGGCGTCGAGTACGTCATCTCGCATGCCTTTACTCACGGCGATGATCGCGTCTGCCGCATCGTAGGCGGAGCGTTCCACCCAGGAGGAGATTCGGTAGCCGCCACCGAGCTGCTCTTCCTTCCACGGGCGACGTGGTTCGAGCGAGTGGGCAGTGATCACGTGTGGAATGCCATTGAGCAGTCCGCCTAGGTGACCGGCCATATTGGCGTACCACGTGTGCGAATGAACCACATCGGAGCCAGCTACTTGTGCAGCCATCTCGAGGTCGACCCCAAGGGTCTGGAGCGCAGCGTTCGCCTTGCTTAGCCCAGCTGGAGTTTCGAACACTTCGACGCCGTTGCCTGCCGTGTTAGGTGCGAAGCATTTGACATCGGTCTCGATCAGCTTGCGCAGTTCAGGTACGAGGTATTCGACATGGACTCCAGCACCGCCATAAATATTGGGGGGCCATTCTTTGGTGAGGATCGTTGCCTTCATTCCACTGAGACTAAGGTCTTTCCTTCGCCAATGCCATGCGGCGGGTTTCCGGATAGTCCGGGTGGCGCAGCGAGCGTGCAAAGGGCGGCGGTCAGGCGATACCTTGACGGTATGCGACAAGATCCTCATGTTCTCGCCCTCGTACTCGCCGGTGGTGCTGGCAACCGTCTCCAGCCGCTCACCGCTGATCGTGCCAAACCGGCCGTGCCCTTTGGTGGCTCTTACCGCTTGATCGACTTCGTTTTGTCGAACTTGATCAATGCGGGATATCACCGGGTGTGTGTGCTGACCCAGTACAAATCGCACTCACTGGACCAATACGTCACTACTAACTGGCAGATGTCCTCGATGGTGGGCGACTACGTCACGCCGGTGCCAGCGCAGCAACGTCTCGGCCCTCGTTGGTTCACCGGTAGCGCCGATGCCCTGTTCCAGAGTTTGAACCTGGTCTATGACGAGACACCAGACATTGTGGTCGTATTCGGTGCCGACAACATCTATCGGATGGATCCCAGGCAAATGGTCGACCAGCACATTAAGTCTGGTGCTGGTGTCACGGTGGCTGGTATTCGCGTACCTAAGTCAGATGCCACCGAGTTCGGCATCATCGAGACTGAGGATGACGGGATCACGATCAAGCAGTTCCTCGAGAAGCCAGCCGATCCACCCACGATCGTCGGTTCGCCAGATGAGTCATTCGCGTCGATGGGTAACTATGTGTTTAGCACTGACGCTTTGTTGGAAGCTCTCAAAGCTGACGCCGAGGATGAGGACTCCAAGCACGATATGGGTGGCAACATCATCCCCATGCTGACCGAACAAGGTCGTGCTGCAGTCTACGACTTCTCACAAAACGTGGTTCCGGGTGAGACTGAACGTGATCACGCCTATTGGCGCGATGTGGGCACCCTCGATGCCTTCCATGAGGCGCATATGGATCTCGTGGCCGTTCATCCGGTATTCAATCTGTATAACCGCCAATGGCCAATCCTTGGCCCGCGTACCTCGTTGCCGCCGGCCAAGATTGTCGAGGGCGGCGAGATTGACAGCTCTATGGTTGGCCCGGGTTCGATCATCGCAGGCGCCAAGGTCGAAGGTTCTGTCATCTTCAACGATGTCCATATCGGCGAAGGCAGTGTGGGTGAGCGTTCGGTGATTATGCCGGGAACTCGGATCGGAAAGAACGTAACGATCAAGAACGCGATCTTGGACAAATACTGCACGGTTGCTGATGGCGCTGAGATCGGTGTCGACCTAGACAAAGACCGGGACCGCTTCACAGTGTCCGATGGCGGCATTGTGGCCCTTACGAAGGGCCAACAAGTCTAGGCCTAAATATGGGCAAAAAGGTTGACGATCCAATAGCAGAAGGCTGCCAGTAGAGCTGCCATCGGCAGGGTGAGTACCCATGCCCATAGGATCCGAACGCCAACGTTCCATCGGACGGCTTTGAAACGCTTCTCGACTCCGGCACCCAGAATAGAACCCGTGATGACCTGAGTCGTCGAAATCGGTGCGTGGAACACAAAAGCGGTTGTGTAGAGGATCGCCGAGGCAACTGTCTCAGCCGCGAACCCGCGTGCGGGAGTCAAGTGGATGACCCGGCGACCAAGCGTTGTCATAATCTTTTTGCCACCAATTGCGGTTCCTAAACTGATGGCTGCAGCTGCAGCGAATACGACCCATCCGGGGATCCCAGCGTCCGCTCCGAGGTATCCCATCGAAACCAGGGCGAGAACGATGATACCCATGGTCTTTTGGGCATCCTGGAGTCCGTGACCGAGTGCCATAGCGGCCGCCGAAACGGTCTGTGCGTGACGGAAACCCTCGTTGACCTTGGTCACGTTTCGATTTTGGAAGATCTGCACGATCAGACGCATGAATAGGAAAGCCAGAATCAAGCCAACTACGGGCGAGGTCACCATGGGGATCACGACTTTGTCCCAAACCGTTGACCACTCGATAAGGGAACCGGCAACGATTGAGGCACCTACGATGCCACCGATCAAGGCGTGGGAGGACGAAGAGGGCAGACCGAAGTACCAGGTCGTGAGGTTCCAAGCGATGGCGCCAAATAGTGCTGCTCCCACAAGTAATAGGCCCGCATAGCCCGGCGGTGGGTTGGTAATGCTTTGGATTGTTTTGGCGACTTCTTGTCCGAGGAAGGCGCCAACGAAGTTACACACGGCCGCCATGATCAGTGCTGTCCGAGGCTTCAAGGCGCGCGTGCCGACGGAAGTCGCAATAGCGTTAGCTGCGTCGTGGAATCCGTTAGTGAAATCGAATACGAGGGCGATAACGATAATGAGAATCGTTAGCGTTAATGCCCAGTCCATATCGAGTCCTTTTGAGCCAAGAAGTGTGCACGACTATTCGTGCATATGGTGGTGTTCAGGTACTCGATAATTGAACCATGCCCGCAGCGTTAAGCAGGCGTTCACGTCGCATACTTATTCTTTAATCCCAGTGCGTGCTAGTGACCGTGCGAACACGTCTAAGTTGTCAGCGGCCTTCTCCATTGCATCGGCCACATTCTTGAGGCGCAAGGCCTCGAAAACTTCGAAGTCGCCGCTGTACAACTTAGCGATAGTTTCGTTGTAGCGAACATCCATCGCATTCTCGAGATCGCTGATCTCTTGCCAGGTTGCACGGAGCTTCTTAGGCTTCTTGATTAGTTCGATAGCGGTCACTGACTTTTCGGCCATGAGCAGCAAATCGTAGGCGCCTTCTTCAAACGAGGTAGGCAGAGACCCGAGCTCAAACCGAACGATGAGGTCGAGAGCATGATCCAAGGTGTCAATAAAGTCGTCGGCTGACTCGGCCATCGCGAACAGATCTTCGCGGTCGAACGGGGTGATGAACGAGTCACCCACCTTGTCGAGGAATTTGAGGTGTTGCTCGTCAGCCTTCTGCTCCATGCGGTGCAGTTCCTCTAGCATGTCCGGGCGCTTCTTCTTGCCCGACTCCACAGCGTCTAAGAACAGTTGTGCGGCAACCGGTAGCTGCTCGACCAATTTGGCCAGCAGGAAGTCAATAGCATCGGGCTTTGACTTAATCTTCATTACTCTCCCCAGGTTTGCCGTAGTAGTTCAGCCGTGAATTAGGAATTAGATCGAGTTCAGACTGTTCGTATCGACTACTGCTCGCGACGCAAGCTTAGGTCTCAACCAACTTAAGAACTCTTGATGAACGGTATGCGATTGGTAGGCCTTCAGGCTACTCGAATCATCATGTGTTGTGATCAGCACAATATCGGATGCACCGTCTGTCGCTTCGGTATCGACCCCCACTTGCAGGGTCGCGATTTCGGGGATCGATTGGGGTAATGCTGATAAGCGCGCGACGGCCTCATCTCGGTCAGCCGGATCGTTCAACGCAAGCAGTACAACGTGGGTAATCACCCGTCAAGCCTAGGCCATTCCAAGCGTGTGTTCCACGTTCATTCCCCGTTCACCTTTGCGCCGCTCTGTGGTCACCCCGGTTATCTAACTTGAGGATTGCGTACGAAGAAGTGCGCATCCGAATTCAAATGGAGGATTAGTGAAGACCACTAAAACTGTAATGTTGACAGCGGCTGCCGCTGCCAGCGTTTTCGCCTTGGCTGCATGTGGCAGCTCAGGTTCAAATACTTCGTCCGGTAATAGCAACATCGACTGTGCAAGCGGCTCGATCAAGGCTTCTGGCTCGTCCGCTCAGAAGAACGCGATCACTGACTGGATCAACGCATACCAAGAGGCTTGCGAGGGTGCCACGATCGACTACCAAGCCAACGGCTCAGGTGCTGGAATCCAGGACTTCATTAACGCTCAGACAGCATTTGCCGGAACTGATGCTGCTGCCAAGGATAAGGACCTCGATGCAGCAACTAAGCGTTGTGCTTCGGGTCCTGCGATCAACATTCCGATGGTCGGTGGTGCAGTTGTTGCCGCTTACAACGTTGAGGGTGTCGACAAGCTGGTTCTGACGCCAAAGACCTTGGCTGGAATCTTCTCGAACAAGATCACCAAGTGGAACGATCCCGCGATCGCCGCAGACAACCAGGGCACCAAGCTTCCTGATGCGAACATCGTTCAGTTCCACCGCAGCGATTCCTCGGGAACCACAGCCAACTTCACTGACTTCCTCAGCCAGGCGGCCAAAGCTGACTGGACTTACGAGCCAGGCAAGGAATGGGCAGCACCGGGTGGACAGGGTGCCAAGGGCACTGAGGGTGTCACCAGTGCTGTGAGTAGCACTGCTAACTCAATTGGCTACGTGGAGCTCTCGTTCGCTCAGGACCAAAAGCTTAAGACTGCAACGCTTAAGACTGCCGGTGGCGAAGTTGAGCCCACCTCGGAGAACGCTTCCAAGGCAATCGCAGAGGCAACAGTTGTCGGTTCAGGGAACAACCTGGCCCTTGAGCTCAAGTACGACACGGCTGCACAGAGTGCTTACCCAATCGTCCTAGTCACTTATGAGCTGACTTGTGAGAAGGGTCTGCCTGAGAACCAACTTGGACTCACCAAGTCGTTCCTGACCTACACGTCTTCGAATGATGCTCAGAAGCAACTGACAGAGATCGGTTATGTTCCGATCCCCGACAGCCTTCTGACCAAGGTTCAAGACGCAGTCAAGGCAATCAGCTAACGCTGATTCACGAGAACTAAAGAGAGTAAAAAGGCCACATTCATGAATGGTGACAAGGTCTTCTTCGGTCTGTCCAGGGCAGCGGGAGTATTCGTACTCCTGCTGACCCTGGGGATCGGAGTTTTCTTGGCGGTGACCGCTGTGCCCGCCCTACGCGAAAACACGGCTAACTTCTTTACGACCCAACAGTGGTTACCGGATGCCAATCCGCCCGCATTCGGAATCGCGGCGCTTGCGTTCGGCACCGTGATGACAGCGATCATCGCCATGGTGCTCGCTGTTCCGGTCGGCACCGGCATCGCCCTCTTCGTGGCGATCTATGCCAAGCCCACGCTCGGCAAAGTGGTGGCGTTCTTAGTCGACCTATTGGCGGCAGTGCCTTCGATCATCTTCGGCCTGTGGGGGCTCGAGTTCCTTATGGGCAACATGATCGGAGTCAGCGCCTGGCTCGACACCTGGTTCGGCTGGATCCCACTGTTCGCCAACGACCAAGACGTTTATACCCGCTCGATCTTCATCGCAGGCGTGGTCCTAGCGATCATGATCATTCCGACGATCTCGGCAGTTACGCGCGAAGTGTTCGTACAGACTCCGCAGGGTCACGTCGAAGCGGCTTTGGCACTTGGTGCAACTCGGTGGGAAATGATCCGCATGGTTGTGTTCCCGTATTCACGCCCAGGCATGATCTCGGCCGCGATGCTCGGACTTGGTCGCGCACTAGGTGAGACGATTGCTGTCGCGTTGTTGCTGTCGGCTCTGTTCGAGATCAACTGGCACATTACTGAACCAGGTGGCAACACATTCGCAGCAAATATTGCCCTCAAGTGGAACGAGGCCGGCTCTATCGGACTTTCAGCACTTGTTGCTTCCGGCCTGGTGCTCTTCTTGATCACCCTCGCCGTCAATATGGCTGCCAGACTGATCGTCGCTCGCAAACGTGACTTTGTGGAGGGACACTGATGAATGACTTAACAAGTGGTCTCAAGCGCCGCCGAGCGACGGACAAGGTGGCGACTGGTGTCGTTTACCTCACGGCATTGATCGCGATCATCCCCTTGGTTTCGATTCTCATCGTGGTGTTCAGTCGAGGTATCGCGGCGATCAACGCAGAGTTCTTCACTTCAACAATGCGCAATATCAGCCCACGTCGTGAAGGCGGCGGAATCTTCCACGCCTTTATCGGCACGCTCGAACAAGTGGGCGTTGCAACCTTGATCGCTGTTCCGGTGGGGATCATGGTGGCGATCTTCTTGGTGGAATACGGTTCCAGAGGCAAACTGGCTGCCGCTGTTTCATTCTTTGTTGATGTTATGACCGGCGTCCCCTCGATTGTTGCTGGTCTGTTTATCTATACCTGCTTTATTTTGACGTTCGGATTTGACCGTTCCGGATTCGCAGCTGCACTCTCACTGACGATTCTCATGTTGCCCGTGGTGGTGCGGACGGCAGAGGAGATGCTCAAGCTGGTTCCTATGGACTTGCGCGAAGCATCCTATGCCTTGGGTGTTCCCAAATGGGTCACGATCATCAAGATCGTGATTCCGACAGCGCTCTCGGGCATCATCACCGGCGTCATGCTGGCTGTAGCGCGGGTGGCTGGTGAAACAGCGCCGCTGTTGCTGACCACATTTATGACTCAGAGCCTCAACTTGGATGTGTTCAGTGGGCCACAGGCAGCGATCCCGACCTTCGTCTGGGACCAGATCGCTAACGGTACAAATCCATCGATGGATCGAGCCTGGGCTGGCGCTTTGGTGCTGATTGTCCTCGTGGCAGTCATCTACATCGTCGCCAAAGTCTTGGCCGCCCGATTCGCACCCAAGAGCAAATAAAACGACTTATAAGGACAACTCATGACCGAACCAACAAGCAGTACTCACGAACCCCAAGGGGGACTCAATGGCTAAGCGCATTGATATTAGCGATCTGGATGCGTACTACGGCAACTTCCTTGCCGTCGAAGATGTCAACCTCGCGATTGAGCCGCGACAAGTGACTGCCTTCATCGGGCCATCCGGCTGCGGCAAGTCAACCCTGCTGCGCACGCTCAACCGTATGCACGAGGTGATTCCTGGTGCCTACGTTGACGGCAAGGTTGCGTTCGACGGTGAGGATATTTACGCCGAAGACGTTGATCCGGTCAACGTGCGTCGCCTAATTGGCATGGTGTTCCAGCGACCGAACCCGTTCCCCACCATGTCGATCGCAGGCAACGTCGTGGCAGGTCTCAAGCTGGATCGCGGCCGCAAGGTCAAGAAGTCCGAGTTCGACGACATTGTGGAGCGTTCACTGCGCGGAGCCAATCTGTGGGACGAGGTCAAGGATCGACTAGATCGACCGGGCGCGGGACTCTCAGGTGGTCAGCAGCAGCGTCTGTGTATTGCGCGTGCGATCGCAGTGCAGCCACAAGTTTTGCTTATGGATGAGCCATGCTCGGCACTCGATCCGATCTCGACGCTGGCTATCGAAGACTTGGTCCGCGAGCTGCGAGAGGATTACACCATCGTGATCGTGACCCACAATATGCAGCAGGCCGCTCGTATTAGTGATACCACCGCATTCTTCAACCTCGCGGCGGTCGGGGAGCCCGGCAAGCTGATCGAAGCAGGCCCAACGCAACAAATGTTCTCAAACCCAGCCAACAAGGCGACTGAGGATTACGTCACCGGTCGCTTTGGCTAACTCATACCCCGTGGCGCTCTACTGCGACTACCTGGTACTCGCCTTTGGCTATGCGCTGACGGTGTAGGACGTAGAACTCGCCGGGTTTGAGTGGCTTAGCGAACACCTTGGCACCACCTTTGATCTTGAACTGTTCGGCAAGTGCCTTCAACAAATCGGGCAGCACCGGGCGGTGAGTGCACAGGACTGTCGGCGCCTTCTTGGTAGTGATCTTGGCTAACCGAGCTAGGGCTGCCTCTTTGTCGAGCGGAAAATCTACTTCGCTAAAAAGCGGTTCCAGCCGCAGCTGGTGATTGAAGTCCTGCGCGTACGGCGCAACTGTCGAGACGCAGCGGTTGGCCGGCGAGGTGTAGACGCGCGAGATCCCGTACGCATTGAGGATCTCGGTGAGTGCGATCGCCTGCTGGCGACCGGCGACTGCCAACGGACGATCCATATCGCGCGACTTATTGCTCCACATAGCCCGGCGCATCGCCTTGGTGTGCCGCAAGATAACTAGTGCAGTCGTCTCGGGTTCCTTCACAGCTTCTTTGACGGTTTGGATGTCACGTCTGTGGGTGAGCTTCTTGAGTGCCTTGTCGATCGGGAACCATTCCATCTTGTCGACTTCGCCATTGGGCTCGAACTTGCCTTCTTGGCCGATCGTTGCGCGCCAATAGTGAACGATCTTGGTGTCGCCATTGACTTTGTACTCTTGCGCCTTCAGCGGAACACCGAGCCGTACGGTAATTCCCGTCTCTTCCCAGGATTCGCGGAATCCACCGACGATAATCGGCTCACCGGTGTCTAATTTGCCTTTGGGAAGTGACCAGTCTTTGTGACGAGGCCGGTGGATCACACAGACTTGAGTTTGGCCGTCAACTTCCCGCAGTAGGGCTACGCCTGCTGCATGGATCTTGTGCTTAGTTGGTCGACGCATATTAACCCAGCTGAGTGTGTCGGAAGATCCGTTGGATCTCGGGCCACACCCGCTCGAACTCCGTCCTGTCGTGAATCTCGGTCTCGTATTCGCGCTCGTGTGCCAGTCCCAGTGAGAAGCCAGTCGGGCCGTCGATTCCTTCGGTTCCCGCCAGTTCCTTCAGCAAGTCCTGAGCGATACACGCATCTTGATGATCCCCCAATATGTCGGTAATTTCTGACATTGCGAGGTCGAGTCTTTGGGCAGGGCCACCGAATACAACCTTGAGTGCGTCGGCGCTGTAGCGCACTCGTTTGGCTGTTATGCGGGCTTTATGCCAGGCTTCGGCCGGCCCGTCCATCCGTAGTTCGTGGACTTGGCGCTCAAGTTTGCGGAAGGAACTGGTCACCAATTCGGGTAGAACTTCGCGCGCAGGCAGCTCGGCAAGCGAGGTGAGCTTCGGGTTTTCAGCTGCTTTCACCAAAGTGTTTAGCAGTTGGTCGTGACGCTCGAGGTCGAGGAAGCTCATCGCGTGTTCGCGGGCCTCTAGTTCGCGGGCCTCAAGGTAGGGAGCTAATGCCGCCTGGACTCGTTCAGCATCGGCCGTATTCAAATCGCCTGCATGGCGAGCTAGCCGCTCGGCAATTACTTCGGTGTCGCGTGCAGCACCGAGTTCACCTGCTGCCCATCCGAGTTCGGTGCGCAACTCCTCAGCCCACTGTTCGTCAAATAGTGGTTTGAATGCCTTGAGCGCTGAGCGCAGTTTGCGAGCAGCGACGCGCATTTGGTGAACAGAGTCTGGCTCATCGCGGCGAACACGTTGATCTTGCAGAGCAAAGGCCTTGGCGTATTTGGCGACGATCCCTCGAATCGCGAAGCTAGCTGGCTGGTCGGGTGTGCTGGGTTCAGGTACCTGAATCAGTGCGACGAACCCAGTCTCCGGTTCGACAGCTTCGATCGGTGCGGCATTCGCAGCCGCACCGACGGTCTCAATCAGCGTTGAGGCTTCGACTGGTTGCGACATCTGCTCCCCCTTGCCTGCCAAGTCACTCATCCCGGAATCTGTCCCGATAGGCGAGAGTGACGAGTGTTGATCAAGTGGGTCTGCAGATCCATAAGGCGCTCCCCGTTGCTGTCTCTAAGAACACCGCGCCAGGTGTTGTCTGACTCCAAATGCCACGATGCGGTTCCCTCATCGAAACTGAGGTCGAGCAGGTTGGCGATCTCGGCAATGTGATGCTCTTCGGGGATCCGTAGCAAGGTTTCGACTCGGCGATCAAGATTGCGGTGCATCAAGTCGGCAGAACCGATAAACACTTCGGTGTCACCGCCGTTGGCAAATTCGTAGATCCGCGAGTGTTCAAGGAACCGGCCCAGGATGCTGCGTACCTGGATCGTCTCGCTCAAGCCCGGCACGCCTGCCCGCAGTGCACAGATTCCGCGCACACAAATGTCGACGGGAACGCCGACTTGGGAGGCGCGATACAGCGAATCGATGATCTGTTCATCCACGATCGAATTGCACTTGAATCGGATCCGAGCAGGCAATCCGTTTTGGAAGTTCTCAATCTCGCGGTCGATCCGGTGTACAAGTCCAGAGCGAACATCGTGCGGTGCAACCAGGAGCCGGTCATAGTCAGTGTTGAGTGAGTAGCCCGAAAGCCGGTTGAACAGGTTCGCGACATCCTCGCCAACCTCTTCGTTGGCCGATAGTACGCCCAGGTCTTCGTACAGTCTGGCCGTTTTGGGGTGGTAATTGCCGGTGCCGATGTGGCAGTAGCGAACCAGCTTGCCGCCTTCGTCGCGCACGACCATTGACAACTTGCAGTGGGTCTTGAGGCCGACAAGTCCGTAGACCACGTGCACGCCGGCTCGTTCCAGTTTGCGCGCCCAAGTGATGTTGGCTTCTTCATCGAAACGCGCCTTGATTTCGACTAGCGCCAGCACCTGTTTGCCGGCTTGAGCTGCGTCAATCAGCGCATCGATGATCGGTGAATCACCCGAGGTTCGGTACAGGGTTTGTTTGATCGCGAGCACCTTGCGGTCTGCCGCAGCCTGCTCCAAGAACCGTTGCACACTCGTGGAGAAGGAGTCGTATGGGTGATGCAGCAGCACATCGCCGCGCTTCATAGCCTCGAACACATCTGGCTCAGAGGCAGTCTCGGCCTCGACCAACTCGGCATTGGTTTTAGGTAGAAACGCAGGATCTTTGAGGTCGTCGCGATCCAGGTTCACCAAGGTCCAAAGGCCTGTCAGGTCCAGTGGCCCAGGGAGTTTGACGACTTCTTCTTCGTTGACGCCTAGTTCGCGCACCAGCAGGTCGAGCACATCGTCATCGATCGACTCCTCGACTTCCAGACGCACTGGCGGACCGAAGCGGCGACGCATGAGCTCGCGTTCTAGCGCCTTAAGTAGATTTTCGGCATCGTCCTCTTCCACCTCGACGTCCTCGTTGCGTGTGACGCGGAAGGTGTGGTGTTGCAGGATTTCCATGCCAGGGAACAGCGCCTCAAGATTTGCTGCGATCAGGTCTTCAAGCGGAGTGAATCGTTGCGAGCCAACTTGCACGAACCGGGGCAGAGTTTCTGGCACTTTGACGCGGGCAAAGTATTCGATCCCAGTTTCTGGATTCCGGATCGCCACGGCGAGGCTGATCGACAAACCAGAAATATACGGGAACGGGTGAGCCGGATCCACGGCCAGAGGCGTCAGGACTGGGAACACGTGGTTTTGGAAGAACTCGTCAGTATTGAGGCGCTCCTCGTCGGTGAGTTCAGTCCATCTGGCGAGCTCGATCCCCTCCTGAGCCAAGGCCGGCAGGATCTCTTCGTGGAATAGATCTGCATGTCGACGCATGAGTCCATGGCTCTCGGCGAGAACGGCCTCATGGACCTCGCGCGGAAGTAAACCGCTGGCAGCACGCTGGGCGATCCCGGTGGCGATGCGGCGACGCAGGCCCGCGACGCGAACCATGTAGAACTCGTCGAGATTGCTGGCAAAAATCGCGAGAAACTTTGTTCGCTCCAGCAACGGAGCTTCGGGGTCTTCGGCCAGCTCAAGCACGCGACGGTTGAAGGCGATCCATGACAATTCACGGTCGATGAACCGGTCGTCCGGGAGCTCTTGGCTCTCTGACGTGACGTCGACTACTTCGAGGGACTCAGACATGGCCTAAGCCTGCCAGATACTGCGTGTCTCGCGCCAACTCGGTGAAGCCAAGCTTCCGGTACAGCGCCAGCGCTTTGACATTCTTGGCATCTACATATAGCTGCACTTTGATTGCACCTTCGTCCGCTAATTGGCTCAGCCCGGCGTTCGTGAGCAGTGCGCCAAGTCCTAGGCCCTCGGATCCGGGGGCTACTGCGAGCACGTACACCTCGCCGACTGCGCCTTCTTGTTTGGTCCAATGTGCCCCGCGCAAAGTGCCTTCACGGTCGAAGAGCAGGAGGAATCCGTCCTCGTTGAACCAGTCTTCTTGGTAGCGAGCTCTCAGGTCGTCAACCGTCCAAGCTGCTTGGTCTGGCAAGTCCGCGAATGCTTGTCGGTTGAGATCGAGCCAAGTGTCCTCATCGGTCTCTGGACTGAACGAGCGCAACTGCCATCCATCAGGCACTTTGGATTGTTCGATTTGGTCATTGAGTGGTTTTTCCATGATTACGAGTTGACGGGCAACAGGCCATCCGCGAGCTTGGGCCAAGCGCCCAGTAGCAGTGTCTGCACCGTGATCCCACGTCACGACCGAAGGTGCCGGTGGATTGTTGGCAAGCTCGTCGAACACTAGTTGCACCCAGTCGACTGGGTTGTCCACCCCGAGGTCGGCAACGAATTCGGCGACAGGCGGATCCATTCGGGTGTCTACAACCCCTGCAGCGTGGAGGCCACCATTGCCATCACGAGCGACTAAGAAAAGCCCGTCGGATTTCTCCTGTGCAGTATCGGTCTCGCGCGCATCTTCGGGCGCATTCACAACGAGAGCTAAGGCCTGGTCGCTCAACTGAGTGCCAGACCCAAGCTCGCGCAACTCCGTCTTGGCGCCGGGTGCCAAGTGTCTGGAGGTTTCGATCGAGTGGGGAGTCACGATCTGACTCTACGGGTGTATTCGGTCACTTGCAGTACCGACAATTCCCTGTTTCCCCTAGACTTATAGGAGTGTCCTCAGCTAGGCCAGCAGGTTCTCCTGCGGGATCACCCACGCGATCCATGGAAGGGAGGCCGACTTGAGTTCGCTATTGCTCCTGACAAACACGCTCTCCGCAAGTGTCGAGGTGTTACCAGCGCTCGGCCTCTTGCAGCATCAAGTGCGTGTGCTCGCGGCCGATGGCACCCAGTTACTCGACGCACCTGACGCGGATGTCATCTTGGTTGATGGTCGCAGTGACCTGTCGAATATTCGCTCTCTTTGCCGCGTCATCCTCGCCACTGGCAACGAATCACCAGTGATTCTCGTAGTCGCTGAGGGTGGGCTGATCGCCGTTAACTCTGATTGGGGAGTCGACGATGTGATCTTGGCGACCGCCGGACCCGCTGAACTCGACGCCCGTATTCGATTGGCAGTGGGACGTGCAAACGACGGTGACGATGTCAATCAAGAGGAGATCCGCAATGGTGATCTCGTTATCGATGAAGCTGCCTATTCGGCCAAGATTCGTGGCCGGGCATTAGACCTGACCTTCAAAGAGTTTGAACTGCTCAAGTACTTGGCCCAGCATCCCGGACGCGTATTCACGCGCACGCAGTTGTTACAAGAAGTGTGGGGATACGACTACTTCGGAGGTACCCGCACTGTTGACGTTCACGTGCGGCGTCTGCGTTCCAAGCTGGGCGCCGAGAACGAAGGCTTGATTGGCACGGTAAGGAATGTCGGATACCGTTTTGTCGTTGCACCTACCGAACATGTGAACGATAGTGACGGCGCGAGTCTCGACACTCAAGCTGGAACCGAAGTGGGAGCGGATCAAAACTAATGTCTCAACAAGGGCTCTGGATCGTATGCGCGGTTCTCGTCATTGTCGGATTCGGCGGTGCTTGGCTCAAACGAAATAACGGCAAATTCAAAGAGTCCGAAGCTACTGAACAAGGCGACGAACTCGTCCTTACCGAGGCTGAACTTGGTCAGCCGCTGGGGTCGTCGCTTACGGTGGTGCAGTTCTCGTCCACGTTCTGTCAGCCATGCATCTCTACTAAGCGGGTCATCGCTTTTGTGCTGGACAAAGTGACGGTACCCGGTATCGAGAGCGTTGAGATCAATGCTGAGGAGAACCTCGATCTCACAAGAGACTTATCGATAATGCGCACGCCGACGGTCTTGTTGGTAAATCCGGACGGCAAGGTTGTGTCGCGAGCCAGTGGGGAGCTTCGTCCGCAACAGTTCGTTGGGGCTCTCGGACAGGCATTAGGTTTCGACGGTGCATCCGTTGACGTAAGCATCCGCTGATCTGAAAACTGAACAACGGTATTTGAGTAACCGCCCAATAACCACACTTAACTCACTTAGTGAGAAATGGGCCCCCGGTATCGACAATGGAAAACAAATCCTTTAGTCTCGTATTTATGTCTACACAGGTCATGCTGACGAAGCGTCGTGCGGTTGATTTCTGCCGCATGTGTACCTGTATGTGTTCCTCCTGCTAGAGGTCTCGTCGCGCATTTGCGCTTTCGCACTTCAGCAGACCCGCAAGGTCTGCCCCTAGCCATGTCACCAGAACTTCAGACTCACTCGTGGAACTTCACGATCCAAGGAACAGGCAAACATGTCAGAATCACAGTTCAATTCGAACAGCACTCAAACGGGTACTGCCGCGCCCAAAAAAGTTGACCCGCGCGGTCCGCGGTTCGGTGCTGCAGTCACTGCAGTCGTTCTGATTCTCGCCCTTTTATTTGGTCCGAGTTCGCCAGTCACCCTAGGGTTGTTGATTCTTCAAACCATCGCATTCGCGCTAGGTGGCTTGGTTGGTCTGCAATACCAGCCGTACGGCTTCATCTACAGCAGGTTGGTGCGTCCACGTTTGCAACCGCCCGCGGAACTTGAAGATGTCAGGCCACCGCAGTTCGCACAGCTTGTTGGCCTGGTGTTCGCGCTGCTGGCTTTGATCGGGTACCTCGCAGGACTGTCCGTGTTGTTTTATGCAGCTTTAATTTTGGCTCTAGTAGCAGCACTCCTCAACGCTGTATTCAACTTCTGTCTGGGTTGCGAAATTTATCTGCTTGCAGCTCGGTTGGGTAAGAAGGCTTAGCTCGTTAAGTATCAATCCCCCTAAAGAAAATCGAAAATCACATAAGAAGTTTCATCAAAAGAAAAGGAAAAGATCAATGAGTCGAGAGACATCACTCGTCACCGCTGACTGGGTGGAAGAGAATCTGGACAACGACAAAGTAGTTCTTGTCGAGGTCGACGAAGACACCGCTGCATACGATCTCAACCACATCCGTGGCGCGGTTCGTATCGACTGGAAGGATGATCTTCAGGACCCAGTCCGTCGTGACTTCGTCAACAAGGAGCAGTTCGAGGCACTTTTGAGCCAGCGTGGAATCGGCAACGATGACATCGTCGTTCTCTACGGTGGCAACAACAACTGGTTCGCTGCTTACGCCTACTGGTACTTCAAGCTGTACGGCCACGGTGACGTGCGTCTGCTTGATGGTGGCCGCAAGAAGTGGGAGCTCGATTCTCGTGAGCTCGTTACCGAGGTTCCCGAGCGTGCCGCAACCACTTATGTTGCTCAGGAGCAGGACACCTCGATCCGCGCATTCCGCGACGATGTCGAGGATGCAATCGGTTCGGAGAACCTGGTCGATGTTCGTTCGCCAGACGAGTTCTCCGGCAAGCTACTTGCTCCGGCTCACTTGCCACAGGAGCAGTCGCAGCGTCCAGGTCACATTCCAACAGCCGCCAACATTCCGTGGTCCAAGACCGCGAACGATGACGGCACCTTCCTCGCCGATGAGGCGCTTACCGCGCTATACGAGGCTGAGAATGTTGATCTTGGCAAGGACACCATCGCTTACTGCCGGATCGGTGAGCGCTCGGCTCACACCTGGTTCGTGCTGCACGAGATCCTCGGTGTTCCGAACGTCAAAAACTACGACGGCTCGTGGACCGAGTGGGGTTCACTTGTTGGCGTTCCTGTCCAACTAGGTTCAGAGGCAGGTTCGCCTGCAGGAGGAGGCTCACTATGAGTTGCGCAGCACCAAAGGGTGGTCACTCGATCGAGGGTGTAGATGCCACCAAAGAATCCGTAATCCAAGGCGTCGTGACGCGTGACGGCTCGCCAGTCGGTGGCGCCTACGTGCGTCTGCTCGACGGCAGTGGTGAGTTCACCGCAGAGGTGCCAACGAACGCGGAAGGTTCCTTCCGCTTCTTCGCGGCACCAGGCGACTGGACGCTTCGCACTCTTGCTCCGGGCGCAACGCTCGACAGCAAGGTCAGCGCCGCCCAAGGTGGCGTGGCTGAGGTAGCGGTGGAGTTGCCTGCCTAAGAGATCCAAAAACAAAGATGGCGTGTACTCGAAATTTCCGGGTACACGCCATCTTTGTTGGGATTTCGAGTTACGTAGTGGATCGGACATGCATAAGGCTGTTGATCTACCACGTAACTCGAATCCCCAACGATCGTGAGTGGCTTTGCGAGTAGCGTAACTATGGTTACCCCGAATTAATGCTGAAATTCGGCTGCGTTCCGATAGCCAGAATCGGTACGGCTAGATATAGCCAGCCGGGCTGGGTATAACTAAGAGATGCACGAATCTGATCACAAATTTGCGCTCGTCGTTGATGACGAGCCAATCATTGGCGCGTTGCTTGAAGAAGTACTCGAGTCTCAAGGGTTTGACGTTGAGACTGCCTTACGCGCACGTGAAGCTCGAGACATTCTGGAGGAGTACGAACCGGACATCGTTATCATCGATTTGGATCTTGGCCCTGGCCCATCTGGTTCTGACTTATCTCACTATGTATCCAAAACCTACCCGCACATCATTCAATTGATCCTCACGAAGTACCCAGATCTTGTAGCTGCTGGGATGGACGAATGTTCCTTACCTAGCGGCACAAGCTTTCTGGCCAAAGAAAAGGTAACGAATTCGTCGGTTTTGATTGAGGCCGTTGACAAAGCATTACGAGACGAACCAGTCAATATGTCACACACTCTTAGTCCACCATTGGAAGGTTTGTCAGTCAACCAGCTACAAGTATTGCGAATGGTGGCGCAGGGATATACAAATACCGAGATCTCTAGACGGCGTAAGCGAACCGAAGGCGCAATAGAAAAGGTGCTGACCAGTACCTACGATTATTTGGGGTTTGGGTCAGATGACGTCATAAACCGTCGCACAGAAGCAGTGCGGTATTACTGCAAGGCCTTTGGCCCACCTCCACGCCAAACCGACGACTTGGGGTGAGTTCCGTTTCCATCGGTGGTAACTGGAAGTCGTTTTTGAAGCTAGCCACCGGCGACGGGATTGCCTCGTGGCCGCTGGCCGGGTGGATTATGGCATTGGGCGTCTTTGACGCCGTTTTGTCCGGATACTCTGAGAACGATATCGATCCAGCGAAGCTGGCTGTGGCGGTGTTTCTTAGTTCCGTAGCCATGTTTGCCTTGATTTGGGTCTGTTGGTATTTGTGTTTGCGCCACCTAGAAGGCAGGGCCAGAGTTGCAGCGACTTTGGCGACGTACGTCGGCAGCGCAGTTCTTCGATACTGTGTGCTCGATCTACTCATAAGGACAGCCCTTGAAGGCGAAGGGGCGTTGGCCTACTACAGCAATTTTGCTTGGCGCGGGGTTGCTTACACCGCATTGATGACTGCCGCTTTAGCTATTGGGGCTTACGTCGTGGGTATTTCTCGAGCCAATCGATCGAAGGTAGGTCAACTTCGTACTGAATATGCCAGGGTTCAACTAGCGGTCGAAAGCGTCAACGAATCAATCGCGCATGACCATTCGATACGCAATAGTGAAGTTCAACGCTCGCTGGACTTGGAATTATCTCGGCTTCGGGAGGCGGATCCAGAGCAGACTATAGGTGAAACAGAGCGCATTATTGCTCAGGTTGTTCGCCCTTTGAGTCGTGAGTTGGCTCAAGACATTCCCTCGGTTGATATGCCTACTGTCGACCCAGAGCAGTACCAGGTGAGTTGGAAGTCATTGTGGGAGAAAGAGCACATCGTTATTCAATTTGAACCGCTGTTGACCACAGTTGTGTTCTCTCTCTACATTTGTACATCGTTTACCATGATCTTCGACTTCGCAGACATGTTGGCGATTTTCGCCATGGTTCCGCTGATGCTTCTTGGGCTGTTTATCGTCAAGATTGTTGTGAGAAAGTACCTCGGTTTCACGAATTGGCTCTTGAGTCTCATCGTTGTGTCTTTGTTGATAGTGGTTGCGCTACTTCCGGCAACCGTCGTCTTTTACCTCTTGACTTCACAAGACGACGAACTTGGACCTAGTCGAGTCTTTTTGGTAACAGGTGTGGTGATCACCTGGTTGGTGACCTTGGCATCTACCCATCTGAATGGTGTCAACAAGACCTCCCAGCAGCTTGATGCAGTAGAAGCAGAATTGACTTGGGTGTTAGCGCGGGCCCATATGGAGCAATGGCATGAGGCCGGCAGAACTGCAAGGATTCTTCACGGACCAGTACAAGCAGAACTTCTTGCATACCTTCGTGCCCTGTATCGGCAGAAGGAGCAGGGCACCGCTGACTCTGGGGAGCTTGAGCGGCGGCGCAGTGACCTTATCCATTCACTATCGTCGAACTTCAGTCCGTCAGATGCGGTTGAGTCAATTTCTTTGTCTGGTTTCGATCGGTTAGCCGATACCAGAGCCTTGTGGAAAGGTATTGCTGAAATCGAAGTCGATCTTGACGAGTCGACGATGTTGGTTCTATCGCAGGATGCAGTCGCATCAGAGATCCTGTTAAGCGTAGTTGAGGAATCAATTTCAAATGCCATCAAGCATGGATCAGCAACCAAAGTTGATCTGGTAGTGCACCTTGACACTGACAAGACCGTGTCGCTGGTACTAATAGACAACGGACGGTCCGATTCGAGCCTTCGGAAGGAAGGCGTCGGTACCAAGCAGTTGAACGATTGCGCGCTCACATGGGATAGAGCTTCTGGGCTTAATGGCACCACGCTGAGTGCAACCCTGCCTGTCGATCGTCACGTATCGTGACAGATTGTCATAAATATTCTGGGTTCCCCGATTTTCGGTAATGAGTGAGACCACCGAATCGGTACCTTTTCTCCACCGGCCCTTGATCACAGTTGCTTCATGTCGAAGCAAGTTCGGGGTTTGGCTTTCTTGGAGGAGAAATGCAGAAGGTTCGCCAACTGTTGGTGGCAATTTCGTCAATGGCCCTGACTGCGGGTCTATTAGTCGGGTTTGGCGCGAGTTCAGCCCAGGCTGCCCCGGACTATGGGCCCTACTTGGAGAGTCTGTCCGTTACGGATGCGACCCTTGACCCTAGTTTTGACCCTGAGGTTTTTGAGTACGGGACAGCAGTTGATGGTGAGACGGCAATAGTGAATTTCACTCCAGTTCAAGAAGACGCTGTGATTACGTTCAACGGTGAAGTGCTGGATCAGGGAGTCACTAGCCAAGTGGTCGACCTTCAGTGCGGTGACAATCTCACTGGAATTCGGGTTCGTACTGAAGACCCCGTCAGTGATGAACGTGACTACTTCGTGAATATTTCGCGTGCCTGCCCTGAACCGCCGAATACCCCGTACGCTCCGGATGTTATTCCCGTTCCTAACCCAGACAATCCAGGAGGAATACTACTTCCGCTTGTGAGGGTCAAGCCTGATGTTCGAGGTGCAACCGCTACCTCATACCGCTCCTTTGCATTCAGATCCAACAACTCACAAGCGGGAAGCTGTGACGCTGCCGAGGTCGGGGGCAATTGGGAATGTCGGATCGCTGGCTTAGACCCAACACTTCCGTACACATTTCGATCAGAAGCCACTGGTGACGGTGGAACTTCCGCTCGGTCGCCCGCGACTGGACCAATCATCCCAGGGCCACCTGCCAAGCCGACTATTCCGGTTGTGCAGTCTGTTGGTGTAGGAACCGTCACTATCAAGACGGGTACGTCGGCTGCGACCCTTGGTGTGGTCCGTGATTACATCGTTCAGGCAATCGACTCAAACGACGAGCCACAACGATTCTGTGTGGTCCCGGCAGCAACAGTAAATACGCCATGCACGATCACCAACTTGAACCCCTCGGAACTCTACACATTCGTGACTAGGGCGGTGGGCGAGTATGGCGAGATCTCTTCAGATCAAACGTCACCAGCGATCTATGCCAATGTAGTTCCAGAGACACCACAAGCTCCGATTGCGGCAGCTACTGGAGTTGGCGAAGTCACTGTCCAAGGGTTCGCGCTTCTACCGCCGCCAACTGACGATACGACCTACGAATATCAAGCCTTCGAAGGTGGCACGCTGGTATCGGGAAAGAGTTGTACCGGCACTCTCGTCTCACCGTTGACATGCAGCATTACTGGGTTGAACGCGAACACACAGTACGTTTTCAAAGCTCGAGCAGTTAATTCAGCGGGTCCAGGACCTTGGTCAGATTCCTCATCAGCAATCGTTGCGAATGTTCCAGCAATGCCTGGGCAACCGACGGTAGAAAAGGACCCGGATATCGAGGGTAACGTCACTGTCACGATTGTCCCAGCTACTGACCTAGGTGGTTCCGTTGATGAGTATTTGGTTCAGGCTTATAAGGATGGCATCGCTGACGGGAACCCAACTGAACAGCTGGTCGCAGATGGACTCGAAGTCGAGTTCAGCGGACTAGATACTAGTGCGGTCTATACCTTCACAGTGGTCGCACGCAATGGCGTTGGAGACAGTGCTGCTTCAGAGCCATCAGACGAGGTCTCGTGGGCTACTCTCCCCGATACTCCTGGGGTTCCGATACTGCAGGTTGCTGCAGCAGGAGTTATTGATGTCACTGTGGTGCCCGCAGGCTCAGGTTCGCCAGTGAATTCGTATTCCACCCAAGCATTCCTTGGCGACCAGATTGTAGTGGGATCACTCTGTTCGCCCGTTCTTCCCGATCTGACCTGTCAAATCACTGGTTTGATTCCAGGGCAGCAATACACATTCGTGACAACCGCAACGAATGATGGTGGGAGCGCTGAAAGTGCTGTAAGTGCTCCGATCGATCCAGGCCCCCCAGCGGTTCCAAGTGAACCTTCAGTCACGGTTGACGAAGTTGGCAAGGTTACGGCAACAGTTACCGCGACCGAAAACAATACCGCTACAGGCTACTTAATCACTGCGACCAATTCATTGGATTCCGGTGATGTCCAGACGTGTGCTCTCACTTCAGATCCTTTGCCAGATCCGTTGGCCTGCCAAATTGCGAATCTGAATCCGAATGCACTGTACAGAGTTACCATCGTTGCGTCGAACGCCGCGGGAGTGAGCCAGCCCTCAGCAGCCGCCTCAGTCCTCGCAAACATGGTTCCAGGGACTCCGCCTGCTCCTAGTCCAGTAGTGGCAGTTGGTACGGGAAAGATCAGGGTCACTATTGTCCCTCCAACCGTTGACGATACGCATGGAGCGGCCCGTGGATATGGCGTGACAGCCTTCTACAAAGGCGGAGGGTCAGTAGACGGTCAATACTGTTCCGTAAATGTTAACCCTGACCACTTGCCTACCGTATGTGAATTCACTGGTCTAGATCCAACTCAGGAATATGAGTTCATTTCGTATCCTGTCAATAACATCGGATGGGGAGCAGCTGCCTCACCAAGATCAAATTCTGTTCTTGCCAATGCCGCGCCTGGACCGCTAGCGGCTCCGACGGCCAAGGCTATAGACGAAGGTGTAATTGAGGTGACCATAACTCCACCAACTACAGGTGGAACGCCATCAAACTATTCAGTCCAAGCATTCCTCAATGGTGAACTGCAGGCTGATCGCGTATGTTCAGCGACGCCCCAAGGTGATGATCCGATCTCATGCATCGTCGAGGAACTAGACCCGACCCTCGAGTACTCCTTCGTTGCCACGGCTTCGAATGCAATTGCACCTGCAAGTGTGTCGCCATCGTCTTCGCCGGTAAAAGCCAATGTAGCTCCAAATAGTCCAGGGATCCCAGTTGCTGTACTGACTGGACCGGGATCAGTTGATGTGACAATAACGCCAGCTGAAGCCGGTGTACTGCCCACTAGCTACCAGATTTACGCAATTCTCGATGGCGAGGTAGAGGACGGTTGTGTAATCACTGATCTGGCCCAGCCACTGACTTGTGCATTCGAGGACTTAGATCAATCTGGTTCGTACACGTTTAGAGCTACGGCATCTAACTACGTTGGTCCGTCAGCACTGACCGATCCCTCGCAACCTATCGTTCCGGGACGTCCAGGGACACCAGGCAAGCCAACGACCCACGTGACATCAGATGGCGACGTGAAGGTGACGGTTGTTCCACCTAGTGATGGCGGTGAACCTGAGAGCTACACGGTGACCCCGACTCCAGCCGATGGTGTTAGCCCGGAATCGTGTGAGATTACATTGCCCGATGGCGAGCTCGACAGTTGTATTTTCGCCGGTCTAGATTCTGATGTCGAATACATGTTTGAGGTTGTCGCGTCCAACGTCGCAGGGTCTTCTGATCCGGCACAGTCAGATCCAGTTGATGTAGGTGCACCTACTCAGCCGCTGGCTCCGAAAGTGACCTTGGCGGGTCCAGGTGCCGGCATCGTAGATGTAGAGGTTATTCCGGCAAGTGATGAAGGCCGTGTCACTAAATACGTCGTTACTCCCGCTGGCGGAGTAGGAGCTTCTCCGTGTGAAATTTCTCCTATCAACGGCGAATGGCCGGATCCGTTGGCGTGTAAATTCACTGGTCTGATTCCTAGCTCAAGCTACACGTTCACAGTAGTCGCGTTCAATGACGATCGAGGTTCCCAGCCGAGCAACGCTTCTACAGGGATCGTGCCGAATGTGCCTGCAAAGGTGGGTAAGCCAACGGCTGCAGTGACAGGTTTGGGCAAGGCACGAGTAACGTTTGCTCCCCTAGTAGTCGCCGGTACTGGTGCGCCGGAGAAGTATGTGGTGACTGCGATCCCATCTCCGGTAGAGGGCTCGCTTGATTGTGATGTCGAGAAGGTAGCTGGCGCTTGGCCGAATCCGTTGACTTGTGAGGTTGAAGGGCTGGTACCTTCGACTGAATACCAGTTCGAAGTGGTGGCACAAAATGCTGCCGGTGACTCTGACTTGTCAGATCTATCGAACAAGGTGACTGCAGAGGCACCTGATACTCCAGGTGTACCCACAGCAGAGGCCACAAATGTGGGCGAGGTTAAGGTAACGGTTACACCGGCTTTGAGTGGTGGAACGCCTAACTCATACACGATCATGCCTTCGCCTTCTGGCGATGTGGCTCCGTGCGTAGTTCAGGCTAATCAAACGCCGTTGTCTTGCCAGTTCACTGGACTTGAAAAAGACACCGCTTACACCTTCACTGTGAGCGCGACCAATGTGGTCGATACGTCAGCGGCATCTGAGCCTTCGGATCCATCGGTGTATCCGAACGTCGAACCAGCTGAACCTGCAAAGCCATCTGTTGTCCTGACAGGTGAGGGTGAAGTAACTGTCTCAGTCGCACCGAATTCCGGCAGCGGAGTGGACGAGTACACTTTGCAAGCATTTGAGGATGGTGAGGAAGTTACTTGCCCGATCGACGACTGCACGATTCCTGCAATGCCGACTCCGCTGAAGTGGGATCTCACTGGTTTGAGTTCGACTACGGAGTACACGTTCAAGGTGTTGGCCAAAAACTCGGCCGGCTCTTCGGATCCGTCGGTCGCTTCTGCCCCGATTGTCCCCGGTAAGCCCGGTTCGCCAGGAACTCCCGTAGCCGAAGTTAGTGGAAAGGGACGGGTCAACGTGAAGGTCGAGCCGTCATTGGATGGTGGCCCCGTTGCGACTTACACAGTCCAGGCCTTAGACAGCAACGGAGATCCGGTTACCGGCAAGACGTGCACGATGCCGGCTTCTGCCGATCCATTGGCTTGTGAGATTTCTGGTCTGGATCCAGTCGCCGACTACACGTTCGAAGTAACAGCGACGAATGTAGTAGGAACCTCGACTGCTTCCTCTGAATCGAACCAAGTAACACCAAACACGGCACCTGATACCCCGGGCACGCCTACGACAAAAGTGACTGGCTTGGGTGAAGTGACAGTGACGGTAACTCCTTCCGAGACCGGCGGCCAACCAACCAAATACATTGTGACGGCCATGGATGATGAAGAAAATGATGCCGGAACCTGCAGTATTGATCTGCCCACGAACAAGCTGGAGTGCCCGATTGATGGTCTTGATCCGGCTAAGCCGTACAGGTTCAAAGCAGCTGCTGAGAATTCGGTGAATATCTCAAGCGATTCTGCTGAGTCCGATCCAGTCATACCGGGTGTTCCCGGGACGCCGGGTAAGCCCACGGCGAAGCCCGCCGGTCCAGGTGACGTTGAGGTGACGGTGATCCCATCGACAGGCGGCGGTCCTACCGCGTCCTATGTAGTGACCTCTGAACCCGGCGGTAAGACATGCACGGTTGTGGCCAGTGTGAATCCGCTGCGTTGTGTGGTCAAGGGGCTCACGCCTGGTGGAACCTATACCTTCACTGTGGTAGCTAAGAATGGGGCGGGAACCTCAACCATGTCGGTTGCTTCTGGTTCGGTGAAAGCGGGCGAAGCCGCTATCAAACTGCCAAACAAGCCGGCGAAAGAGTCAATCAAGGGTAAGCCGACTGCCAAAAAGTTCGTGGTGTCATGGTCTAAACCAAAAGGCACGAATGCTAGACGACCGGTAGTCGGCTACCGACTAACGGTGAAGCTGCGCGGTCAGAAGAAGATTTTGATTGTCAAGAGTCTTAATAAGAATCGCACTAGCTACACGCTGACACGCAAGCAGCTACTAAGGGCTGTAAAGCAGCTCAGAACGGTACGCGGAGAGTACGGTCCAAGCCGTTACATCTTTTCAGTAAGTGTTCAAGCCAAGAACTCGGCTGGATTCAGCAAAGCGTCGACTAGCAAACTCATTATGAATGTGAAGTAGTCCGATTGACTGGTGGAATTCCACCGGTTAGGGCCGATGTTTTGAGAAAGAAGCCCTAGGTTTGTGCTCAAGGAATTGCCCCTCATGCAGCGGCTTCAATACTGAGGTAGTAATGGACTATGTCGTCACCAGTTGTTCGCTATGTTTTGATAGTCGACGATGAAGAGATGCTGTGTGCGCTTCTCAAATCGACCCTCGAATCCAACGGCTTTGTCGTTGAAGTGGCACATGATGCATCGGAGGCGAGAGATCTGCTGTCTGAAGTCGAATTCGACGTAGCTCTCATCGACCTGGATCTTGGTCCAGGTCCCTCGGGAATCGATCTGTCCCAGTACATGGCCGACAATCACGATGAAGTTGCGCGGTTGGTTTTGACTCGTTACCCCGATTTGGTATCAGCTGGATTTACTGCGCATGATCTGCCTAAGGGCACGGGTTTACTTGCTAAAGACCAAGTTTCGGACATCGGGGTGCTCTTGAGTTCGATAGACGATGCCCTTGGCTTTAGCGGGGTTGTCGTGGAGTCTGACCTTAAACCGCCATTTGACAATATGACTCGCAACCAATTGACGGTTTTGCGGATGCTCGCACAGGGATATTCGGTTGGGGAGATTGCGAATCTCCGGGGGAAGTCGCGTAGTTCAGTAGAAAAGCTGGTTACTACTATCTATACCCAACTTGGGCTAGATAATGACTCTGTTGTGCATGCCAGGAGCGAGGCGGTTCGGCTCTATGCCCAGCAATTTGGCGTTCCGAATAGGCCGTAGTGATTCGCATCGGATAAACTCATCGAATTCCAATTTCAGGCGCGTATTGGTGCTCGCTACCAGCGATGGTGTCTGCTCCTGGCCACTTGTTATTTGGGTTGTCGCTATTGGCGGAGTGAGTGGCCTTATTAGCAGGTATGACTATGTGCCAGCAAGCGGCTTTGTAACAGCCCTGGTAGTAGCAGGTAGCGCGATTCCCATGTTTGCTTTTATTTTTACTTGTTGGCATGTGGTTCTTCGCCGACTCACAGACATGCGCCGAATCATAATGACTCTGGTTGTTTTCTTTATCGGCGGTTTACTTAGGGTCTCGGTCATTGCGATTTACATATTTCAGTTCCCGTACGAAGAAGGTGCGTTGGGGAATATACCGCTGCGAATGGTCGCCTATGCCTTGTTCATGGAGACGCTCCTATTACTGAGTACTTATGTTGTAGCGATGAGTAGGCGACACCTAGCGAAAACTGAGTCAGTTGTTGCCCAACGAGTCAAGGTCGATCAGCTAGCTGTGGCAGCAAGTGATTCGATCAACCACGATCACGCTCGTATTGCTCAAGAGGTTCAAGATCAATTGGAAGCTGAACTTAGAGAACTTTCACAAGGGTCACCCGAGGTCGTCATCGAGCGGACCTCTCAACTTGCGGTCGAGATCGTTCGTCCGATGAGTCATCAATTGGCGCGCGAAGTTCCTCGCATCGAAGTACCAGAAATCGAGCCGCAACAGTTTTCTGTTTCGTGGGGATTGTTTTGGCGCGAAGTGCATTTTGAACGGTTCCTTCGTCCGTGGTGGTTCTGCGTTCCGGTGATCTTTTTGATATTGATTTCGGAGTACTACATATTCAGCGGGTTTCCGTTGGTTGGGTATCTATTTGCGGTTCCGATGCTGGCCGTGGCTCTCGTGTGCGCAAATCTGATCATCAAAAATTTGGGTCGACTCACTTCACTGATTCGTTATGTGACGGTTGTGATTGTGTTGGCGATAGCTAGCACTCCGGCAGGGCTTGTGGTCGCTCATTATGCTGGCGATGACCAAAATCAAACGGGCATTCTTTCAGTGTTTATTCTTGAGTCGGTTGTTCTGACCTTGCTGGGAATGGTCGCACTGGGTCTCACTGACACATTCGACCGAATGGATAAAGAACTTGACGCACTCTCCCACGAACTTGCGTGGACTTCAGCCAGAGGTCAAGGCGTGCTTTGGTATCAAAATGGCCGGCTAGCGCAAGCTCTGCACGGACCGGTGCAATCAGAATTGCACGTTGCACTCCACAAGTTGCGGGAGTCATCGAGCCGGGATGCGGAGCGGCCAGAAGTCTCTGCGGAGAGCGCTCAAGAGGTCACGGAACATCTCATGAAAACTATCCCGTCATTGCTCCAAGGAAACCGAAAGCCACTGGCATTAGTCGGTGCAGTAGAGGAGTCGCAGAATTTGTGGCGTGATCAATCGACTATTGACCTAGTGGCTTCCAGTGAGGTTCTTTGGCGATTAGAACGAGACACAGTGGCTAATTCATTGTTGTTGGAGATCTGTCAAGAGGCTATCTCCAACGCTGTTCGTCATGGCCACGCGACTCAGGTCGATATCACGATCACAACTCCAAGCAATGATTCCGTCATGCTTGAGGTGGTCGACAACGGTTCAGGTGGCTGGAGTAAGGATTCAACCGGTTTCGGAATGGCCAGGCTTCAAGAATGCGCGGTTGAATGGTCGCTTGATCAACTCTCTCCAGGTGCGCGACTCGTTGCTGTAATGCCAATCGGCTAGTCACCCGGACGGTAGTTCCTCGGAATATTTTGGCTGGTTTTGCAGACATATTTGGGGGAAGGCTACTGATTGTCATTTATAGCTGGCATCAACCGGTGGAATTATGAAGGGGGGACTGCTGAAGGGTTAGTTGTCACTTCAGGTGTGGTGAGCAAGCCACTCCGATATTTATGCGGTGATGTCGTGATGACGGTTCCCCCAGCTACTTATACCTAGCGACGCTTCCAGAATGTCTAGGTGCATAACTTGCCTATAAGTGCAGCTATGCACCTA
>CAUJDH010000102.1 GCA_963169225.1 Actinomycetota bacterium
GGCGGGGATCACGAGAGCGACTAAGGAGGTTCGATTTGTACGAACGAGGATTCCGATGGCAAGTATGAGACCAGCAGTTGCAACTACTTCACCCAAGAGAACGCCCATCCCGCCGCGTTCAAAGGTCCCGGTGGACCAAGCGGGGAGACCGAACATGATGTTGGCGACGGTGGCTCCGGCAATTGCTCCGACGATCTGGATGGTGACGTAGCTAGCAGCCTCAGATTTCGGTAGTTCGCCCTGGATCATGGCGGACAGGCTAACGGCAGGATTGAAGTGCGCGCCCGAGAATGCCTGGAAAAGACAGATAAGTACCGCAAGCGCCGCAACGGTAGCCAGCATGTTGATCAAGAGTTGCAGCCCGGCGTCATTGGTCAATTCGGTGGCCATGACGCCGGAGCCGACAACTGCCATAACGAGAACGAAGGTTCCCAGAAACTCAGCAAAAAGTTGACGTTTCAATGTGAGATTTCTTCTATTGGTGATAGTTAGCAGCAACCGCAGTCGCATCCGCCAGTTACCTGAAACTCGATATTCATTTCAACCTCCCTATATTGATAGTTGTCAATATAGAAGCTAACCAATATATTGATAGTTGTCAATATATGAGGAGATCTGATGGTGAGTGCCACTAATGAAGTGAAGCCCGTGCTTCCGCTCGAAGACATTAGTTCTTGTTGCGCGGGAGGACTGTGTGAACCAATTACTCGTAAAGATGCTGAGCGGCTCGCCGTAGTTCTCAAGGCTGTGGCTGATCCGGCTCGGCTGCAACTGCTGTCTTTGGTCAAGTCGTGTGGTGAAGCATGTGCCTGCGACCTCAACGAGTCGGTGGGGCTGAGTCAACCGACCGTCAGTCACCATCTCAAGATCCTGACCGAAGCAGGTTTACTCCATCGTGAACAGCGGGGAACATGGGCATGGTTCCGTGTCGACGAGGAACGCTTGAAGTCGCTTTCTGAGTTATTTGCTTCTTAGACAATGAGGTAAGCCCACGAGTTTTGGCGGCAATGTCCCTCTCAATCTTCAACCCAGAGCACCCGAATCACAATTAGCACTCTCGGTGGTAGAGTGACAGTTTAGGCACTCAAGTGAGTTCCAAAATCAGCTGAGAAAGGATCAGTTGACTGCGGAACTTTCCGTCGCGGGCACTTGTTTGCCACCACAAACTAACCCGTCTGGGAGGACGTTAAACCATGGCGAAACAGATCGCTTTTGACGAGGAAGCACGCCGCAGCTTAGAGCGTGGAATGAACCAGCTGGCCGATGCTGTCAAGGTCACCCTTGGCCCCAAAGGTCGCAACGTAGTTCTCGAGAAAAAGTGGGGCGCACCAACCATCACCAACGATGGTGTTTCCATTGCTAAGGACATTGAGCTCGAAGATCCGTACGAGAAGATCGGCGCCGAGCTTGTCAAAGAGGTAGCCAAGAAGACCGACGATGTTGCTGGTGACGGAACCACTACCGCTACCGTTCTGGCTCAGGCACTCGTGCGTGAAGGCCTCAAAAACGTTGCTGCCGGCACCAACCCAATGTCGATCAAGCGCGGAATCGAGAAGGCCACTGCCGCTGTCTCGGACCAGTTGCTTGAGGCCGCCAAGCCCATCGAGACGACCGAACAGATCGCCGCAACTGCGTCGATTTCGGCCGCTGACCCGGAGATCGGCAATGCTATTGCCGAGGCAATGGACAAGGTCGGCAAAGAGGGCGTCATCACTGTTGAGGAATCCAACACCTTCGGACTTGAGCTTGAGCTCACCGAGGGCATGCGCTTCGATAAGGGATACGTTTCGCCATACTTCGTGACCGACCAGGAGCGTATGGAAGCAGTCCTCGAAGACGCTTACATCCTGATCGCGAACCAGAAGATCAGCTCGATCAAGGACATCCTGCCGGTACTTGAGGCTGTTATGCAGTCGGGTAAGCCGCTGATGATCTTGGCTGAAGATGTTGAGGGCGAAGCGCTCGCAACTCTGGTGGTCAACAAGATCAAGGGAACCTTCCGTTCGGTGTCCGTCAAGGCTCCTGGCTTTGGTGACCGTCGTAAGGCCATGCTGCAGGACATCGCGATCCTGACCGGTGGAACTGTGATCAGCGAAGAAGTTGGACTCAAGCTTGAGTCAACCGACCTGTCGCTCCTTGGCCGCGCTCGCAAGATCGTTGTCACCAAGGATGAGACCACGATCGTCGAAGGTGCTGGCGACCAAGCTCAGATCGAGGGCCGCGTTAACCAGATCAAGGCTGAGATCGAGAACTCCGATTCCGATTACGACCGTGAGAAGCTGCAAGAGCGTCTGGCCAAGCTGGCCGGCGGCGTCGCAGTGATCAAGGCTGGTGCAGCTACTGAGGTTGAACTCAAGGAGCGCAAGCATCGCATTGAGGATGCAGTCCGTAACGCTAAGGCTGCTGTGGAAGAGGGAATCGTCGCCGGTGGTGGCGTTGCCCTAATCCAGGCGGGCGAGGCAGCATTTGCCAACCTTGACCTCAGTGACGACGAAGTTGTTGGCGCGAACATTGTCAAGGTAGCCATTGAGGCTCCGCTCAAGCAGATCGCGGTCAACGCTGGTCTCGAAGGCGGAGTCGTGGCAGAGAAGGTGCGCAACCTTCCATCCGGCCACGGTCTCAATGCTGCAACCGATGAGTATGTCGACCTTATTGCTGCTGGCGTTATTGATCCAGCCAAGGTGACGCGTTCGGCGCTGCAAAACGCTGCATCGATTGCTGCACTGTTCCTCACCACTGAAGCCGTTGTTGCTGACCTTCCTGAGAAGGCTCCAGCGATGCCAGCGGGTGATCCAGGAATGGGAGGCATGGACTTCTAAGTTCATGCATCACTAAGTCCACAAATGAAAAGTGGGCTCTGGACTGATTATCAGTTCCGGAGCCCACTTTTCTTGTGAGAGGAAGTTTCTGCGGGGTGCACTAGGGAGTACTAGTCATCAGCGGCCAGTATTCGAACAAGTGCGCTGCCTTGTTTACGCAGCTGCTCGGCTATGTCGGCAGCGGAGGTACCTATCGAGGCAGACAGTTCGGCATCAAGACGCTTGACCTCCGCGACGATTGCGAGGGCTTGGCGTTTGGCGACATCGTCTACTTGTTCTACCGATTCGATTGCCCACGGAACCAAGTCAGCGGTCACCCACATGTGCATGCGCGAGATTTCAGCCGAGCCCAGTGAGCCGTCAGCGGTTGCTTCGCGCACAGTGCTTGTGAGGCGCCAAGCGGTCTGGCGTACCACGGTGGCGTAGCGGCGAAGCGAGAGTGAACTGGCCCTCTTGCGAGTGGACTTCGGATCGGAATTGCTCGACTCAGCGGTGGGCTTGGATCTACTTTGAGGGATCGTCACTGACTCGGCCGCAGGCTGCGTGCGACTGTGAGGGACGGTAGGAATGTTCATGGCTCCTCCTGCGTGGCTTGTCTACCCGTTCGGTAGGTCTCCGGCATTGCCCCCGTTAGTTCCTGTCTATCGGGAATTGCCCTGCTTGGGTAGGGCTTTTTAGGTGACAAAGTGTGAACTTTTTGTACGAGGAAGGTCAACGAGTAGCTGATTTATGAGAGAGTTCAAGGCGTGAGTGAACAACAAACAGGCAAGTGGGACGTTTCTCCCGATTCAGGGCTTATTCACCTCAAGACAAAGCGAATCGGCATATTCAAAGTGAATGCGACTGCGCCGATCGTGGGCGGCTTCCTCAACTGGGACTCTGCAGAAGCTGAGTTGGAAGTCAAGATGGATATCAACCAAATCAATACCGGATATCCGATTCTGGATCCTCAGTTCAAAAAACTGATTGCCAGTGGTTCGGATGGAATTCTCGTCTTCGATGGTAAAGGTGAGCAGGGGAGTTCCGAGACCTCATTTACAGGTAAAGCTCAAGCCGGAGACGTAATAGTCGACATGTCGATCGTCGGGACCCAATCAGCAGATGGGCAAACCTTGGCAGTGGAGGGAACCGCCACGTTTACCGACGTGCACATTCCAATCCCTGGGTTCTCAAAGCTCAATACGATCGACATCAATGTTGAGGGAACCCTCGTACTAGTTCAGAGCTAGTTAGCCAGCCAAGTTCTCACACGTCAAAGTTGGATGCCACGGCATTCAAAGCCTTGGCAATGTTTCGAGAGTGAGTGTCGTCTGGGTAGCGACCGTTGCGTAAGTCGTTCGAGACTGAATCCAAAAGCTTGATGACGTCTTCGACCAGCGGAGCCATTTCTTCAGCTGGCTTGCGAGTAGCTTTGGTCACCGAGGCAGCACGTTCGATTACCGTGACAGACAGCGCTTGCTTACCCTTCTTGCCGTCCACAATCCCGAACTCAACCTTGGAGCCGGGTGTCAGCGAATCCACCCCAGCGGGCAGTGCACTGGCGTGGACAAAAACGTCCTCACCGTCCTCGGATGATAAGAATCCAAATCCACGCTCAACGTCGTAGAACTTAACTCGACCGCTTGGCATCGCGACCCCCTTATTTGCAGCTTTCAGGTGGTATTTGGTGCATTGTGTGGGCCACCTGAAATCATCTTGACAATTCCGGTTAGCCTAGCGTACTTCCGCTGATTAGTAACGGCGGGTATCGTTGCAAGGATGGGTACAAGAGCGCCGCGTAGCGTAGCCGACGACATTCGTAGTCGTTCGGTTGAACAGTTGCAGATGCTGCTTCTCAACCGTCCGGACGTGGTGACGCCGCTGCCCGCTGATCTCACCGAACTCGCGACACGGGTGACGAACCCGACCAGCGTACGTATGGCACTCGACAATCTGGACTCACGCCAGTTGGCTTTGCTTCATGAATTGCGTACACATTCTGGAGTCGGCTCATTGACCACACTGATCCAGGATCGAGAGATTGAACCCGACCAACTTCAAGAACTATGGGATCGGGCGCTGTTGTGGGGTCAGCCGCCAAGCGATCCGGGGGCAGCGTTGTTTGTCGCTGGCCCGGTTCGCACGATTCTGGACGAAGCTTTTGGTCGAGACGCGGCCGCGGGAGATGAAGAGGATGGCGAGGCCGTCAGTCATGACCAACTACAAGAGACGGCGTCAGAACCCGAAGAAATTGTCACGGTGGCGGTAACTGGCTTCAACGAGTCCGGTCAAGTCGATGCCAGCCAAGTTGCGATGCATGCTGTGATCTTGGTCGATGATGTGGCGCATTGGATCCGGTCTGCTCGGCCCAGCTTTCGTAAGGGGGGAGGGATCGGAGTCCGCGAGCTCACCTCCTTGAGTAACGAACTTGAGCTCGAAGCGAATCAAGCAGGTTTTTGGCTTGAGCTGTCTGCCCAAGCGGGGTTCTTGGGTTTAGCGGCTACTGATTCGTGGGGCTCAGAATTTGAGGTCGTCCTGACCGAATCGTTCGATGCCTGGAGCCGGTTGAGCTTTGTGGAGCAATGGCTAGAACTGTCGCGGGTGTGGTCGACCACCGACTTGGCTCCCCAATTGATCAACACTGAGAACTTCGAGGGCGAACGTATCAATGCGCTCAGTGGAAAAGCCAAATTGCCGGTAAGCCTCTCAGTCCGTATGGCAGTGCTTCGCGCGCTGTCCAAGGTGAATGCTGGACACGGGCTTAGAGAGTCAGGAATTCAACAGGTAGCTGGGCAACGTTATCCACGGCTCGATCCGAGCATTAGACAAGAAGTAGTCAAGCAGGCAGTCACGGAGGGACAGTGGCTTGGGGTTGTTGCACACACCCGGGCGACAGGTGAGGAAGATACCTTGTTCCTCACCGAATTGGGGCGCACGTGGATGGAGTCGCGAGTGCTCGGCGATGAGGTTGATCGCGATCATAAGGCCGTGGCAATGCAGTTTCCTGCGGAAGTTGACCAAGTGATTACACAAGCAGATATGACGTTTGTTGTGCCTGGGCCGCCGGCACCCGAATTGCGGTGTTTACTTGGACTGATCGCACGTCGTGAGTCGACTGGTGGCGCAACGGTTTACCGGCTCACTCCAGAAACGCTGCGCACTTCGGTAGCAGTCGGCGCTGATCCGCGGGAAGTATTGGCCGAGCTAGAAGGCAAGAGCCTGACCCCGATCCCGCAACCCATGCAATACCTAGTGTCGGACGCAATCAAATCTGCATCGGTCGCTGAGGACGATTCAGACGCTGACGGCAATGGCGAAGTTGGCCCTGGCACAACCACCCCGAATCGGGCACAGCGGAGTCTAGATGGTTATTTGGCAGCAGTGGGGAATAGTAAAGCCGGATTCGGCGTTCCACTCTCGCCTGACCGAGCCCAAGAATTGGCGGCGACACTTTGGCAAGCCCAGCAAGACAAGACTGCGAATCGGTAGGAGAGATGCATGACTGACGGACCTTTGATCGTCCAGAGCGACAAGACGGTACTGCTCGAGATCGATCACGAGCTCGCCGATGATGCGCGTGAAGCGATCGCACCTTTCGCCGAGCTGGAACGTGCTCCTGAACACATCCACACTTACCGATTGAGCAACTTGGGCCTGTGGAACGCGCGAGCCGCTGGTCTGGATGCCGAGACTGTGGTCGACACCTTGATCCGCTACTCGAGGTTTCCGGTTCCGCATCCGCTACTTGTCGACATTGCAGACACAATGGATCGCTACGGCAAACTCAAACTGATCGAGGATGATGAGCACGGATTACTGCTCGTCTCCCAGCAGGAGTCTGTCCTCGAAGAAGTTTTGCGTTCCAAGAAGACCGAGGGAATGTTCGGCGACCGGATCGACGATCTCACTGTGCCGGTGCACCCTAGCCAACGTGGCCACCTTAAGCAGGTGCTCCTCAAGCTCGGATGGCCAGCTGACGACCTTGCCGGCTATGTGGATGGCAAGGCGCATGCGATTGAGCTGATTCAAGACGGTTGGGAACTACGCGACTATCAGCAGCATGCAGTGGACGGCTTCTGGCACGGTGGTTCTGGTGTAGTGGTGTTGCCGTGTGGTGCTGGTAAGACAATCGTTGGCGCAGCTGCGATGGCTGAGGCCAAGGCGACGACGCTGATTCTGGTCACGAGCACCGTCTCGGCTCGTCAGTGGCGTGAGGAACTCCTCAAACGCACCTCGTTGACTGAGGAGGAAATTGGCGAATACTCGGGCGCGCGCAAAGAGGTTCGTCCAGTGACGATTGCGACCTATCAAGTTCTCACCTCAAGGCGAAAGGGCACGTATACCCACTTGGATCTGCTCGATTCGCATGACTGGGGCTTGATCGTTTACGACGAAGTTCACCTGTTGCCTGCGCCCGTGTTCCGGTTCACCGCTGATCTGCAAGCTCGTCGGCGTCTGGGCTTGACCGCGACGCTCGTTCGCGAGGACGGTCACGAGACCGAGGTCTTCAGTTTGATCGGCCCGAAGCGGTATGACGCACCGTGGCGCGAGATCGAGAGTCAAGGTTGGATCGCTCCGGCCGAATGTATTGAGGTTCGTGTGACACTGCCTGAGACTGACCGGATGGATTACGCCGTTGCCGAGGCCGACTTCAGATACCGGATGGTGGCGACTTCGCAGCACAAGATCGATGCGGTCAAACGGATCGTGGCTGAGAATGAAGGTGAACCTACCCTGGTGATCGGCCAGTATCTTGACCAACTCGATGCGCTCGGTGCTGAACTCGATGCCCCGATCATTACCGGTGACACTCCCAATGCTGAGCGCCAGCGGCTCTATCAAGAGTTTCGTGATGGCGAGATCGGATTGCTGGTGGTGTCTAAGGTCGCGAACTTTTCAATCGACTTGCCTGAGGCGTCAGTTGCCATTCAGGTGTCGGGCGCGTTCGGATCTAGGCAAGAAGAAGCTCAGCGACTCGGACGGATCTTGCGACCAAAAGCTGATGGTAAAACAGCTAAGTTCTACACTGTCGTTGTGCGGGAAACGGTGGATGCCGACTACGCTGCGCACCGGCAACGGTTCTTGGCCGAACAGGGTTACTCGTACCGAATCATGGATGCCGAGGATCTAGCGGCGATCTAGAGATCAAGCGGTTACCTGGCGGTTGCCAGCTAGTTAGCTGGTTGGTTCTGAACTTCAGCAAGCGCCGCTGCTTTAGCAGCAGCCTCGTCTGGGGTGAGCTCGTTTTCACGAGCAAGCGCGGTGTCCTCGGCCAATGCGATTTCTTCTGCCTCGGTAATTGCGTCCGTGTCGAGGTCTTGAGTCAGATCATCGACGGCGAGTGGAACAACTGGAACAACTTCCTGGACGAGCTCGACTTCACTGTGGCCGCCGCATCCGTAATCTAGAGCGACGACGCGGCCATCAGTCGGTGCGTACTCGTTGCCACAGACACCAAAAGCAGTACCCAAAGGTCCGGCCATCGCAAGCATGAAGCCACATGTTGAGCACTGATTATCGGCTTCGCGGGCCATTTTAGAGTTAGGGCCGGTTGTGCCTTCTTCCCAGCGGTTAGCAGTTTCTAGTCGCCCGTCCTGAGACATTACGCGAACGCGACCCAGGCCGAGCTCCCACAGTGCGGGGTGCAGGTCATCGTCGAGTGCACTGTCATCGTCGGCACCGGTGTATCCCTGGACGAGACGAATATCGTCGGCAGGAGTGGGAAGCACATCGCCCACACCCAAATCGCCGCCTTGGAGGCGTTGGTCCCACGGAACCCAGGCTGGGGCAAGTAAGGAGTCTGGTCCTGGGAGTAGCACGAGTTCATCGACCGTGACTTCGTCGAAGCCGTCGGCGCGAGTAACGGTGACGGCCCATTGCCATCCGACATAGGCCTTATTGGTACACGCAAATAGGTGCGTAACAACGCGCTCAGCCTCGGCGCGGACCTCAACGTGATCACCGACTTGGGCCTCGCCGACATCCTCAATCAACACTGCGCGAGCTAGCTCAACGGCCTCAGCGCATTGCTGGTCGAGTTCGATATCTATCTGTGAAGTCACTCGTTGTCCTCCACTACGACGGTCTCTTCAATAAGGTCACCAGATTCGCGGGCTTCGGCGTAGACCTTGGCTCGACGAGAGGTATAGGTGACACCCAAGATACCGAGGATGACTCCGGTGACACAGGTCCAAATCCACCACCCGGTATCGTGCTCGGCCAACTTTTGGTTGAAGATAAGGCACAAGATCAACGCAATAGCGAACGCCGTGGTGCCGATTTTGGTCGTCTTGACACCATCGACATCCAGGGGCGCCATATTGCGCGAACGATCGATCTTGGTCTCAGCCACGGATCTAGCCTAAACGTTCGGGGCGGTGGAACGGGTATCTAGGTCGCGACTTGTAACCTGGAACTATGAACCCAAGAACCCGGAGAATCGTTACGCTCGCAGTTCTCGTGGGCTTGGTAGTTGTCGTGGCGGTAGCCACTTTGTTTCAACGCTAGCGGTCGGCACGACCAATTTATTTACGGTGCTGAGTTCGCGCGTCCACCTTGGTTGAATCCTTGATCGCTTGATCCAGTGCTGGTGGCTTTCGGTGTCCCAGCATTGCCAGAAGTCGCCTGTGGATTGGTAGTTGGTGTGGTTGGCGCCACTGTCGGTGTAGTGGGGTCGAACGTCGGAGTGGTCGGATCAAATGTCGGGGTAGTGGGGTCGAACGTCGGAGTAGACGCTGATTCGGTGATCGTCTGAGTTGGCGTTACCGGCTCAGTTTTATTGTTATTGCTCGCGAACAGAGCCGCTCCACCCAAACCGATCGCAACAGCCGCGACGATCGCCAACACGATCCACAGGGCAGTCAAATTGCTCTTGTTGTCATCTCCGGGAGGTGGGGCTTGGTATCCGGCCTGGTTATAGCCCACTTGGCCTGGAGCGGGTGGCGGAAGTTGTTGGCCTGCGCCTTGCTCGGCAGCGTATGGGTCAGCCGCAGGTTGGACTGTCGGAGGCACCTGGGCATCGACAGGTGGAATAGCGGCAGTTGCGTCTTGCGGAACAGCAGGGTGCTCAGCAGTGGCGTCTAGATCGCTGGCGTTCAAGTCCGACAGATTGTGAATCTGTGTGGGATCGTTAGGAGTAGAACCTTGGTCGAAACCTGGATCCGAGTTTGGATCTTGTTGATCATTCATACTTCAATTCTAAGGCTAAACAGGTGGATAACAGCAACCGAGAATCCGCACGAATTCGTCATAGTCGCGTAATTTTGCTGATCTTGGCACTGTTCGTAGTCACAGGACTACTGACAGGTTGTGGAATCGTCGATCGAGTTACAGGTCGTGGCAATGACGGTGCAGCAACAGATTCTCCACCCGAAGGAAGTCATGACGGTGGGTCGACGAGGACTGTGTGCAAGTTTGCCGATGACACGCTTGAAGAGATCAGTGGTCTAGCAGCGTCGATCAAACATCCGGGAATCCTGTGGGCACACAACGATTCTGGCGACGGTCCGCGGATCTATGCCGTGAACAACACGACCTGCAAGATTCAGGCCACGATTACGCTTGGCGGGGTTGATCCACGTGACGTGGAGGCGATCGCGATGGGGCGAAACTCAGCTGGCGATCCGGTGATCTGGGTAGGGGACATTGGGGACAATCAAGGGACGTGGCCTAGCGTTCGTCTCTACCGCATTCCCGAACCAAATAAGATCAAGAACCAAACTGTCCAGGCCAAAACTTATAACGTGACGTACGCTGATGGGCCGCGCGATGCCGAAGGCCTGCTTGTGGATCCACGCCCTGGCGGACGAATTTGGATCGCAAGCAAGCGGATGGCGGCTGAAAGCGGTCTTTATGCGCTACCCAAGAGCTTCGTTAGTGACGGTTACGGAACAGCCAAACGTGTTGGTTCTGTGCCGGCCATGACCACGGACGCCAGCTTCGCGCCAAACGGTGAATCGTTTGTGATCCGCACCTACCTCGGAGCCGAACTGTTCCAAGGCACTCCGCCAGGAGTTGACGGGCGAACGATCGGTTTACCGCTTCAAACTCAAGGCGAGGCAATCACATTCAGTTCTGCTGGAACTGGTTTTTATGTGGCGAGCGAGGGCGAAGCCTCGCTGTGGTTCGTGCCGCTCGACTAGGTCGAGCTAGTGTCGCTCCTCCGACTTAAAGCTGGTCGACAACCCAGCTGATGCAATCAGTCAGGGCTTTGACATCCGATGGCGGTGTCGCGGGGAACATGGCCACGCGCAGCTGATTGCGACCGAGCTTGCGGTACGGCTCGACATCCACAATGCCGTTGGCACGCAGAACCTTGGCAACCGCGGCAGCATCGATCTCGTCGTCGAAGTCGATTGTGCCGATCACATGCGAGCGCAGAGCGGGATCAGTGACGTACGGCGTCGTGTACGAGGTCGACTCGGCCCACGAGTACAAGGTGTTGGCCGACTCGGCGGTGCGCGCGGTGGTCCAAGCTAGTCCGCCTTGCTCGTTGAACCAGTCGATCTGCTCAGCCATAAGGTACAAAGTGGCCAGTGCTGGCGTGTTGTAAGTCTGGTCTAGTCGCGAGTTATCGACTGCGGTCTGCAGGTCGAGGAATGCTGGGATCCATCGGCCTGACTCCTTGACCTTGGCTACGCGCTCGATGGCTGCAGGCGACATAATCGAGAACCAGAGACCGCCGTCAGAGGCGAAGTTCTTCTGCGGTGCGAAGTAGTAGGCGTCAACCGTGCTGATATCGATTGGCAATCCGCCAGCGGCCGAGGTCGCATCAACGAGCAACAGGCTATCGGCGCTTGCGCCCGTCGGCTTAGCTGGAGTGATGGCGACACCAGTCGACGTCTCGTTATGGGGTGTGGCGTAAATGTCGGCCGCAGCATCAGCCTCAAAATCGGGTGCAGACCCAGGGTCGCTGGTGATGATGTTCTGCTCACCCAAGAACGGAGCGTCCTTGGCGGCCTTGGCGAACTTGGATCCGAACTCACCAAAGGACAGGAACTCGCCGCGGTCTTCGATGATGCCGAAGCAGGCGGCATCCCAAAATGCGGTGGAACCACCGTTGCTGAGTACGACTTCGTAGCCCTCGGGGAGTGAGAAGAGCTCACTCAGACCTTCTTTGACGCGCGCTACCTGGTTGCGAACGGTTGCCTGGCGGTGCGAGGTCCCTAGGAACGTGCCAGCGGCGTCAGAGAGAGCCGCAACTTGTTCTGGGCGAACCCTCGAAGGGCCTGCGCCAAAGCGTCCGTCTTCTGGCTTGAGTTCGGTTGGGATCTGGACGGGGGCATCTGAAGAAGTCATAGCTCTAGGCTACGCCTCTGCCTAATGACAGAGTTCTTGGACCTGGGCACTCACAATCTTTTTGATCATGCTCGGGGTGGTTACTGAATGGGATGTCATGGTGTGCAGGCTTAGGCCGTCGATCACGGCATGCAAAGCATGAGCTTCTAACTTAGGATCCCGGTTTTTTGAAACGAGTCCTCTTGCTTGCATATCGCGAATCAGTTCTTCCAGGTCATCATCCAATCGCTTATTTGCCGTTAGTAGGTATTCGCGAAGAGCTGAGTCACTTTGTGAGTTCAACACGATCTCAAGCCAGATCGAGGTACGGTTCCGC
>CAUJDH010000103.1 GCA_963169225.1 Actinomycetota bacterium
GCCCAGCACTGCCTAAAACCTAAGAACCAGACCGCCGCGCGAAGCGAATGGTCACCAGTTCGTCATTTATTCATGGCCATCCCGGCAGTGCTGTGATTCAGGGGTTTACATAGTGTGTCTCACACACTATTGTGTAGACATGGACAAAGATGAAGTCTTGGCTATTCAGCTCCAAGAGATCCGACGGGGCTCTGTTGTTGTTGCCTGTTTGCTCAGACTTGAACAACCGGGATACGGCTACGAACTGTTGGTACAGCTCAACGAAAGCGGATTCTCGGTCGAAGGCAACACTCTTTACCCCCTATTGCGCAGGCTTGAAGACCAAGGACTCCTGACGAGCACATGGGATACCACCGAAAGTCGGCCACGAAAGTTTTACCGCACCAGCAAACTCGGCCGCGAAGTGTGTAACGCGATGCTCGACGAGATCGATTCACTAAACAACTCTTTCGCTCAACTCAAGAAAGCGAGTATGTCATGACCGATTTAGTCGAACGCTATATTGCAGCCACCGCGCAAGAGCTTCCTCGCGCCCAACGTCAAGACATCACCAACGAGCTACGCGAGACCATGCTTGACGACGTTGAAGCCAAAGTTGACCAAGGGCTAACTCGGGCCCAAGCCGAAGAAGAGGTCGTGACGGCCATGGGCGACCCGATCCGACTAGCCGCCAAATACTCCGGACGACAACTCACACTGATTGATTCACGGCTGTATCCAGCGTGGCGCAGGATCCTTGTTACCGTTCTCTGGATCACAATTCCGATTGTGGCAATCGCTACCGGAGCGTCCTCCGCACTTGGCGGTACATCAGTGTGGAGCGCAATCGGACAAGCGCTAATGGTCGCCTTTATGTCGGCAATTCAGATCGCATTCTGGATCACTTTAGTGTTCGCACTCATCCAACGATTTGCGAAACCCAATCACGACGACAGTGAGCTAGGCGATATGGGACAGGATTGGACTCCAGCTGACCTTCCCGAACCGATCTCACCCAAGCAGGGACTGGGCGACTTGGCGGCAGAGATAGTGGCTTCCATCATCGGGATAGCCTTTTTGATTTACCAAGCTAGCTGGCTCACCGTCGATGGCATCAAGACTCCGATCCTGAACCCAGAAGTTACATGGTGGCTTGTCTTAATGATCATCACCTTGGCCGCGTCGGCAGCACTGGCAATCTGGATTGGGACAAAGCAGGATCTGCAACCGGTTCACGCGAGATGGAACCTGTACCTGGCGATCATCGCAGTAGTCCCAACCGTCTACCTAGCCCTCAGCAACCAACTACTGAATCCTGCCTTCGTCGATCACTTTACTTGGCTTGACTCTAACCTGCAGACAGTCAACATCCTGATTGCGATAGGCGTCGTCGTCGCGTGGGGGTACGACGTGATCGAGAAGACAATTAAGGCGTCGCGCCGTCAGGTCTAGCGTCGGCTAAGACAGAACTCAGACTTACCTGGCCCTGGTCACACTAGCGCTTCACGATGAAGCGCTTTGCAGTTACGTGGCTAGCGCCGCGAGAGTTGATCGCCTGCACTCGAACCCGGAAGTGGAACCGAGACGCTACAACCTCACCACGAGTCGAGTTCTTGCACTTGACCTTCTTGAGAAGGAAGCTGCGCTTGAATGTGTACTTGCGCGTGTTCTTTCCTAGTCGCTTGTTCACGATCAACGTCGAGCAGCCGACTCGGTTGAGCTTGAGTCGATAGCCAGTTACAGGCCTGGCACCATTAGCAGTATTCGGGGCCTTCCACGACACCGTGCGCTTGGCTGACCTGGCATTGCCACTGACTTTTACTGCCCTGGGCTTGAGTGGTTTCAACGTCTGTGGCTTTGGGTTCGGCCAAGGTTTGGTCGCCACCCGAAGTACACGCCTGTCGACTCCGTCCGAATCGTTGCCAGGCGCGTTAGTGAATTGACCGCCGACGACAAAACCATTGTCCCCATAAACAGCCGACCTCACCCGGTTGTTGAGTCCGTCTGGAGCCAAGCCATTCGATAGAGCATCGTTGAACGCAGTGTCGAGACTTCCATCGTTGTTTACTCGGAACATAACCTTGTTGCCCGTGCCTGAGCCCGGGCCATTGGTGAACCTTCCTGCGATCAAGTAGCCCGATCCATCCCAAGGGGCTGCATACGCTGCTTGATTCAGACCCGCGTCGCTAGTGACTGCGGCAAGTTCGTTCGACAGCTTGTTGTTGAATGCCGCATCGAGCGATCCGTCCCTCTTCGCTCGGAATGCTCGCTTTTGGCCCGCACCGGTACCTGGCGCCTTATCCGATGTAGTCACAAACAAATAGGTTGAACCGTTCCACGTGGCAGTCTGCACCTCTTCGGCACCTAAACCAGTGTTTCCGCTCGCATCCTTTAGCTGAGTGCTAAACGTGTTGTTCCAACTGTTGTCCAAGGAACCGTTCTTATTGATCCGGAAAATCGATCGGAGGCTTGCACCTGTTCCGGGTGCGTTGGAGAATTCTCCCATCGCCACGTAGCCATTGTCGGCGGGCACAATGCTATAGACCGCATCATTTAAGCCATCGCCGCCAGTAGCAGAACCGATCGCAGCTGTCACAGAATTATTGAATGCGGTATCGAGGGTGCCGTTCTTGTTCACCCTGAATAGTCGTCGATCGTCAGCATCTTCAGGTGTCCCTGGTCCGTTACCAAAGTCACCTCCGACGATATAGCCGGACCCATCCCATTCGATCGAAGTGACACCACCGTCAAGTCCCCAATTGCTGGTCTCTACAGCAAGATCTTCGGACAAATTGTTGTTGAATGAAGTATCCAACGTTCCATTAGCGTTGACCCTAAACATTCTCTTGTCACCAGCTCCGGAACCAGGTGCGTTGGCATATGCACCGCCAATAACGTATCCGGATCCATCCCAAGCTACTGCCTTGACATTGTTCTCGAACCCTACATCTCCAGTGGCTGCGGCATAAGCCTGCGTGAAAGTATTGTTGAAGGTCGTGTCGAGTGTTCCGTCCTTCTTGACCCGAAACACACGCTTGCCGCCAGCACCTGAACCGGGCCCATTGTCGAAGTATCCTCCGACCAAGTACCCAGAACCGTCGTAGGCAAGCCCGTTGTAATAGACGTAGTTGTTGAGCCCTGGAGAACCGAGACCACTTGGACCGTTCAAGTTGGTGTTGAACGATTCGTCCGGCACACCCGGGGTTGAACTGGCAGCTACACCACTTGCTGCCGCAGAGACTAAGCCTAGAGTGAGCGCTATGGACGTTACGGTGGCAATAAGTTTTCGCATGCTAGATATTTAGTAGAAAACGCTTGGGCATGGCGCGTTTGAGCACTCTCAACTGCACAAAATGAAC
>CAUJDH010000104.1 GCA_963169225.1 Actinomycetota bacterium
CGGCTTTATGGGATTCGCTCCACCTTGCGGTATCGCAGCCCTTTGTACCGGCCATTGTAGCATGCGTGCAGCCCTAGACATAAGGGGCATGATGACTTGACGTCGTCCCCACCTTCCTCCGAGTTGACCCCGGCAGTCTCCCACGAGTCCCCGCCATAACGCGCTGGCAACATAGGATAAGGTTTGCGCTCGTTGCGGGACTTAACCCAACATCTCACGACACGAGCTGACGACAGCCATGCACCACCTGTATTGGAAGTGTCCAAAGAGTCCTGTATCTCTACAGTGTTCTTCCATATGTCAAGCCTAGGTAAGGTTCTTCGCGTTGCATCGAATTAAGCCGCATGCTCCGCCGCTTGTGCGGGCCCCCGTCAATTCCTTTGAGTTTTAGCCTTGCGGCCGTACTCCCCAGGCGGGGCGCTTAATGCGTTAGCTACGGCACAGAGAACGTGGAAGGTTCCCCACACCTAGCGCCCACCGTTTACGGCGTGGACTACCAGGGTATCTAATCCTGTTTGCTCCCCACGCTTTCGCTCCTCAGCGTCAGTATTGGCCCAGAGATCCGCCTTCGCCACCGGTGTTCCTCCTGATATCTGCGCATTTCACCGCTACACCAGGAATTCCAATCTCCCCTACCAAACTCTAGTCTGCCCGTATCGAATGCAGGCCCATGGTTAAGCCATAGGTTTTCACATCCGACGTGACAAACCGCCTACGAGCTCTTTACGCCCAATAAATCCGGACAACGCTTGCACCCTACGTATTACCGCGGCTGCTGGCACGTAGTTAGCCGGTGCTTCTTCTGCAGGTACAGTCACTTTCGCTTCGTCCCTGCTGAAAGAGGTTTACAACCCGAAGGCCGTCGTCCCTCACGCGGCGTCGCTGCATCAGGCTTGCGCCCATTGTGCAATATTCCCCACTGCTGCCTCCCGTAGGAGTCTGGACCGTGTCTCAGTTCCAGTGTGGCCGGTCGCCCTCTCAGGCCGGCTACCCGTCGTCGCCTTGGTGGGCCGTTACCCCTCCAACTAGCTGATAGGCCGCGGGCCCATCCCAGACCGATAAATCTTTCCACCACCGTTGGATGTCCAAAGTGGTCATATCCGGTATTAGCTCCGGTTTCCCGGGGTTATCCCAGTGTCTGGGGCAGGTTGCCCACGTGTTACTCACCCGTTCGCCACTAATCCCTAGGAGCAAGCTCCTAGTTCATCGTTCGACTTGCATGTGTTAAGCACGCCGCCAGCGTTCGTCCTGAGCCAGGATCAAACTCTCCATAAATGAATTGTTTGTTTTCCTGACAAGAGAACAGAACTGCTTGCGTTTTATCGCTTGCGTATCTGTCTTTGTCTCAAAGGAATCCTGCTTATCTAAGCCAGACCACGAATGGGCTGGCTTCAAACAATAAGCCGAGGATTCTTATTTCGTTCATCGACTTTTTGGCACACTGTTGAGTTCTCAAGGAGCGGGCGCGCACTGATCCACTTAGCCTTTCGGCCTTGTCTCTCAGGGCTGCCTTACTACTTTACTTGAATCACTTTTTACGAATAACTCGGGGGTGACTCGGTTCTTCTTCTCGTTCGAAGCTTGTGCTCAAGAAGAGCGATTGGTTCGAAGTTTGATCGGAAGATGATTGTTGAAGTTCGATTTACTCGCTTTCAACAGATACAAATATACCCCTTCCACACCAGGGCGTCAACACCGGGTCATGTGTTTCACGTCACGAAGTTGATCTTTGACATGAAAGCTCTTTTCAAGATCAACTTCTCTTGACTTCAACACCTGCAAAGTTCTTCTTTCCGCGTCGAAGGAGCCACCAACGACCGTGCAGAAGTTGGTCCGTCGTGGCGATCTGTTCCTGGTCCGTGATGCGTTCGTTGTTCAGGTAAGCGCCACCCTCTTTGATTGCTCGACGAGCCGCACCCTTGGAGTCAACAAGCCCCGAGTCAACAAGTAAGTCAACGACTGACATGCCGTCGTCCCGGACATCGGCAGCGTCAAGCTCGACTACGCCAGCTGTCGACAGCACAGCCTCAAGCGTTCGCTCATCCACCTGCGCAATGTCACCACCGCCGAACAATGCCTTGGCAGCATTGACAGCGCTCTCTCGTTCTGCCTGACCATGGACCAGATCCGTCATCTCCTCGGCCAGCGATCGTTGAGCGACACGGCTATGTGGAGCCTCGGCCTGTTCACTCAAAATCGATTCGATCTCGTCACGTGGCCGTAGACTAAAGAGCTTGAAGAAGTTCTCAATATCTCGGTCATCGGTGTTCAACCAGAACTGATAAAACTCGTACGGCGACGTCATTGAAGGGTCAAGCCAGATCGCGCCCTTCTCGGTCTTGCCAAATTTGGCTCCGTCCGACTTGGTCACTAGCGGGACGGTCAACGCGAATGCTTGCTCAGCGTCTGATCCTTCAACCCGGCGAATTAGATCCAGTCCAGCTGTGATGTTGCCCCATTGGTCCGAGCCGCCGATCTGTAGTCGACAACCGTATTCGCGGTACAGATTCAAGTAGTCCCACGACTGCAAGACCATGTAGCTGAACTCGGTGAAACTGATCCCTTGGTCCTCCAACCGGGACTTGACCGAATCCTTCGACAACATGACGTTAACGCTGAAGTGCTTTCCGATGTCTCTAAGGAAGTCAATCGTGGAGAGGTCTTTGGTCCAGTCGAGGTTGGATACGAGCGCTCCCTCATTTGCCTCACCGGAATCAAAGTCCACGAAGTGTTCGATCTGTGTACGGAGCCGCTGAACCCATTCGGCCACCGTGTCACCGGTATTCAGACTCCGCTCACTTGAGCGCCCAGACGGGTCACCGATAAGCCCAGTCGCACCACCTACGACAGCGATAGGGCGATGTCCCGCCTGTTGGAATCGCCTGAGCATGAGCAACGGAACCAAATGACCCAAGTGGAGACTTGGAGCAGTTGGATCGAAGCCGCAATAAAGCGCGATCGGGCCTTCAATAAGACGTGCGACTAGTTGCTCGCGGTCGGTGGTTTGGGCAATGGCTCCACGCCATTCGAGGTCGTCGATCAAGGTAGACACGTCAGACACTTTACCCATGAATAGACTCCCCCACTAGAACTAGTCACACAGCATTCACACAAAAACTAGTCAACACTTATAAGGCGCGCGTAGTGATCTAGCAGGTCATCGATATGCGGTCAACAAGTTAGCCACCCGCCGCAGATACTTCCACGAAGGAGGAGACACCCATGGACATCGTTATCGTCGGCGGCGGTATGGCGGGTTTGACTGCGGCAGCCATGTTGAATCAAACAAAGAGCCACGACGTAACGGTCTTGGAGAAGGCTGCCGGATACGGCGATGTGGGGTACGGAATTGGTCTCTACCCGCTAGGCGGAACAGTGTTCAACGCCTTTGGCGCTCATGATCAACTCCGAGCCCACGGGGCTGAACTCACGACCTACTCGATGTACGGACCGGATGGAACGTTACTCCAAGAGGTCAACTTGGCAGAACTTCTCTCAGACTTTGGTCCGATGCTGTCGCTCAGTCGATCCGACATCATTGAAGTGCTAGCTGATCAAGTTCGCGACCTAATCATCTTCGGGCAAGACGTAACCACCGTCGAGAAGGATGGTGATCGAGTACGGGTTTCAACAGCGTCGGGCAGTAGCTATGAAGGCGATGTGATCATTGCTGCTGATGGAATGCATAGCGCGGTTAGGCAGCAGCTCTTCGGAGAAGCTAAGACCTACAGCACTGGATTCGACGCCTGGATGTGGTGGTGTCCAGAGTCAGCCTGCGATCAAGGACGCGTGGCGGAGTACTGGGGCGCTGTTGGGTTCGTCGGGCTTTATCCCATGCCTGGCAAGGTCAACGTTGCCGTAGCCGTTCCACATGCTCTATCTCCCGATCCCTCCCTTCCCGCTGACGAGATTCTGGCGCAGTTGCGAACCGTTATTGAAGAGCATTCACCAGGAGCCGCCAAAATTTCAGGCCTTTGGGAAATCGTGGAAGGCAAACCATTCCTATGGCCACTCGATGACGTTCAGGCCCCTGAGATCGTGGCTCTCGACAATCGAGTAGCACTTGCAGGCGACTCGGGAATTGGGTTCCTACCAACAGCAGGAGTTGGCGCGTCTAATGCCATTCGGTCGGCGGCATCACTGGCTTACGAACTATCCATCTCGGATGCGACTACCGTTCCCGCAGCACTCGACCGTTGGCGCAGCCGAGTTCAAGACCTGGTGCTCGCTAATCAGAAGGCCTCACGTGAGACTGGAAAAGTCATGCTGATGAAACACAAGAGTTCAGCCGCGGCCGTCAAAGTCCTGATGAAACACATGCCTATTACTTCGATCACCAAATCGATTTCCAAGTCGATGCAAGCACCGTTCTAGCTAGCTGCAGGCTTGTGAGGACTAACTGTTGGCTCGCCCGCTAAATAGAAGCGCCATAGAGCATGGCGGCCTTCGCCGGATACGCCTGTACGGGTGGAAGATTCGACGACTGGTTCGTTGTCCTTTGACGTGATCGAAATGGGTTTGTATAAGCGGAGTTTCGGATTACCAACCAAGTCAGCACCGTTTAGATCCTTGGTAATTCCTAGCGCGCTTCCAAGCCTTCCTGGACCGCGCGCCAGGTCTCGATCCATTCGACAAACACCGTCAGAGTTTCTGCGGCGCATAGCGAGATCAACTCCATTGATTACTTCGCCACCCCGGAGCAATACCCCGCCGGATTGGTTCTTACGCCCAGCCACGATGTTCATACACCAATGAATCCCATAGGAGCGGTAGACATAAACGTGACCACCGGGTAAGAACATGGACGAATTGCGTTCAGTCATACCGCGAAAAGCATGAGAACCGGGATCCTGACCAACATCACCATAGGCTTCGACTTCGGTAATGCGCAGCTTCACCTGGCCGTCTTCTAGATCAGTAGCTAGGACGCAGCCAAGTAGCTGATGGGCAAGATCAACTGGCGTTAGATCAAAGAATCCACGGCCAAGCGGCCTGCCGAGCTTGAACTCCGAAGATCCATCCACGATTCAACCAAACAGTTTGACTACTAATACTGCAGCCAGTCAGGTGCGTTCGGAATCGGTGCTTGGATTCCCCACGCAGCGAACTCAGACACCCCTTCCATGGCTTGCGTCACCTGGTTACGCACTTGAGCAGGTCCCGTACCACCTCGAGTGGTTCGGTTGGCCAGCGCTCCTTGGACGCTCAGAACTTCGCGCACTTCGCTAGTGAGTTCATTAGAAACACTCGCAAGTTGTTCATCGCTAAGATCCCACAACTGGACGTCGTTCTCGTCAGCAAGTTTGACGCAGGCTCCTGCGATCTCGTGCGCCTGCCTGAACGGCACTTGCCTTGCTACCAACCAGTCAGCAATTTCGGTGGCCAATGCATGGCCGTCGGGAGCGGCTTCAGCCATCTTGTCGGTATCGAACTCGAGGGTTGCGATCATGCCCGTTACCGCCGGGATCAGCACCAATAAAGTGTCGACAGCATCGAATGCCGGTTCCTTGTCCTCCTGTAGATCCCGGTTATAGGCAAACGGTAAACCTTTGAGCATCGTCAACACAGCTGTCAGATCTCCGATAAGGCGACCAGACTTTCCGCGTGCAAGTTCGGCGATGTCGGGGTTCTTCTTTTGCGGCATGATCGAAGACCCGGTCGACCAGGAGTCGTGCAACGTAGCCCAAGCGAATTCCTTGGATGCCCATAGGCAGACTTCTTCGCCAAGGCGCGACAAGTGCACGCCAATCATCGCGGTGACGAAGAGGAACTCCGCAACGAAGTCTCGATCCGAAACGGCATCAATGGAGTTGTTAGCCGCGGCAGCGAATCCGAGCTGTTCGGCCACGGATTCGGGATCCAACGGCAGTGCCGAACCCGACAAAGCTCCTGACCCGAGCGGCGACACCGAAGTTCGCTCATCCCAGTTTTGAAGCCTGCTTAAGTCACGCGAAAAGGCGTGAACATGCTTGGCAAGTTCGTGCCCAAACGACACCGGCTGCGCCCGTTGCAAGTGTGTGTAGCCGGGTGCAGGTGCATCCGCGTAAGTCGCAGCCTGCTGGACAAGAGCAGTTTGAAGGCCGGTTACGACCTGCGCAATATTGCGTGCCTGAACACGCAGATACAGGCGTAGATCAGTAGCGATCTGGTCGTTACGGCTACGTCCAGCACGCAATTTGCCACCTAGCGGCCCCAGCCTCTCAACGAGAATCCGTTCAAGAGCAGAGTGGACATCTTCGTCGGCCAGATCAGCTTGCGCGTCACCAGACGCGACATCTCGGCCGAGTTGATCGATTGCCTCGTTCACCTGGGCAAACTCATCTGAATCAAGCAGTCCGGCCGCGGCCAAGATCGATGCATGCGCCTTCGTCTGCAATAGGTCGTATGGCGCTAACCGCCAGTCAAACTGCACCGAACGCGATAGTGCCTCAAGCTCAGGAGAAGGACCTGAAGAGAATCGCCCGCCCCAAAGACCACCAGAGGACTCGCCTCTTGCATCTTTCGGATCTGTCTGCGAATTGTTTTCGCTCATTGTTCTATTCTCCCTGATTCGGCTGCAGTCTTACGTTTAGTCGTGTGTCTAGTCGAGTGGTCGACCGACGCGCTGGTCACGCTCGGCGGCAATCTTGGTTGGAAGACCCCAGAGATCGATGAATCCCTTAGCTAGCGATTGATCGAATGTATCGCCGGTGTCATAGGTGGCTAGACCGAAGTCGTACAGCGACTCATCACTCTTGCGACCAGTGACGACAGCGCGGCCACCTTCAAGAACAACGCGAACGTCACCAGAGACAGTCTCATTGACTTCATCGTTGAATCCGTCAAGTGCACGCCGTAGTGGCGAGAACCATTGACCGTCATAGACCAACTCGGACCAACGCTGCGAGACACCGCGAGCGTAGCGAGCAAGCTCGCGCTCAACGGTCACATTGGCAAGCTGGGCCCTGGCGGTCAACAGAGTGATCGCTCCTGGTGCTTCATATACCTCACGCGCCTTGATGCCTACGAGGCGATCCTCGACCATATCGATACGTCCGACACCGTGCAGGCCAGCGCGCTCGTTTAGCTCTTCGATGGCCTGAAGCATCGTGACCTTGCGTCCGTCGATCGCAACCGGCAGTCCCTTGTCGAAGGTGATAGTGACTTCGTCTGGCTCACGCTGAATCGTTGGATCTTGGGTGTAGCTGTAGATATCCTCGATCGGGCTGTTCCAGATGTCTTCGAGGAATCCGGTCTCGATTGCTTGCCCCCATACATTCTGGTCGAGCGAGTACGGTGACTTCTTGTTCACATCGATAGGAAGATTGTTGGCCTCAGCAAATTCGATCGCCTTATCGCGGGTCATGTCGTAATCGCGCACAGGTGCGATACTCGTGAGGTCGGGGGCGAGCGCACTCACGCCGACCTCGAAACGAACCTGATCGTTGCCCTTACCTGTACAACCGTGACCAACGATCGTGGCATTGTGCTTGCGAGCCGCAGCAACCAAATGCTTGACGATCACCGGGCGAGATAGAGACGACACCAACGGGTACTCATCCATATAAAGTGCGTTGGCTTTGAGTGCAGGTGCGCAATACTCGTTAGCGAACTCGTCACGAGCATCTGCCACCTCAGCCTCGACCGCGCCGCACGCCAGAGCGCGCTCGCGGATTACGTTCATATCGTCGCCACTTTGGCCCACGTCAACGGCAACGGCAATTACCTCGGCACCGGTGAGCTCGGAAATCCATCCGATACATACCGAGGTGTCGAGTCCGCCTGAGTAGGCCAGCACTACGCGATCGGTCACTTTGTTCTCCTTAGTTGGTTTGGTTCAAAAGTTGGTTTAGTTCGCAAATTGTCGGGTCTTGGGTTTATCAGGTTTCTTTGGACTATTTGATGCTCTTGGTCGCCTTGCGAGTGGCCATCTCGATGAACTTGTCCGCCAATGCTTGACCTCCGTCTGCTTCGGCCGTCACCACCATGATGGTGTCGTCACCCGCAACGCATCCGATCATCTCGGGCACAATCGAGTGGTCAATCACTGACGCCAAATACTGGGCAGCACCCGGCGGGGTTCGCAGCACCGCGATATTCGCCGAGCCAGCAGCCGAAGTAAGCAGCTCATGTGCCACCCGCTCGAGTCGTTGCCGACCTAACGACTCGGTTGCTGGAATCGACACTGCGCCAGAGCCGTCTTGTGCAATGACGTAAATCATCCCGTCGTTGCCTTCGGATTTGAAAGCACCCAGCTCGTCGAGATCACGTGACAATGTCGCCTGAGTGACCACATGGCCTTCGGCCTCGAGTAGTGAACTGAGTTGACTTTGGGAGCTCACTTCGTTGCGTTCAAGGATCTCGGCGATACATTGATGTCGTGCTGTCTTGCTAGCTAATCGCGGGTTCGAAATATCGATCTGAGGCATGGCGTTCACTCATTCCCTAGCAAGTCGCCGTTCGTGGTGACTTGATCGAGGATGTCAGGAAGCACAGCTACAAAAGTGTCGAGTTCATCAGGCGTGATGACCAGTGGCGGAGCGACGCGAATCGCAGTTGGGGTGACGGCATTGAGCAGGAATCCCTTTGCCAGAGCAAGCTTCACGGCTTCGGCCGCAACCGGCTCAGTGAGCTCGATAGCGATCAGCAAGCCTGCTCCCCTAACCTCGACGATGGCAGGGTGCCCGAGAGCCAGTACTTCATCCTTGAAATACTGACCGACGGTCTTCACATTGTCGAGAATCGCCTCATTCTCAATGGTGTCGAGCACGGCGAGTGCAGCTGCACTCGTTACTGGGTTGCCGCCGTAGGTCGTGGCATGGTCACCTGGTTCGAAGAGATCCGCTGCGTTACCGAGCGCAATCGAAGCCCCGATTGGCATACCGCCACCGAGCCCCTTAGCTGACGAAATCACATCAGGAACAACGCCGCGGGAGAGACCGTAGTACCACTCGCCGGTACGACCGATACCAGTCTGCACCTCGTCGTGAATCATGAGCGCGTTGTACTTGGTCGCGAGCTCACGCGCTTTGGCCAGGTACTCGTCGGTGGCAACGTTGACGCCGCCCTCGCCTTGAATCGGCTCAAGGAAGATTGCCGCCACATCATCATCCATGGCTGCCTCAAGCTGCTCCAGGTCGTTGAAGTCGACATACACAACGCCATCTAGAAGCGGCAAGAACTGGTCACGCTTCTCGGGCTTACCAGTCAATGTGAGCGAACCACTCGTGCGACCGTGGAAAGCCTTGTTGGTTGAGATCAACTTGACCTTGGTACCGGCCGTTTCAGTCCCTTGCACCTTCGCTGCGTTCCTGCGTGCGAGTTTGATCGCAGCTTCGTTAGCTGTCGCACCACCTTGGCAGTAGAACACCTTGGTGTTGTTGCCAGTATTCGCGTAGGACTCAACGATCCCCTTTAGCCGTTCGGACAGCTCAATAGTGCGCTTATGGCCGTAGAGGTTGCTCGTGTGAATCAGGGTGCTCACTTGATCCGCCACAGCCTTTGCTACCGCGGGATTGGCATGACCGACGCTTGTAACGGCGATACCCGACAGGAGGTCGAGATATTCGTTACCGTCGACATCCCACACCGTGCTCTTCTCGCCCCGCTCAATAACGATCGGTGGCGTGCCGTAGGTGGTCATGACCGAGTCGTCCCAACGGTCAAGCCAGCTTGCGGTGTTGGGGCCAGGGTTGAATGTTTCGTCAGTCATTATTGCCATCCTCATTGAGTACCAATGTGCCAATTCCAGTGTCGGTAAAGACCTCGAGCAAAATCGAATTCTTCACTCGGCCATCGATGATGTGTGCAGTGTGCACACCCGACTCGACAGCGTCAAGGGCCGACTGCATCTTGGGGATCATTCCCGACTCAAGTGACGGCATGAGGTCTGCAAGCTCCGAGGTGCTGATTTCGGAGATCACGTTGTCCGAGTTCGGCCAGTCAGAATAGAGTCCGGCAACGTCCGTGAGCATCACGAGCTTCTCGGCCTTTAGCGCTGTCGCAAGCCTCGAGGCCGCAACGTCGGCGTTGACGTTGTACACGTTGCCATCTTCGTCCGTTGCCACACTCGACACAATCGGGATAAGCCCATCTGCGATTAGCAGATTGATGAAATCAGGATTGACCTCAACGATGTCGCCGACTAGCCCGATGTCGACCTTCTCGCCTGCCACGTCGGCGTAATGCTGCACAGCCCGGAATAGATTCGCGTCTTCCCCACTGACTCCCACTGCGAGCGGTTCGTACTGATTTACTAGATTCACGATCTCTCGCTGAACTTGGCCGGTTAGCACCATCCGAACAACATCCATGATTTCCGGGGTTGTAACGCGGTAGCCGGCGTTGAAGTTGGACTCGATGCTGAGTTGCTCCAGCATGGCGTTGATTTGTGGGCCACCACCGTGAACAACCACCGGATTGAGTCCAACGAGCTTGAGGAACACTACATCTGAAGCGAACGATGCTTTTAGCTCATCATCAATCATTGCGTTGCCACCGTATTTGATCACGACAGTTGCACCATGAAACCTTTGCAGCCAAGGCAAGGCTGAAGCAAAGACGCTGGCCTTGTCATTCGCTGACAAACCCTCGACTGCTTTGCTAACTTCTGAAGTCATCTTCATTTTGCGTTCCTCCCTTCACTCTTGGTCTTATGACGAGTAAGCCGAGTTCTCATGAACGTACTCTTTGGTTAGGTCATTGGTCCAAATAGATGCCGACGCTTGGCCCGCGTTGAGGTCGACTTCGACGTGAACTTCGCGCGGACCCATATCGACAAGGTCACGGTCGTCGCCGACCGATCCATTCCGGCACACCTGAATGCCGTTGATCGTCACGGCAATCTGGTCTGGCTCGAAGGCTACATCCGTCGTTCCAACCGCCGAGATAATCCGGCCCCAGTTGGGGTCCTCACCGTAAATCGCACATTTGAATAGGTTGCTTCTGGTCACTGCACGGGCAGCGGTTTCGGCCTCAGCCTCGGTTGCCGCATTGATCACGGTAACTTCAATGTCTTTGGTAGCTCCCTCAGCGTCACCAACCAGTTGACGGGATAGGCTCGCCGCTACCTCAGTGAGTGCTTCAGTGAACGCTTCTGCATCAGGCGTTACGCCGCTTGCGCCACTTGCCATGAGGATCACGGTGTCGTTTGTCGACATGCAGCCGTCAGAATCGACCCTGTTGAAGGTTGCGGCCACAGCTTGTTGGAGTGCATGGTTTGCAAGATCGACATCGATGTCTGCGTCAGTCGTGATCACCGAGAGCATAGTGGCCATACCCGGGGCTAACATACCCGCTCCTTTAGCCATGCCGCCGACAGTGAATCCGCCAGTTTGAGTTGTAGCAACCTTAGCGACGGTGTCAGTCGTCATGATCGCTTCGGCTGCCAACGAACCACTGTTCTCAGACAAAGCCGCTGCAGCGGTATCTATTCCAGCAAGCAGCTCCGTCATCGGCAACCGCACACCGATTAGGCCGGTTGAGCAAACCGCCACTTCGCCCGCACCCGTACCGATGACCGCGGCAACCTTCTCTGCGGTGTGATGGGTGTCTGCAAAACCTTCGGGTCCGGTGCAGGCATTGGCGCCGCCAGAATTGAGGACAACGGCACGGAGTTCGCCGTCTTTCACAACCTGCTCAGTCCACACGACAGGGGCAGCTTTGATCCGATTGGAAGTCGTAACAGCCACACCAATCTGAGAAGGGCCTTCGTTGACGACAAGAGCTAGGTCGAGCTTGCCTGAACTCTTGATACCGGCGGCGATTCCACTAGCTACGAAACCTTTGGCTGAAGTGACGCTCATGGTGCAACTCCGATCGCACTTAGTCCAGCAGTTTCCTTATGCCCGAGCATGATGTTGGCGTTTTGCACTGCCTGTCCGGCGGCACCCTTGACAAGGTTGTCTTCGGTCGAGATGACGGTAATCCGATTGGCGTGCGGGTCAAGAACTGCACGCAGCTGAACGTTGTTCGATCCAGCGACAGCCGCGGTCGTGGGCCAGGTCTGAGTTAAGACCTGCACGAACGGCTCGTCAACGTAGGCGTTTTGGAAGGCCAGGTCAATTGCGTCTTGAGTAACCCCTGGCTTAGCAGTTGCCGTACAAGTGGCCAGGATTCCTCGCGACATCGGAGCCAATAAAGGAGTCATCGCAAGAGTTACCTGCTCCCCTGTTTGCGCGGTGAGTTCTTGTTCGATCTCCGCAGTGTGCTGATGTAAACCACCAACCTTATAGGCCGACATCGAGCCCATAACCTCGGTAGCCAGCAGACTGGCGGTCGCCTTGCGGCCAGCACCAGAGGTTCCACTGGCAGCAACAACAACCAAATCGTCGAGTTCGATGAGATCGTTGTTGATCAGTGGCGCGTAGGCCAACTCAATGGCAGTGGCGTAGCAACCTGGGTTAGCAATACGTGTCGCTTCGGCAAT
>CAUJDH010000105.1 GCA_963169225.1 Actinomycetota bacterium
GGTGACTCTGGAACAGTCAGTGCGAGAACAAAGTAGATGACCGCAGGAATAACCATCGCAAGGAACATCCATTGCCAAGCCTGCAAGCCAAGCCACAAATCGTTGTTGGTTCCTTGTGGTTGGAGGCTGCTAATTGCTTGGAGGCTTGAGTCTGGTTGGCTCGGCACCAAGTTTACGATCACCTGGTTCACGATCTGAGTAAGGAAGATACCGAGAACGATTGCAAGCTGGAATAGCGATGATAGGCGACCGCGGAGGTGAGCCGGTGCGACCTCAGAGATGTACATCGGACTGATGACAGCAGCGAGACCAATCGCGAAGCCACCGAGGATGCGCCAGAACACGAAGTCAGCCAAACCGAATGGTAGACCCTGTCCAAGTGCGGCAACGAGGAAACAGAAGGCGGCGGTAAGCATGACCTTCTTGCGACCAAGTTTGTCGGCTAGGCGTCCACCGACAAATGCACCCACTGCAGAACCGATCAATGCGATAGCGGTGACAAAGCCCTGCATGGTGGTGTTTTCTACATCAAAGAAGTAGTACAACCCTTTGTTGGCGCCGTTGACCACAGCGCTGTCATAGCCGAACAGGAGGCCACCGAGCGCCGCGATAATCGCGATACCGACAACCTTCCCAGTGTGAACCTTCTCCGCGACGACGGGTTGACCGTCATTAACGGGAGTGGATGGTGCGACCATTGTTGGCCTCCTTGTTATGTCGAGGTGAGGGCCTCGAAATGTGGCAATAGCTGTCACACGAGACGAAACGTGTGCTAAGCGAACTATAGTGATCTGGCACACAGGGTTTCGCGTTTAATTGGTCATTCTGGGTGGGAATATTTGGCCCCATTTTCAGGTCAAAACGGCGTCTCTATTGCCCCGCGAAGCCTATTGATTGGATATCTGCCACCCGGTAAGCTGGTATGCAGTGTCTGGAGTTCTGCAATTTCATTTCTTGAGGAGCTCCAGGCCCACAACTTCATAGCTTTACTCAAGGGGGCGAACGGTTTCGACAACGTTTGTCAAGAAGAGGGAAGCGAGCCGAGGATGAATGGTTATCTCGTAAACGCTCCATTCAAACTAATAAGTGCCGATTCAAAGCGCACTGATCTCGCTCTTGCTGCCTAGTCAGTAACAGCCAATAGATCCGTCAGCCTGAGGATGTCTTCGACTCAGTGACTGGCGTCGACTAGAAGACTTGCTGATTTCCCCGGTCGCGGGGGAATGAGGGACTCCAAACAGCGACTGGACCACGTTCTCCACGTTGTCACTTGAAATTGGGAGAGGTCGAGACCGTCACAAAGTGACTACGCTCGTAGAAGACTCCTATTGGTTTCGCTGGACCCGGGTTCGATTCCCGGCGCCTCCACTCATAAAAAATCCCCGCAGGTTCGCGGGGATTTTTTATGAGTTGGTTTGTGATTTGTCGAGAATCGGGAGGGGCTCCCGGCGCCTCCACAAAAAGCTATACCGGGACTAGTTTGCAAAAGAATGGCGTTGGTGGAGCCACGTTTTTGTCGAAGTAATTCTCTTTGAGTACTTCAAAGAACTCTGGGTCATACATAACGCCCCTGATGAAGTGCTTCGCTGAATCGTAGTGCGCGCAGTTGACTAACAATATGGGTTGATCGGGATCGAGGGCGACGAGCGGAAACGACGAACGTAGTTCAGTGGCATCGAAGAACCAGGGTAGTGATTTCTCCCAAGCCGGCCACAGTACTTCGAGATCGCCCGGGCTAGGAAACTAGTTGAAGAAGTGAATGACATCGGGATTATGCGGAATCCGTGAATATTGGTGTTTGTTGGCAAAAGATCCCACCGTGTACTCGGACACGGCATCGGCAAATGACCCAAGTCCGTTTGTAAGTTGTTGTGACGCACTCAAGGCAGCATCCGGCGTTGAATATTCGAGGAGAACTATCCAGTCGGCTCGCGGATTATTAAGTACGATCGACTCAACGCCAATGCCTTTCGCCTCGCTATCTTGATTGCGAGCTACACGATCCAACAACGCTTCGCATACCGGTTGGTCGAACGGAACCGTGCCTCCGAGTTCACTTCGCATCACTTGTCGGTACGCGGTGATGTCAGTTAGATCGGAATTCTGTGCATCAGCTCGAAGTTCCGCGACAAAAGCTCGTAAAGAGACGAGGAATGCATCAGAGTTATCTTTGACCTTGCAGGTGAGGACAAGAAATCCATTATCAACTGGATCTGCGGTTAGCGCTTCAGTGAGGCTTGCAGCTGATGTGTTCGCAAATGCTGGAAACTGCAATTTACTGAAATCGGTTGGCATGGATGCTCCTTGATTAAGTTCGCTCGTAAAGGTATGGCGGGTGCTTCACCTTCAGCGTTGACTAGCCGGACAGATGTGTCAGCTGAAGCCAATCTCCTGCCAGCGGGTAACTACTGTCACAGCCCGTCTGGTACTCAAAGGACCGCAGGGGAGTTCTAGGTTGGTACTGGAGCGCGCACGACACTAAGCAGGTTGAGTCTAGGAAGCTTATTTGATGCTCTGGTTAGACTTGCCAAGTTATGATCACCGCCAGAGATGTTGAGCTACGAGCAGGAAGCAGACTCCTCATTAGTGGCGGCATGCTTCAGGTCGATTCTGGTGACCGTATCGGGTTGGTAGGGCGAAATGGGGCAGGCAAGACTACTCTGATGCGTGCCCTAGCTGGGCATACTCAGCCAGAAGGCGGATCCATCACAGGAACTAACGATGTCGGGTACTTGCCTCAAGATCCAACAGCAGCCGACCCTCATCAATCTGTGCGCCAACGACTACTCTCGGCCCGCAACTTACATACTGCTGAGACTCAGATGCGGCGAGCTGAAGAGGGTATGGCAAGTGTCGATGATGCGACTCGAGAAGAATCCATGCGGAAGTATGCCAATGCCGAAGCTAAGTTTGTTGCTGCTGGAGGATATGCAGCAGCAGCTCAGGCCGCGGCAGTTGCCGCAGGTTTGGGCATCACCACGTCACAGTTGGATCAAGAGCTTGGCTCACTTTCAGGTGGTCAACGTCGGCGAGTTGAACTTGCTCGATTACTGTTCGCTGACCATCCGATCCTGTTGCTTGATGAACCCACTAACCATCTTGATGCTGATTCGATCACATGGTTGCGAGGATTCCTCGCCAAACATAGTGGAGGGCTAGTCGTTATCAGTCACGATGTACATCTTCTCGATGAAGTCGTTAACAAGGTTGCGCTGGTCGATGCCGATCGCATGGTTTTGGATGTTTATAACGTTGGATGGGCCACCTACCTCAAAACACGAGCTCAAGATGAACAGCGTCGCAAACGAGAACGTGCCATTGCTGATAGCACAGCGCAGCGACTTACCCAGCAAGCTGAAAAGATGCGCGCCAAAGCAACTAAAGCCAGGGCAGCGCAACAGATGTTGAGACGAGCTGATGAATTACGAAGTAGCCAACCTGAAGTCCGTCGTGACGAAAAAGTCGCTTCGCTGCGATTTCCTACCCCGAAACCATGCGGACGAGTACCGCTAACTGCTGCTAATTTATCCAAAACTTATGGTTCACAAGAAGTATTCGCAGCGGTCGATCTCGCGATTGATCGTGGCTCGCGAGTAGTGATTATGGGACTGAATGGTGCTGGAAAAACCACCTTGTTGCGTATTTTGGCCGGAGTCGAAAAATCTGACACCGGCGAGGTGGTTCCTGGGCATGGGCTCAAGGTCGGATATTTCGCGCAGGAACACGAGACACTCGATATGTCCGCCAGCATGATTCAGAATCTTCAACGCGAAGCCTCCGACACCACGACCCAACAGATTCGCGATCTACTGGGATCTTTCATGTTCACCGGAGACCGAGTGAATCAGATCACGGGAACGCTTTCTGGTGGTGAACGTACCCGATTGGCTTTGGCTGGTTTGGTGATATCAGGGGCGAACGTACTCTTGCTCGACGAACCGACCAACAATCTGGATCCTGCCAGTCGTGACCGGGTATTGGAAGCGTTGAATTCCTACCCGGGAGCGGTGGTCCTTGTGACACACGATGCTGGCGCTGCCGATGCTCTGAATCCAGAGCGAGTCCTCATGCTGCCCGATGCCACTGAAGATATCTGGAACGACAGTTACCGAGACTTGATCGCCCTTTCTTGACTCTGCCTATTGTGGAGCGACATTCGAAAACACTCCTTGCGAAAGCTCTGTATCAAACTTTTGGTTGATCTTTATTTCAATCTCATCCGTGATGTTCGTAATGGCAAAGTCTGATGAAGTTGATAGGTGGCAGATTCCCTGGTCAGTTTGCATTTCCCAAATTGGCTGACCATATGTCCTGGTGGGCGCTGTAATCTTGCCCGCCATCTTTGGCCTTTTTTGCGAACGTATCTGGTGGTCAGACAGGCTGGCGGATTACCAGGGAGAATCGAGTCATGAGTCTCGTGCATATACCGTTGACAGAAACTGATGCTCCAAGCCCGGCAGGAACAGCTGGAACTGTACGAGCAATGGAGATCGGTCAGAATCTGATGGCAATCGTACTGACCGTCATTGCGGTTGTCCGCGCTCTCGGCGATGGAGTGGCGACACCGGTAGCAATCATCTCTGGTGTCGCAATCCTCGCTTGGCATATTGCGGGCACGGTCCTGCTGTCTAAGAACAGCTCCCGCAATCTAGTGGTGTGGTGGTTGCTTGGCCTCGCCGTGATTTGGATCGTTGCTGTCGTGGTATCCGCAGAGTTCATCTGGCTAGCGTTCCTACTCTGGCTACTTGCCGGGCACTTGCTACCGCTTCGACGGGGGTTGCTGTTTTCCGGCTTTGTGCTCGCGGTAGTGATCGCTGCCCCGATTCTGCACCATGGCGCAACGACCTATGCCAATGTGCTGGGGCCAGTGATAGGTGGTGTCTTCGCCTTCGGTATTTCTCGCGGGTACTTACAACTCCTGCGCGACGCTGCCGAAAGAGAACGCCTCGTTGAATCACTTACCAGAGCCCAAATTGAGATGGCCGAGCTGCAAGATGAGCTTTCACTCGCGCAACGCCACTCCGGGGCAATCGCTGAGCGTACTCGAATCTCTCGAGACATTCACGACACGATTGCCCAAGCGTTATCTTCGATTCGGCTGCTCGCTCATGCCGGAGCCACTCGAACAGAAGATGCGGATGCAGCTCAAACACTTGTACAGGTAGAGACGCTCGCTGGCGATAGCCTTGCCGATGTGCGTAGGATCGTCACGGCACTCGTGCCGACGGAACTTGAAGACAACGCCTTAGCTGCAGCGCTGCAAAGGATGCTTGATCGCACCAGTGAAGAAGCAGGATTCCAGTCCGAGCTCCATGTGGATGACCGACTGCCGATCCTGCAGACCGAGGTCGAGGTCGCGCTACTGCGCTCCGCGCAGTCGGCACTGTCTAACGTCCGCCTGCATTCGGGTGCGACTCGAATTGTCATGAGCCTCATTGATGCAAGGGACGCTGTGCGACTCGATATTGTCGACAACGGCACCGGCTTCGATCTTGCTGCCTGGGAGCGAGGCGCCGATGCCACTTCAAGCTATGGCCTACGTTTTATGCGTGCCCGCCTTCGCGAACTTGGTGGTGATCTCGATATCGAAAGTACTCTTAATAATGGCACCATGGTCTCGATTTACCTACCCATTCATGCCAGACAGCCCTCATCGTTTGTTGACGAAGTGATCACAGAGGAGAAACCATGACCACCACAGTGCTCCTTGTCGACGATCACCCCGTCGTGCGGAGCGGTCTACGTGCCGTCCTTGACTCTGCAGACTCTGTACAGGTCGTAGGGGAAGCAGCCACAGGCGAAGAGACTCTCGCTCTGGTCGCTCGCCTAAAGCCGGATGTAGTGCTGTGTGATCTGCGCCTTGGCGACGGCATCGATGGTATCGATACCACAGCTGCGCTCCATGCTCTCGACCCAGCACCGGCAGTGCTGATCCTCACGACCTTTGACCGTGACGCCGAGATTCTTGGCGCAATCGAAGCAGGGGCAGCGGGTTATCTTCTCAAAGAAGTCGCCCCCGAGGTCATCGTCGACGGCATCCAGCGTGCTGCTGCAGGCGAGACAGTGCTCACCCCAGATCTCACTTCCCGGATGCTCAAAAGTATGCGGAGCCCACTTCCCAAATTTACTGACCGAGAAATAGAGGTGCTGCGACTCCTCGCGACCGGTTCAACTAATAAGGAGATAGCACGAGCGCTTTTCGTTACCGAAGCCACTGTGAAAAGCCATCTCGTACATATCTTCCGCAAACTGGGAGTAGACAGCCGTTCTCGTGCGATCCGTGTCGTTCAAGACACTGGCTTGATCTGACCGCCGCAAGCGACCACACTCGAAAGGAATCTATTACTTATGCAGCAACCGTCCAATGCCTCGACGGGGCAGGAGAGTGCACCAACTAGACGAGAATGGCTTGGCCTTTTTGTTTTATCCGTCGGCCTTGGGCTCATCGTGCTCGACGGCACCATCGTCGGGGTTGCCTTGCCGACGATTATCGAGGACTTGAACCTTGACCTTACAGAAGCGCAATGGATCAACAGTCTTTATGCCGTGTTGTTGGCTGCGCTCCTTCTCTCCACAGGTAATCTCGCAGATCGCTTGGGACGCAAGCGGCTTTTTCTCGCAGGCTTGGTCGTATTCGTTGGGGGTAGTCTCCTTGCAGCTGCGGCGCCCACATCTGGTGTGTTGATCGGGGCGAGAGCAGTGCAGGCTGTGGGTGCTGCATTCATTATGCCCGCCACTCTCTCGAGTGTGAACGCAGTTTTTCGGGGGAAGTACCGGGCGGCAGCTTTCGGCATTTGGGGTGCTGTGATCTCAGGGGCCGCGGCGGTAGGCCCACTCACCGGTGGCGCATTGACCCAATGGGCGTCATGGCACTGGATTTTCTTGGTAAATCTTCCGATTGGTGCTCTGGTGTTCATAGCGGCGATCTTCACCGTTCCCGAAACGCGTGGCAAGAAGAAGTACCCGGGCCTTGATGTTGATGGCGCAATACTTAGCGCCATCGGTTTTGGGGCACTTGTGTTTGCCGTTATTGAAGGCCCGGACCTAGGGTGGTGGACTCCCGAAAGTGAACTGACTGTGTTCGGATGGACGTGGCCTGAAGATGCGGTGATCTCAGCTGTGCCTATTGCATTCGCGGTCTCCGCGATCGCGCTGGTCCTGTTCGTATTTTGGGAACGCCACCGCGCGAAGGTGCGACGTTCCGCACTCCTTGATCTCGAACTGTTCTCGTTCTCGACCTTCTCTTGGGGAAATCTGACAGCTGCGATGGTAGCCGTAGGTGAATTTGCGATCATCTTCGTTCTCCCGCTGTACCTTGTCAATGCGCTTGGCCTTGATGTGATGGCTTCAGGATTGGTGTTGGCAGCGATGGCCATCGGAGCCTTCTTCTCCGGGGCCTCCGCGCGGCATCTTGCCGCGAAGTTTGGTTCTCCTGGAACAGTGCTTATTGGCCTGGGGCTCGAAGTCGCAGGGGTTGTGGTTCTCGCTTTACTCCTCGGACCTACGACCTCGGGTTGGCTCGTTGCGATTCCATTGACTGTATATGGCCTAGGGCTAGGGCTTGCCTCTGCGCAACTCACTGGCACCGTACTCCGAGATGTGCCCGTCGAGATCTCTGGTCAAGGATCCGCTACGCAGAGCACCGTTCGGCAGATCGGCTCTGCGCTAGGCACCGCGTTCGCCGGAGCAACGCTGTCTATCACCCTTGCGCTGACTCTCCCAACGGCTCTAAACAATGCCGGGTTCACCGGTCCGAATGCAGACCAACTTGCGGATGCCACGCGTCAATCAGCTGGCACCACGATCACGCAACTGCGCGACCAGGGAAGTCACAGCAGCCTAGGTGACCAAACTGCAACGGCCGTCGATGCACTGACCTATGGCTTCGCAGACGCGACCCGTTGGGCGCTATTGATAGCTGCAGTTTTCCTCGCACTTGGATTTATCGGTGCAGTTCAACTACGCCGCGTATCTGTCTTGCCGTCCATCGATTCAACAACAGAAAAAGAGGCACATAGTTCATGACTACAGAAGAAAAATCGATAACTGTCAGCCCGCGTGTACTATTCCGGGGCTTCGCTATCGCCGAGATGTTCACCTGGGCTGGCCTGATCACTGCTCTGGTCCTTCGCGCGACTGATGTCACCAATATCGTTCCTATCGCTGGGGGCATCCACGGATTTGTCTTTCTCTGTTACTCAGTGATAACAACCTTCGTTTGGGTGAACCAGAAGTGGCGTTTCTCTCTCGGTCTTACCGGACTTCTGCTGGCGGTCGTGCCGTTTGCCACCGTGCCATTTGAGGTCGTCGTCGATCATAAGGGACTCTTGAACGGTGGTTGGCGGCTAGCACCAGGCGGGGGAGACGAACCGCGAGGCTTTATCGAGCATGTGCAGGCATGGGTGCTTCGGCATGTGCTTCTCTCGATTTTCCTGCTGATCATCCTCGTTACTGCTGTCTTCCTTGTCCTGCTTTGGCTCGGCCCACCCGTTCCCCGTAGCTGAGGCGACTGCCATCGCTACAGTCACCAATGCTGTACATACCTCGGGTGTAGATCAGAAAGTCTTGGCTTATCAGTATCTGCAGCAGTTGCCGACCATCGCCAACGGAAGTGCTTCGAAGCTATGGGTTCTTCCTGCCGAACTTACTGATGCGATGCGTCAGGTTGCAGATGGTTTTGGCACGCCTCGCCAAGACTCCACTAAAAACTAGCTTTCTGGCTAATTATATGGTGCGACCGTGACCCCGAAAGCTGCGCTTGAACGCTACTACGGTTACGACGACTTTCGTGATCAACAAGAAGAGATCATTGACCACCTTGTTAGTGGTGATGACGCTGTTGTTTTGATGCCGACCGGTGGTGGTAAGTCGCTCTGCTACCAGATTCCTGCAATTGTGCGGGGTGGTACCGGCATTGTGATTTCGCCGCTGATCGCGTTGATGCACGATCAAGTGGATGCGCTCAACGTTATCGGTGTTCGAGCTGCCTATCTCAATTCGAGTCAAACCAGGCAAGAGCAGTACAAGGTTGAGGAACAGTACCGCAATGGTGAACTTGACCTTTTATATGTTGCTCCCGAGCGACTAGCGTTGGACCCGGTGCAACGCTTGATCGATTCTTCGCCGGTTGCATTGTTTGCGATTGACGAGGCGCATTGTGTGTCGCAGTGGGGTCACGATTTTCGTCCGGACTATTTGCAACTGGCCATGCTCGCAGAGCGTTGGCCGGATGTCCCACGGATTGCATTGACAGCAACAGCTACCGCAGAGACCAAATCTGAGATCATCTCGAAACTACAACTGAACCAAGCCAAGCAGTTTGTTTCTAGCTTTGATCGTCCCAACATCCAGTACCGCATCGAGAATAAGAACAACCCGCGCCAACAGCTCTTGTCTTTTATTAAGAGTGAGCATCCTGAAGACGCAGGGATCGTCTACGCGCTTTCGCGAAATAGTGTCGATAAGTACGCGCAATTCCTACGAGAGAATGACATCAATGCCGTTGCTTATCACGCCGGTATGGACTCTGGCGAGAGGTGGAAGGCGCAAGAGAAGTTCCTTCGTGAGGAGGGTGTGGTGGTCGTGGCGACCATTGCATTCGGAATGGGAATCGATAAGCCAGACGTTCGCTTTGTTGCTCATGTGGATCTACCCAAATCGGTCGAGGGCTATTACCAAGAGACTGGTCGCGCCGGACGCGACGGGTTACCTGCCACAGCTTGGATGACTTACGGATTGGCGGATGTCGTCAATCAACGCCAAATGATTGACAATTCCGAAGCAGATCAGGCACGCAAGCAACTCATGGCACGCAATCTCAATGCGATGCTGGCATTGTGCGAGACAGTCGATTGCCGACGCGTGAACCTACTCTCATATTTCGGCGAAGAATCTGGGATGTGCGGCAACTGCGACACTTGCCTGACACCGCCCGAATCATGGGATGGAACCGTGGCTGCTCAGAAGCTACTCTCAACGGTTTACCGATTGGATCGTGAACGCGATCAGCACTTTGGAGCCGGGCAAACAATCGACATTCTCCTGGGCAAGAAAACCGAGAAGGTCGCGAACAATCGGCATGATCAGTTATCAACGTGGGGCATTGGGCAAGACATCTCCGAGACGGACTGGCGAGCAGTGACTCGACAGCTGCTCGCGGCGAACCTGCTGACAGTTGATCAATATGGCGCTCTTTGGTTGACCGACGCGAGCGCCGCTGTGCTGCAAGGGGAACGAGAGTTGCGACTCAGAATCGACCCAACACCTAAGAAGGCGATGAAGAAACCGAAGGTGGCCAAGGCGGCTGTCGCCATTGACCTCACCGACGATGATCGGGAACTCTTCGAGAAGCTTCGCAGTTGGCGCCGTCAGCGTGCTCTCGACGACGACGTCCCTGCCTATATTGTTTTCTCGGATGCCACCTTGCGGGAATTGGCTACACACCGCCCAGCTGACTCCGAACAACTCACCAATATCAATGGCATCGGGGCGAAGAAACTCGAGACTTACGGTAGGGAAGTTCTCGAGGTTATCGGGGCGAACGAAATCTAATTATTTCGTACAGTTTCACCGCGACACATGCCTTCTTTTCGTGGGAAAGTTCATCCAGCATGAATCGGGGCTCGGGCATCGATCTGATGTCGTACAGAGGAACTCGTCTATGCCAGAAGGTTGAGGCAGCCATGACTTCAAATCCCGCCAATCTGTCGCGGCGAATGGCACTTATTGTTGTATCTTCAGCGGTCGTAGCGGGAGTTATGACCTCGGCGCCTATAGCTCAGGCCGAACCGGCTCCGGTGAATTCGCCGATGCTGCTCGGAACAGATACCAGTAGCACCGGCGCTTCTGCTAATACGCGAGGTGAAGTATCGGGTGCTTCTACTCGTGGTCGTTCTGCGACGCTCGCCAAAACCGGTGCAGGTCCGAGTGGGATTGCTGTAGATGTCTTCGGCAATGTGTATACCGCCAATTCTCGTTCTAACAATGTCACGAAGATCACCGCATCTGGGAAGTCCTCGATTCTGGGCACCACAGGAAAGAAGCCGCGCGGAATCGCAGTGGACCCATCAGGAAACGTTTATACCAGCAATCTCGGTTCCAACAACGTCACCAAGATCACTCCTAAAGGTGTCTCGAAAGTATTGGGAAGTACGGGCAACAAGCCTATCGATATTGCGCTTGATTCTGCTGGCAACGTTTACACAACGAACTACGGATCCAACTCGGTTACCAAGATCACTCCGAGCGGGGTCTCATCGAAGCTTGGCAATACTGGCTCCAGGCCGCTTGGTATCGTCCTCGACAAACAACGCAATGTCTTTACCGCAAACGAGGGATCCAACTCAGTAACGAAGATCACTCCGAGTGGAGTCTCGTCGAAGTTCGGCAAGACGGGGAGCTGGCCTCAGGGTATTGCGATCGATGCGGCCCGCAATATTTACACTGCTAACTGGAATTCGCGTAACGTCACTAAGATCACTCCGACACGGTCGTCAACCACACTGGGTAGGACCGGTCGCCGCCCCATCGGAATCGTGGTTGATCCGTACGGCACTGTCTTTACGACTAATAACGGATCCAATAGCGTTTCCCAGATCAGCCGGGGTGGCAGTTCGCAAATAATCGCTCGCACGGGCAAACGCCCCATCGGCATTGCCTCTGATGCGGCCGGATTTCTCTACACGGCCAACTTCGGATCGAACTCGGTTACCGAGGTATTCCCCAAGCCGAGGACATCCTCAGGAACCATCAAGTTGAACACGGTGACGGTGCGGTCGCCACGAAACCGCGATGCCTGGATCATTCCATTCTGGAACGACGTCTATCGGAGCAAGGCTTCATGTCGCAAGGCGTTTCCTGCTGTGCGTGCTGCCATCAATCAGAATGCCGATCCGGCTGTCCAAAAAGTTTCAGCGACTTCTTGTATGGCTGTCGGCGGAGTCAACTACAACTATCAGATCGCCGAAACCGAGCTGACTGTCGCGCAGTGGGTCACCTTCCTCAACACAGTGGATCCGATGGGCCACAACAGGCACCGCCTATGGGATGCCGCGCAAAGTTCCCGAGTGTGGCCAAAGTACGGCTCGGTCAACCGGAACATTCGCGCACCCAAGGGCCAGCGTTACTACGTGGCTTCGCCAGAGTGGGCAAATAAGCCATACAACGTTGCCGACTTCACTCGGGCAGCCCGTCTATCGAATGCCATCGACAATGGTCGGGTGAGCAGGAAGAGCACCAGCAGGGTCCGCACGGTGAAAGGTAAGCGCCTAGTCCGCACGACTTACACGATCCGGCTCTCTGCGAAGACTGAAACAGGCATGTACACGATGAGCAACCGTAAGGCGACCAGAAATTCCGCCAAGGGGTTTGCCGTTTCGAGTCAAGACGAGTGGATCAAGGCTGCCTATTTCGATCCTAAAGGTGGCGGCAAACATTCGTACTGGGATTACCCAACGAACCCGGGCCGATTTGTGCCGTGTCCGGTCGACGAGTCTGGTTGCAAGGCCGGTGGTCAACCGAATGCGACGCAACTGAATGCTAAAGGCAACGTAACCAATGCCAAGTCTCAGCCACTCGCATCGTTCGAGTCGGTACCCGGTGTAGCACCTGATTGGTGCCCGTCACAGTTCACCACTACGCAATGCGCGAAAACGCCGTTCCCCAAGCTGGCAAAGATTTATGTCGGCAACATGAGCTCGGTGGGGCAAGCCCGGACTCGTTCACCGTGGGGCACTCTGGATCAGGGCGGCAACGTCGTGGAGATCACCGACACGATCTCCCCACCACCTCCGGGCGGGAAAACCTCGATCGTCTGGCGCCGTTGGCATGGCGGCGTTGTCACAGCGACCGCGTACCAGATGTGGCTGTCTGCTGTGGGGGTGACTCCGCAAACCGTTCCGGGCTATGCAGTCAACCCTTGGCGCGGAATCCGTTTGGTGGTCAAAGGTAAGTAGGAACATTAAGGTCGATACTTTGCTTTAGCGTCATAGGTGGCGACACCCGTAAGGTGGAGGCATGCTTCGAGTTCTGGTAGCAGCGGTAGTAGGTGCCAGCCTGCTCCTCACAGGTTGTTCGGCCGGCCATGGTAGTAGTGGTTCCACTGATACTTACGCCTCGGTAGATTCGACAAAAGAAGCTGCCATCATTGCGGCCATTGAAAAGTCGATCCCGAAGCTTGGGTTGAAGTCGGTGATAGTCAATGTGCGACAAAATGACGGTACGATCATTCGCAAGGCTTTCGGTGAATCGCAAACAGGGGTGCCAGCTACTACCGATATGCACTTTCGAAACGGTGCGGTGGCAATTTCCTATTTGGCGAACTTGCTTTTGCAGTTCGTGGATGAAGGGCACGCACAACTGAGTGATCGAGTCTCGCGCTGGTTGCCAGAAGTTCCTCACGCCGAAAAGGTGACTCTGCAGCAGCTCGCGCAAATGACTAGTGGATACCAGGACTACGTTCAGGATCCCACATTCATTGAAGCGTTCTTGTCTGATCCGTTTCGTTTTACGACTACTGAAGAGCAGCTAGCTGCGGCAGCGAAGCCATTGAGCTATCCGCCGGGAACCAACTGGAGTTACTCACACACCAACTACGTGATCCTTGGTCTTGCCCTCGAGAAGATCGGCGGCAAGCCCTTGAATGAGCTACTCCAGGAGAAGGTCTTGGATCCGCTTAACCTGAATGGCACCACGGCAGATGACAATGCTCCAATCCCAGAACCCGCACTACACGCATTCTCGTCTGAGCGACGCGAGTCCCTCAAGATTCCTGCGGGTGTTGACTTCCTCGAGGAATCGACCTACTGGAATCCGTCGTGGACCCTTGCGCACGGTTCAATCCAGACAACGAATATTGATGACTTAGCAACTACTGCTGAGGCGATAGGGACAGGTAAGTTACTAAGCGATGAGTCATTCAAATTGATGACTTCTACCTCGTTGCGAGGTTTCGGTAAGGCCCAAAAAGGCTGCCCCACGTGCGCGCCTCAAACAGAAGCGTATAGCTATGGCCTTGGCGTAGTAACTAGTGGAAACTGGCTGTTTCAAAACCCAATGTTCGGCGGTTACGCCGCAGTGATGAGCTACCTACCTGACGAGAAAATTTCTGTATCGGTAGCTACAACTTTGACTAGCAATGGTTTTGATGCTGACGGAGTCGCACCAAATACTGCTACTGAATTGTTTAGAGAAATAGCTGCCATTGTGGCACCAAACAATCAGCCACCATCGCGCAAATAGTTCAGTTGGATTTGTTCGGCAACTGAGTATGCGATGCACCCTTCATGCGTGGATCGTCGGCGGTATTGGGCTAGACGAGTAGTTATCGCTTTACTACGCCGAGTTCGTGCCGCTACTTTCAAGAGGTCAACGCAAGTATGTTGAGCTTCCTAATTGTGCGACCTAGATTCGGATGTGAGTGATGCTATGACAAAGTCCAAAGTAAAGGCCCTTGGAATCTTCTCTACTGCAGTAGTCGTCACAGTGGGACTTGCGGCATGTAGTTCCAATTCTTCGAGTAGCGGTTCCGAAAAATGGAAAATCGGAGTCGAGGCTCCGCTCACAGGTAGTCAAGCAAATCTTGGACAGGGAATGCTTCAGGGCGCGCAGCTCGCGGCCGACCAGATCAATGCTGAAGGTGGAATTCTAGGTAAGCAAATTGAGATCGTGCAGATCGATGATGCGGCTGATCCGGATACTGGAGTGACAGCAGCTAACGCTGCCATTGCCGACGGTCTCAACGGGGTAGTTGGTCCGTATAACTCGAGCGTCGGTGTCAAGACGCTTCCGCTCTACATCAAAGCAGGCGTAGTTCCTATGAGGTTGACCTCAGTGAACAAAACCGATGGACAAGGATTCACCTTGCAGCCGATGACTAATCAGATTGCTCCGGTAACGTCGCAAGCCCTCACGAAGTTCTACCAAGCGAAGTCTGTCGGAATCATTTACGACTCGACGCAAAACTACACGACCTCCACCTCGGCGGCAGTCAAGAAGCAGCTAGAGGATGCAGGCGTCAAAGTGACGAGCTACACGGCAGTCAAGCCGGGGGAGGACAGTTACTCCTCTGTTGTTGATCAAGTCAAGGCGAAGAATCCTGACGTGATTTACCCTGCGGTGTACTTCCCTGAAGGTGCCAAGATCGCAAAGGAACTGACACCGCAATCGGGTGGCAAGGCAACCAAGTGCTTGCTTGACTACGCTTCCTATGACACCGGTTACATCCAAGATGCTGGTAAGGAAGCCGCTCAGACTTGTGAAGTAGTGGGAGTTCCGGCACCTTCAGACTTCAAAGACTCGGCGGACAAAGTTGACGCGTTCCACAAGCAGTTCAACCAAGCGCCTGGAACGTGGAGTCCCTATACCTTTGACTCACTGAAGCTACTGGTCGACGGTGCAAACAAGGTAGGAAACTTTGATGCCACACCACTGACCGATCAGTTGAAGACCACCAAAGACTGGCAAGGGTGGACCGGCTCAGTCACGATCGATCCCAAGACAGGCAACAGAACTCCTGCGACGGTAGTCGTAACCAAAGTTGATGCCAACGGTGAGTTCCATGTCGACTCGGATTGGGCAAAGGTAGTGGGAGCGCCGTACTAGGTGATTCCGTGTCGAGTGACTTAGTCCCAGCGGCTGCCGCGCATTTACGATTTCGAGGGCGCAGTACCGACTCGAGTACGCAGTACTAGGACAACTCCTAGCGCGATGAGGCCCTGGCCGATGGTGTAGGTCGTCATGACGCTGTGCGTGAACCAAGCAGGAGCGCTATCTGAGGCGAAGATATTGAACGCGAGTGCCGTGTCTGAAGCAAGGAAGAAGAGTGCGCCAACAGTAATGACCCAGTAGCAACGGGTCGCGGTAGCTGCAGTGAGTCCGAGCACGATTCCATAGATGGCAATCGGGATGGCAAGCGCACCGGCTTTGGGGAACATGTAGATCACGAGAACGACCCACCACACGACGAATATCAATGCCCAGGTTGGAAACTTTCGGATCGCTAGATGCTTAGTGAACAAGACGATGTAGAAGATGTGTGCGATACCAAAGCACAAGATCATCATCGGCAGCTCGTCTTCCATGAACGGGAAGAACGGTCCGGCACCATCGCCGAGCCACGAGAAGAAAATGGCCAGGATTAGCAAGGTATGCGGGGTGGACCACTTGGTTCCGCGCAGACCCCAGAAGGCTGCGAGCGCAAGTAGCGGCATGAGGGCGAGCTTGGTTGGCATAGACCACGTGCTATCGGCCAGATTTGCCGACACATGGATCACTGATGCGACCGCGTAGACGATAAACAGCCACCACCAATTACCGTTTGATCCCAGTGCTTGTTCGCTCTGTTTAGGCGTCGAGTTTTTCTCACTCATGGACTGAGCCTAGCGACTTGGTTCGGCAGTAGGTGGGCTAAATGACACCCTGCGCGAGCATGGCGTCTGCGACCTGAATGAATCCGGCGATATTTGCTCCAACTGTGTAGTTACCGGGAGCACCGTATTCTTCGGAAGTTTCGAGGCAACGATCATGGATTCCTCTCATGATCTTTTCGAGGCGTTGTTCGGTGTGCTCGAAGCTCCATGAATCGCGTGAGGCGTTCTGCTGCATCTCCAAAGCGCTCGTCGCGACACCGCCAGCGTTCGCAGCTTTACCTGGGGCGAAAGTGACGCCGCTTTCACCGAAGAGTCGTACCGCGTCCGGCGTGCACGGCATATTGGCGCCCTCCGCCACGATCTTAACGCCGTTGTCGATCAAGGTTCGCGCATCGTGTCCGTTGAGTTCGTTCTGGGTGGCGCATGGCAGGGCAATGTCCGCCTTAACCGACCAGACCGAACCTTTGCCAGTGGGGACAAACGTGGCACCACTCTCGGTTGCGTAAGTTGAGATTCGCTCACGGCGACCGTTTTTCACATCTTTGAGCAACTCGAGATCGATGCCTGACGGGTCGTGCACGTATCCTCCCGAATCAGACGCCGCTACCACCCGGCCACCTAACTGATGGACCTTTTCGATCGCATAGATGGCGACGTTGCCAGAACCCGAGACGATCACGTCTCTACCGTCGAAGGATTCGTCGCGTGCTTTGAGAATCTCGTGAGTAAAGAAAACGGTGCCGTAGCCAGTTGCCTCAGTGCGAACTTGGGAACCTCCCCACGTGAGTCCCTTGCCGGTTAGCACCCCGGACTCGTAACGGTTGGTGATCCGTTTATGTTGCCCGAAGAGGTAACCGATTTCTCGGCCCCCGACGCCAATGTCTCCGGCAGGAACGTCGGTGTATTCGCCAATATGTCGGTAGAGCTCGGTCATGAATGCTTGACAGAACCGCATGATCTCGCCATCAGAGCGACCTTTGGGGTCGAAGTCGCTGCCTCCTTTGCCGCCACCGATTGGCATTCCAGTAAGAGAGTTCTTGAAGATTTGTTCGAAGCCTAGAAACTTCACGATCCCTAGGTAGACCGAAGGGTGAAAGCGAAGGCCACCCTTATAAGGACCGAGTGCAGAATTGAACTCAACTCTAAATCCTCGGTTGAGTTGTACCTTGCCTTTGTCGTCTACCCAAGGAACACGAAAGATGATCTGTCGCTCTGGTTCACATAGCCGATTGATTACTGCGGCGTCGGTATATTGCGGGTGTTTAGCCACGACGGGACCGAGGCTGTCAAGAACTTCGTGAACTGCTTGGTGAAACTCGGTTTCGCCTGGGTTACGACGGAGTACTTCGTCGTAGATCGTAGTGAGCTTCTCGTCTAGCACAGGCACGTTGAACTCCTAGTGTGGTGAGGGCAGTGTGAACCGCTTAGACATGTGGTGAACTCGAACCGAACGGTTCAAGTATTCCACGCACCCAAAAGATCCCATTCAGACGATGCGAGAGGGGACAGGGCTGAGACTGGGTTGTGCAGTTTAAGTCGCTAACCTACGGGCGTGTGAAGGCAAGCGTTCCCTTGCGCTTACTGGGTTGGCGGCGGTGGGGGATTGAGGTTCATGATGTCGTCAACCGACTCAACACCGTTGTCAGCTACCTGGGCCTGCCAAGACACACCGTTAAAGTAGCGGCGCTGATGCCGGCCGTAGGGGTCTGGGTACCAGCCTGCGACTTGGGTGGGGAGCTTGGTCGGAACGAAGATCATGATGATCCAGCCGATGCAGCCGAGGAAGAACCCCAGGAAGAATCCGAGCACGGGCCGGTTCTTGGATCGGCCGATGAAATATCCGACGATGCAGCCGACAATGATCCAGAAAAGTGACCCACCATAGATGTGCGCTGAGTTGTACTCATAATTGTCCATAGCCAGAGCCTAGATAAAACGATGATTGAATGCCCATTTTGATTTCGTTTGTCGTCAATGCAGTGACGCATTTAGAGGCCCTAAACCGCTAGATTGTCCGTATGTCGGACGAATCCACGCTTGGGAAGCATGATCAAAGCCAAGCAGATCCAAAGGATCACAACGCGGAGCTCAAAAAGTTTCTGCAGAGTAAGTGGTTTCGTGTCGGTTTTACGGTCATTATCGCTGCAGCTGCGATCTACGCTTTTTCGAGAGAAATTAGTACTCAAGAACTCGAGGGTGCATTTACTAATTCTAATCTGTGGTGGGTTTTGGCTGCCGCCATTGTTGGTACCTTCACCTGGATCGGGGCGGCTATTCCGTTGATGGCCTTCTGTCCAGTCAAAGTTGGTTGGAAAGATGCAACCCTGATTCAGATCGCTTCGACGTTTATTGATGTAGCAGCACCAGCTGGCATGGGTTCGGTTGCGGTGCACTTGAGGTACATGGTTAAGCGGGGCGTATCAGGAGCCAGTGCTACGGCAGCTCTATTACTGATCGAAGTCTCGCAATTCGTCGGTTCCATTTTGCTGTTGATCGTTTCCGTCTTATTTACCCGGATGGATCCGCACATCCAGTTCCCACTCCAGAACTCGATGATCGTTCTAGCGGTGATCGTGATAGTTGCCATTGTGATCGCGCTCTTACCTAAGTTCCGAAAGCCGCTTCTAGCCAAGTTCAAAGAGTGGTGGGAAGGCATGAGACCGACCCTCGCGTGGGCTTGGCGTCACCCGAAGGCCCAGTGGACTGCTATCGGCGGTGTAGTCATTCAATCAGCTGCATCGGCGATTGCCTTGCAGCTGTGCTTACTTGCATTGGGTCATGAGATTCCGTTCCCGCTGGCCTTGTCTGTGTACATCATCGCGAGCACGGTGGGGTCAATGGTTCCCACGCCGGGCGGCATTGGTTCAGCCGAAGCTGCCTACACAGCTGCGTTGGTTCTCGTTGGTGTGCCAGCTGGCGTAGCCTTGTCGGCGGTCATTTTGTTCCGCGTCGTCACGTTCTATGGTCAAGTGCCTATCGGATGGATCGGCTGGCAGCGATTGAACAAGCGGGAGATGATCTGATCTCTCTGATTTGACCCACCTCTTGGGCCAATCGGTGAGTGCAAATCGTGCTTCGGGTTTCTAGACGGATATACGCTTAGGCGCGGTCTACGGGAGGAACCTATGCACTCGTTCAAGAAAATTCTGGTTGGTGTCACTGCTGCAAGCTTGATGGCTACTGGTGTTGTTATTGGCCCGGTCACGGTTGGCAGCGCGGCAGCAAGCCCATCGGTGAAGACGGCCAGCACAGCCTCGATCACCAACACTGCTGGTTCCAGCGTGGCTAGTTGGGACAAACCAACAACTCGCGGCGAGATTGCTTTCCGCCAAGCTCAATTGCGGAAGATCTGTAAGCGTGTGCTCAAAGACAAGTGCACCAAGAGCCGTGCCAAAAATTTTGCACTGCTCAAGAAGAAGCTGCGAGGCGCCAACCTTTCTAAGCTCAACCTCAGCAAGCTTAATCTCCGGCGAGCCAACCTCAGTCGGGCGAACCTCAGGGGAGCAAATTTATCTGGGGCCAATCTACGAGGCGCTAAGCTCAAGAAGGCTAATTTGCGTGGCGCCAACTTCAGCAGCCTTGCACCGGTGAAGGCAC
>CAUJDH010000106.1 GCA_963169225.1 Actinomycetota bacterium
CTTCTACTCGATGTTCGGATTCCAACGCACAGGTGACCACTTTTGGGCTGCCATGGATCAAATGGCTCGTGGGTTTTTGCTCGGTGCGACAGCAGGCCGCACAACACTCAATGGCGAGGGCCTGCAGCACCAGGACGGTCATTCGCAGTTGCTAGCTTCGACTAACCCGGGAGTCGTGTCATACGATCCGGCATTCTCTTACGAGCTCGCACATATCGTTCGAGATGGACTCGAGCGCATGTATGGCAAGAACCCAGAGGACATCTACTACTACTTGACGCTCTACAACGAGCCGTACCAACAGCCAGCTGAGCCTGATGGGGTGAATGTCGAGGGCATCCTCAAGGGCATGCACCGCGTGGCCACGGCACCTGAGGTCCCCGATACGGCCAATCCTGAACCTGTCCGGTTGTTAGCCTCCGGTGTTGGAGTCCAATGGGCACTCAAATCGCAGAGGCTTTTGGCAGAGAACCATCAGGTAACAGCCGAGGTTTGGTCGGTCACAAGTTGGAACGAACTTCGCCGCGACGGTTTGACTGCCGACCGCCACAACTTGCTCAATCCTGATGCCGCGCCGCAGGTCGCCTACGTGTCCGAAGCTCTTGGCGATAGCGATGCTCCGGTCATCGCGGTCTCAGACTTCATGCGTGCGGTCCAAGACCAAATCCAACCTTGGGTCAAGGCTCCATGGACCTCACTCGGCACCGACGGCTGGGGCATGTCTGACACTCGCGAGGCTCTACGCCGCTATTTCTTGGTGGATGCAGAGTCAATCACGGTGGCAGCGCTTGGCGAGCTGGCCAAACTCGGCACAATCCCCCAAGATCGAGTAGCAGAGGCTGTTGCTAACTACAGCCTCAAATTGACCGGCGGCGACGACACCACCAAGCGCGAGCCCTATAACTAGGTCTTGCGTTCGAATCCGAGATCGCGATAGCAACCTGGCGATGCGACTCATTCTTCAAGTAAGCCCCACCTCGTGAAACAACGACCATTCCTGCCCCGACAAACCCTGGGAGACTCGAACCATGATGAAGTCATATGACTCGTTTTCCGATTGGCGCGCCGACCAATCCGACGAGAACCAAGAACTTATCGATGCGCTGGGATCGATCATTGAGACAACAGCGCCCCACCTAACAACCACGGTCAAGTGGGGCCAGGGCTGTTGGGCTGACGGCAAAGACCATCGGGTTTACATCCACTGTGCAGACGACCATGTGCAACTTGGGTTCTACAACGGATCATCGCTAGACGATCCGCTAGGACTGCTCTCGGGCAACGGCAAATACATCCGCTTCGTGCGGGTGCATTCAACCAACGAGGTTCAACCGGAAGCTTTCGCCGCACTCATCACACAAGCGATCCAGTAACTCCCCTTGGCTTGTCGCCGCGAATCGTCACACGGTGCATGATGCGCCTGAAGTTGCCGTAGTCGTTGTTGGCGTAATGAGCGGTACTGCGATTGTCCCAGAACACAACATCGCCAGCCTGCCATGAATGGCGAACCGTGTTCTCTGGCTTCTCGATGGCCGCAAAAAAGATGTCGAGCAGATGCCGACTCTCAGCTTCCGAAACTCCAACAATCTTGGTGGTGAAACCTCGATTGACAAACAAGCTCTTACGTCCAGTCTCTGGATGAATGCGAACCACCGGATGTTCGACCGGTTCGAAGCCAGCAAACAGTTTGCCTTCCCAACGAGATTCCCCACCTTTCTCGCGCAGAATCTCGTTGAATTCGGCCTCTCCGTCGTGAAGCGCGGTGAGGCTGTCAGCCAACTTTTGTAGACCTGGCGAAAGCGTCCTGTAAGCAGCCTCCAGATCCGCCCAGTTCGTATCGCCCCCAAATTGCGGTACACGCACAGCACGCAAGATCGAACCCAAAGGTGGCCGCTCAACGAATGTAACGTCCGTGTGCCAAATGTCATTGCGGCCTTTGAACGTCGAACTGTCGATCTGCCAAATCTCAGGATGATCCTCGGCGTAGGCCTCCATAATCGGGTGTGCCTCAGTCAAGACACCGAATCGCTCGGCGAAAGCCCGCTGACTGTCAGGATCCAAAGCCTGTCCACGGAAGAAGAGCACCTTATGACGCAAGAGTGCATCCCGGATCAGGTCGACTTCCGAGTCGCCCATGGGTGCACAGAGATCCACACCGGTCACCTCAGCGCCAAGGTTTGGGCTGAGCCGACGCAGATCGAAACCGACATTTACCTGCGATGGAGCTATCTCTGTAATAGTCATACATTAAACCGTACCAGATTAGTGAGAATTATCCTTCACTTAGTTAGTGTGATTTAAAGATTGCTATCCAACTAGCCACTACGAGATCGATCTCGTGACGGTATCACTCGGATTAGCAAAGCAAACGACGATATTCGCCTATACATTCTCAAACATTGGGAGTGACCTTTTTGGCCACAGAATCCTCGACCAGGAAGCAGGCAAATGAGCAACAAGCAAGAATTGCTCACACTAAAACAGGCAGATTGGCATCCCCTTTCTAGCTTCGCTCTACTCCACCGGGGAGCCTGTGCCCCCAGATCTCCGTTCAGTAAACTCGCCTTATGGGCGTCCGCAAATGAACCAATGGGGTATTCCCCACTCCCAGCACAAAACGGACACTCTCAATAAGGGCGATCAAAATGACAGAGCCATCTGAAGTCAGACTCACTCTGGCGAAACTTGCCAAACTGGCAGGAGTATCAAGAGCGACTGCGTCACGCGCACTCAGGGGTGATCCCGGTGTCAGCGAAGAAACTGCGAA
>CAUJDH010000107.1 GCA_963169225.1 Actinomycetota bacterium
CGATTCACTTTCCTTCGATTCAATGGGCAGATGAAGTTGCCCTCGACAGTCCAAGGCTATTTGGACGATATTCCGCAATGGGAGGATGGGCATCCGGTTCGGCAAGTCGGCCTCAGTAGGCCGCAATGGCGAATCTGGGCACTGGCTTCGGCGGGCAAGTTTTTCGAAGGCATGGTTGTCTTCATGGTGGGTGTTGCCCTGCCGTTGATCGCAGTTGAGTTTGACCTCACCTCCACCGAGAAAGGCATCGTCTCAGCAGCGACTCTCTTTGGCATATTGGTCGGCGCTACGGCACTCGGAAACCTCTCGGACAGATTCGGCCGCAAGGCGATGTTTTTCGCAGAGATGGTGTTGTTCTGCATATTCTTGGCAGTGACGATTTTTGCCCCTTCTTTCATCATTCTGGTGATCGCCCTGATCGGTTTGGGCTTGGCTCTCGGATGCGATTACCCAACCGCCCACACCATGATTTCGGAGACCATACCCACGTCCGCTAGAGGACGATTGGTTCTCAGTGCTTTTGGATTCCAAGCAGTTGGCGCGGTGGCGGGAACCGTCGTAGGCATGATCGTTTTAGGTAATCGCGACAGTGTGTCTGATTGGCGGATCATGTTCGCGGTAGTTATTGTTCCTGCGATTCTCGTGACTGTGGCACGTTGGTCGGTTGTTCAAAGCCCACATTGGCTGGTAGAAGTTGGTCGAACTGGTGAGGCCGAGAAGGAACTTTCCAAGCTCGTTGAACGTCCCGTGAAGTTGAGCAAAAAAGAAAAGAAGGCGATCAAAGCTGCGATCAAAAAGAAGAGCGGTGTGGGCGAACTGTTTCGAAAGCCGTGGCGCCGGTCAACGATTTTGGGCTCAGTTCCGTGGTTCCTTCAGGATCTTGGCACCTATGGCATTGGCATCTTCACTCCGACAATTGTGGCTGCGACGGTCGGTACGGCAGCTGCCGATGACGATTCGTTGAGTGCGTTGATCCAAACCGACTACATGAGCGCAAAAGGCGCTGCCTTTATTGATGCATTCCTGTTGGTAGGTATTGTTCTGGCCGTCGTCTTAGTGCCCAAGGTCGGAAGCATCAAGTTGCAGGTGTGGGGATTCGTTGGATGCGCGATTGGTCTAGCTGTGGCAGCTGCCTCGGCAGCTTTTGATAGCAGTCTTCAGGTCGTGTTGATCTTCACCGGATTCATGCTGTTCAACCTCATGACAAACATTGGGCCGAACTCCCAGACCTACCTGCTTGCTGGCGAAGTATTCCCCACCTATCTGCGTGGCACGGGTGCGGGCTTTGCCGCCTCGTTTGGCAAGGTCGGTGCGGTTCTTACCTCGTTCCTGTTCCCGATCTTGCTTGTTGCTTGGGGCCAAACTGCGATCCTGCTAGTGCTCGTCGCGACGTCGCTGCTCGGTGCCTGGGTGACATGGAAGTTCCGCGTAGAGACGACAGGGAAAAGTCTTGCCGAACTTGATGCTTTAGTGAGTGAAGCGCAAACCAGTGAAGCTTCCACCGAAGACGACTCGATTGCCAAGGAGAGACTGGCGTGAGCATTCAGGTTCTCAATGTTCAAGATCGACTCGAAGACGTGCTTCACCAACAGGACTTGGTGCAAGCTTCCGGAATATTGTCGACGTTGGACGCGGGTACGCTCGCTCGAATCATCGACCGACTTGACCCTCCCGAGGCGGCCGTTGCGTTCAGGCTGATCCGACAAGATCAAATTGGCTATGTCTTCGAGAAGTTAGATCCGCCTGTGCAGAGCGAGATTATTGAGCATCTGCATGATGCAGAGGTCACTCGTTTGTTCGTTGATTTGGAGGCGCATGAGCGGGTAGCGCTTATCGACGAACTGCCGGCAGAGTTAGCTAGAGAATTATGGTCCCAGCTCGATTCCGACGAGGTCGAGTCAACCGCGACAATCATGGGTTACCCGACTGGGTCAGTCGCGAGATGGATGACCACTCGTATGGTCGTGGCTCGAGTCGATGACACAGTGGGCGAAGTGCTGCCGAAGGTGGACGATGGGCTCGCGGATGCCGAAATGGTTTATGTGATCCCTGTGGTTGACAGCGAAGATGTTGTCCAAGGGATCTTGAGTTTGCGGAACCTGCTGCAAAGCCGTCATGATTTGTCGACTCCAACCTCACAGATCATCCGGCAAGCAACACTTTTGCCGGCAACAATGTCTGCTGAAGAGGCCGCTCAAGAGTTTTCTCGTACTGGAGCTTTGGCGCTCCCAGTAGTTGATCATGGGCAGCACTTACTCGGAATGGTGACAATTGATGACGCGGTGCGGATTCTCGAGGATGAGATTGATGAGGATGTGGCTAGAGCAGGCGGAGCTGAGCCGCTGCGGCAGCCCTATTTGCGTACCTCGGTCCGTCAGCTTTTTCAGTCACGAATCATCTGGCTATTCGCATTGGCGGTGTCAGCACTATTTACGGTCCAGGTACTCGACGCTTTTCAAGATGAATTGGCCAAGGTGATTGTTCTCTCGCTATTTATTCCGTTGCTGGTGGGAATAGGTGGCAACACCGGGAACCAAGCCGCGACCACGGTGACTCGTGCGATCGCCTTGGGTGATGTTCACATGCGCGATATAGGAAAGGTTGCGCTTCATGAGAATGCGGTTGGGTTCTGCCTTGGTGCCACACTGGGTTCTGTCGGGTTTGTAGTTGCGTCGATCATCTTCGGTGTAGATATCGGCTTAGTTATCGGCTTGACGATAGTGGCGATCTGCACTTTAGCGGCAACTGTGGGTGGAATTATGCCGATTATCGGCAAGCGACTTGGGATAGATCCTGCGGTGTTTTCGAACCCATTTATTTCTACCTTTTGCGATGCCTCGGGCTTATTGATTTACTTCCTCATCGCCAAACTCGTACTGGGCATATAGAGCCCATAGAACCAGTTTGGGTCTAGACGTACAGTGCATTCGAGGCGATGAGCATCTCTCGTAAGACATCAAGGTCAACATTCTTCAAGTTCGTGATGTAGAGGCAGGAGTGGGTGCTCTTGTGCTTGCCGAGTGTGGCCAGTTGAGCTTGATAGCCATCGAAGCCTTCCATGAAATAGATCGTGGTGTTGGCTTTGCGCGGTGAAAAAGCCATACGTGGCCATTCTTTGGTGGAACCGTCGGCGTAGGGAATCTCCGATAGTCCGAAACCGATGATCGCATCGCCCCACATGACGGCAGGTTCGCCGGTTATCTCCTCGAACATCGACCGTATGACTTTGGCATCTTCACGCCGAATAGGAGAGTCCACGCTTTCGATGAACTCGTCAACACTGGCATTCGTAGGACGCGTTTTCGGTTCAGCCATGAGCCAAGTTTAGTTCAATAGGATTGGCCATCAGCCCTCAAGCTCTCAATGAGCTACGGCTACACATCCCAAGTGTCGGTACCGGCCAGTAGCGCTTGCAGGTCGGCTGGCTTCTCAGACGCGCGCTCCATTTGATCGTTCATGAGGCGGTTGTAGGAGGGACGCTCGACGCTACGCAGCACACCAATCGGCGTGTGGTGCAGCGTCTCAGGATCACTCAAACGCGTCAGCGAGAACGCATGAGCCGTCGTCGGCAAGTGCGCATCATGCACCACGATCTCAGCTTGATTAACTTCGGCAGTCTTGGCAACTTCGAGCCCGCCAAACTCATCGCGCACCACGCAGTGCTCACCCTCGGTGCCAAAGACGATCGGCTCGCCTTGTTTGAGATCGATCACCTCATCGCCCTTGGTCTCGGGGTTCTTGAGCAAGTCAAAAGCGTTGTCGTTGAAAATATTGCAGTTCTGGTAGATCTCCACAATCGCAGTGCCTTCATGCTTGGCGGCAGCTTCGAGAACTGATGTCATGTGCTTGCGGTCGGTATCGATCGTACGGGCCACGAACGTCGCTTCGGCCCCAAGCGCAAGCGACAACGGGTTGAACGGGTAATCGAGCGAACCCATTGGAGTTGACTTGGTGATCTTGCCGAGCTCACTGGTCGGCGAGTATTGACCCTTGGTCAAACCGTAGATCCGGTTGTTGAACAGCAAGATCTTGAGATTCACGTTCCGACGAATCGCGTGGATCAAGTGGTTGCCACCGATCGACAAGGCGTCACCGTCACCAGTTACAACCCACACCGACAAGTCGTTGCGCGAGGTTGATAGGCCAGTTGCGATTGTTGGCGCACGACCGTGGATGGAGTGCATTCCATAGGTCGTGAGGTAGTACGGGAATCGCGACGAGCATCCGATACCCGAGACGAAGCAAATATTCTCGCGCGGGATTCCGAGTGAGGGCAGGAACGACTGGACCGTCGACAAGATCGCGTAGTCCCCGCAGCCCGGGCACCAGCGAACTTCTTGATCGGACTTGAAGTCCTTCATGGTGAGCTTGGGTGCATCGGGCGCGGCACCCTCGGCTATCTGGGAATCAACAATGTCAGACATTGGCAATCACCTCTTTGATGGCCTCTTCTAGTTGGGCCGCCTTGAACGGCATGCCGCTGACTTGGGTGTAGCTTTCGATGTCGACGAGGAACTTGCCGCGCAGTAGCAGCGCCAGCTGGCCGAGGTTCATCTCAGGAACAATCACCTTGTCGTAGCTAGCGAGAACCTCACCTAAGTTCTTGGGGAACGGATTCAGATGGCGCAAGTGGGCCTGCGCAATCTGACCACCTTCGCGGCGGATTCGGCGGCAAGCTGCGCCAATCGGGCCGTAGGTTGAGCCCCAACCCAACACGAGCACCTTTGCTTCGCCGCTTGGATCATCGACCTTTAGGTTGGGGATCGAGTCAGCGATTCCGTCGATCTTGGCTTGGCGCAGGCGAACCATCTTGTCGTGGTTCTCTGGGTTGTACGAGATGTGCCCAGTGATATCGGCCTTCTCGATGCCACCAATCCGGTGCTCAAGTCCTGGTGTGCCGGGAATCGCCCACGGACGCGCTAACGTCTCGGGGTCACGCGCGAACGGCATGAACTCCTTGCTGCCATCTTCGTTGGTCCAGTTGGGTTCAGTAGTGAACTCGACAGTCAGGTCGGGCAGACTGTCGACGTCGGGGATGTTCCATGGCTCCGAACCGTTGGCCAGGTAGCCGTCCGAGAGCAAGAACACTGGTGTGCGATACGTCGTGGCAATGCGCGTCGCCTCAAGGGCTGCGTCAAAGCAGTCCGCTGGCGATTGCGGCGCAATGATCGCTACTGGCGCTTCACCGTTGCGACCGAACATTGCTTGCAGTAGGTCCGCCTGTTCGGTCTTGGTAGGTAGACCGGTCGAGGGGCCGCCGCGCTGAACGTCGATAACGATGAGCGGAATTTCGATCGCGACGCCCAGACCGATTGCTTCAGATTTGAGTGCAACGCCGGGACCCGATGTGGTGGTCACGCCAAGCGAACCGCCGTAGCTTGCACCGATAGCGGCACCGATAGCAGCGATCTCATCCTCAGCTTGGAACGAGCGAACGCCAAACTCCTTGTGGCGGCTGAGTTCATGTAGCAAATCACTGGCCGGAGTGATCGGGTATGAGCCCAGGTATAGCGGAATCCCCGCTCGCTGCGAGGCCGCAACGAGTCCCAAAGCTAGAGCCAAGTTGCCGCTGATATTGCGGTACTTGCCGTGAGTCAGTTTGGCCGGTTTGACTTCATAACGAACCGAGAAGTCCTCGGTCGTTTCGCCGTAGTTCCAGCCAGCATGCAAAGCCGCCAAGTTGGCGCCGAGGATCTCCGGCTTCTTCGCGAACTTCTCTTTGAGGAACGTCTCGGTTCCCTCAATGTTGCGGTCGTAGAGCCAGCACAGTAGACCGAGCGAGAACATGTTCTTAGAACGCTCGGCCTCCTTCTTCGTGAGGTCGAATTCTTTGAGTGCTTCAACCGTCAACGAGGTCAGCGCGATCGGATGCACGTTGTAGGACTCGAGTGAATCGTCTTCCAACGGGCTCTGTTCGTAACCGACCTTGGTCATGGCACGAGAGGTGAATTCGTCGGTGTTAACGATGATGTCGGCACCGCGAGGAACGTCACCGATATTGGCTTTGAGAGCTGCCGGATTCATGGCGACGAGCACGTTAGGTGCGTCGCCCGGGGTCATGATGTCGTGGTCGGCAAAGTGAAGCTGGAACGCCGAAACACCCGGCAGGGTTCCTGCAGGGGCGCGAATCTCCGCGGGGAAGTCAGGGAGCGTCGACAAGTCATTGCCGAACCGGGCAGTTTCGGAGGTGAACTGATCACCAGTCAACTGCATACCGTCACCACTGTCGCCCGCGAACCGGATGATCACTCGATCCAGTTGGACAGTCTCTTTTGCCACCCATATATCTTCCCCCGAGCTGCGAAAACACTTGTGAGCGGGTCAAGAAATGCCTGTGAACGGGTCGCGATTTCTGTCGCGCTGGGCAAGAATCTCGGAGTCGGATTACCCTAGTCAAATGCCCACGGTGATTTGCGTCGATCTACTCAACTTGGCGTGCTGTGCCATTGAGGCGGCGCGCGGGTTCGAATTGTGGCGTAGCCAAGTGTCCGAATCTGACTCGTTGATGGTCGTTACGCCAGGCGAACTGCGGGCGGATGACGGTTCGGCATCGGCACCTGATCTGTCGATTCTTGTGGTCGCAGGGACAGTCTCCAAGGCTCAAGGTGACCTCGTCATCCAACGCTACGAGGCCCTGCCTGAGCCGCGCGCGGTAGTGGCCTTTGGTGTCTGCACGATTTCTGGTGGCCCGTACTGGGATTCGTATTCTGTTCTGCCTGGGATCGAGGCTCTGGTCGAGGTCGACGCCATGGTTCCTGGCTGCCCACCGCTCCCAGAGGATGTGGCCGCTGTGCTCGACAAAGTCATCGCCGCCAAACTCGGATTGGCGACCGGCGCGGACGGACTGGCTACAGCCAGTCAAAGCGCAAAGGCAGAAGCGCATGCATGAGCTTGATTCGTTGACAGTTGCGCCGACAGATTGGGTAGACATTGCCCGCGCACACAAGACCCAAGGCTTCGACTATTTGGATTTCTTGTCGGTGCGCGAACTCGATTCAGGCGAGTTCACGTTGACCGTGCATTTATTGGATCCGACCAACGAACGTCGAATCATGCTCGAGGGAACCTGGGCCACCGAAGACGGCGCCCAGATCCCCAGTCTGAGCGAGGTGTTCGCTGGCGCACGTTGGCACGAACTTGAAGCGAGTGAACTGTTCGGGCTTGACTTTGTTTTGCCGAATGGTTCAGTTCTAACTTCCGGTGGCAACGAACCATTCATCGCGAGTGAGCCTGCCTTGCGTAGCGACTATGCGTTGGCCCCGAGGCTCGACAACGAATGGCCGGGAACCAACGAACCTGGGTTGGCGCCAGATCATCCGCGCCGCAAACGCAAACGAGCCGTGCCAGGCAACCCGGCAACGTGGGAGCCGGCGCATGACTAACCAAAGCAGCTCTTCAGCTAGTGAAACTGGCGACGTCCCAGAACGCCGCCGAGGCAAGATCATTTTGGATGCTGGGGCGTGCACCTCGTGCATGGTGTGCGTGCGCGAATGTCCGGTGTGGTGTATCGAGCTAGATGCCAATAAAGTGCACGACCCCGACGCCGGTCCCCGCGGCAAGAGTCGCCTGGAGCTCACAACGTTCAAGATCGACTACGGCCTCTGCATGGACTGCGGGATCTGCATCGATGTCTGCCCAACTGACGCTCTGAGCTGGGACCAGCACACCTTCCCTGGCCAGCCAAATCGGGCTGGGTTTACTCCGGAACTTAGTTGACACAAGTGCCGCTCTCGTTTTTGATCAGCCTCAAATCAGGATTACGATGAAATTTCAGGACCGGGTGCTCGTCGACAAGGACGGTTCATGTGGGAGGTGAAGCCATGGTCAAAGCAAAGAAACAAGTGTCCCGCAGCAAGCTCGTCGCTGCTGGAGCAGGCGTTTTGGTGGCTTCTATGGTCTTCGCATCCGCTGCTACTTTGGGCAATGTGTCCAACGCAGCTTTGGGCTCCTCTAGTGCCCCTGTAGCGTCGTGCGATTCCGATGGATTCAATATTGGCTGGGGAGACTTCTTCGTCCCCAAAGGCTCATCGGCTTTTGTGTATAACAAAGCACTTATTAGCGGTATTTCAGACACTTGCAACGGTCAGAAGTTCAACTTTTCGGTTATCGACGCAGAAGATCAGGTTATTGCGCGAGTATCCGACATTCTCACGGTTGAAAAGGGCAAGTCGGTTATCGCACTTCCTGAGGTAACAGTGAGCAAAGTTCGGTCAGTTTCAATGGTGATTGGCGCATGACTGGGCGTCTTAAACATCGCGGTAGAACCATCGTCTTGGCGGTGCTAACTATCGTCGTGTTTCTCGCTGTCTATGCCAAGATCTTGGGTGTATTTCCTGGTTCGGCCGCTTCGCTAGGCGAACTAGAAGTCGACAACCTGGGGCGTTCATTAGGCACGGTGTCTACTTGCTCCGAAGATGATGTAGTCCTTGGGCAATTCACGACTGCATTCGTTGCGGCTGACAATAAATACGAAGTTCGTTCGGTTCGCTTCGCAGAGGTTCCCTCCAAGTGCGTGGGATTGAATTTCGCGTTCACTGGCTTGGGGCGCGAAGCAGTATCGGGTCAGCCAGCGGTTGTTGGTGGAAAGGTTCCTGCATCGGGCGGGGTGGTGACGTTTGAGTCTGGGTCTGGGCCCGAACTGAGTAGCGTCAAGGTGACTGACAATCGGATTCAGGCGGCTTTGGTGGTGTATGGCTAGTGGCAACACCTCGTCCTCAAATCCGTGAATCTTGGCTACGTATAGCTGTAGCAGCTGCGCTAGGTACTGGTGCCGTTTTAGCGTTACTCTCGGTCCTCGTAGTCTCGGCAGCGAGTTTAGGAAAAATCGAGGCTGAGTCGCTTAAAGAGAATCCATTAACTACGCAGGCGGCACCCACTCAAGTCCGTGATCAGTTTAAAAACTCGGGCACGCTCAACAATCAGCCATTGCAATTTGATGGTGGTAGTGACTGGACTGAGAGAGGCGCACCCTCCTGGTCCAATGCCTCGGCTTGGAGCGTCACTAGCGGCGCTGCGAGTAGAACGTCTGGCACGGGCCTATCTTTCGCCCGCTTCCCTTGGATTAATAACTCTAACTGGGTTAGCGCCACTGTCGGATCGGTATCAGGTACCGCTGATTGGAATATCCAATATGGTGTGGCGATGATTGGCTCAAACAGCCAAAATGATGCCCTGGTTGGCGTCATTGGGAGAGATTCTGCAACCCAAGAAATCAAGGTCTCGGTAGCCACAATTTCTCAAAAGGATGGCAAGCTTGTGCACCGAGGTCCTGCGGTGGTAGTAGCCAAAGATGCCGCATCGGTGCCCAAAGGTTCGCTTCTTCTCTTGGAATATGACGTGAATACGCGCGTGGCAAATGCGAGTTTTTTGGGTAAAAGCTCGACCTGGAACCTGACAACCTCAGGTCAGGATTTCGCCGAAGGGAGCTATGCGGGACTTGTGGCCAATGGCAGCGACAAGGGCTACACCTTTGCTTCGTTCAACGCAGGATTCAATGTGGACCCGCCGACTCCTCCAGAGCCAACACCGACTCCCACACCTACTCCGACACCTGCGGGGCCGTGTACCACCAATAATTCTGAGATCATTTGCACCATCGAGCAGGTGCGAAAAGACGCGTATTGGTACGAGTACAAGGTCATACTCTCAACAGACTCAGCAAGCGAACTGGTATGGCAGGTAACCGTCAACGTTCCTGAAGTCACTGGCGGCGGTAAGAACGTGAGTTCAGTTTGGCTGAACGGATGCCAGGCACCGACCTCCACTTTCGACGGCTCAAACCTCGTCATGAAAGGCGCTGAGCAATGGACTCAAGTCCCTTGTATCAAGGTCAAAAAGGGTTCGAATGCAGAAATCTTCTTCAACGGTGACCCGAGGAAGTAGACCTTCGAGGTTGCTGATTGCCCCCTACCTGTAGTTAACGAACTGAGTTGCGAAATCAAGATCCGATTCGCGAACCAGCTGCTGGACTGCCTGCAGGGCATCGCGAGACTTGGAGGAGACCCGAAGTTCGTCGCCTTGGATCTGTACCTTGACGCCCTTGGGGCCGTCATCGCGGATCAGCTTGCCTAGCTTCTTTGCTTGCTCCTGGCTAATGCCTTCAGTGAATGCAATGTTGATCTTGGTTTCTTTGCCGGACTGTTCTGGCTCGCCTGCCTCAAGTGTCTTGAGTGAGACGCCACGCTTGATCAACTTGTCCTTGAACACATCCAGTGCAGCCTTAGCGCGTTCGTCAGCATTGGAACGGATCTCAGCACCCATTTCGCCTCGCCATTCGATCGACGTTCCGGTGTTTTTGAAGTCGTAACGTTGCGAAATCTCGCGTGCTGCCTGGTTTAAAGCGTTGTCGATTTCTTGTCGGTCGATCTTGTTCACAATGTCAAAGCTGCTGTCTGCCATACGTCCTCCACATGCAAATAGTCGTGCCTGTATCCTTGCATGAGCTTGCACAAGCAAGGCGGGTTGCCCGAGCGGCCAATGGGAGCGGACTGTAAATCCGTCGGCTTACGCCTACAGAGGTTCGAATCCTCTACCCGCCACCGAAATACAACGTTTGCAGACGTGTAGACTTAGTTCTTGCGTTTGCACACGTATTCGCATGCCCCTTTAGCTCAGTCGGTAGAGCGTTTCCATGGTAAGGAAAAGGTCTACGGTTCGATTCCGTAAAGGGGCTCTGGTGAGGGTCAAATCTCACTGTGAGGGCAATCCTCACAATGGCGGGGTAGCTCAGGTGGTTAGAGCACACGGCTCATAATCGTGGTGTCGGCGGTTCGACTCCGCCCCTCGCTACCAGTAAGTGGCGTTAATTGAAAGGTAAGCACAATGGCAAAGTCAGACGTTCGCCCTAAGGTCACCTTGGCCTGCGCAGATTGCAAAGAGCGCAACTACATCACCAAGAAGAACCGTCGCAATAATCCAGATCGTATTGAGATGAAGAAGTACTGCAGCAAGTGCAATGCTTCGACGCTTCACAAAGAGACCAGGTAAACCACAGCTAACAAGGAGTGCTCATGGGTCGGTTGGAAGACAGAGTTGCGATTGTCACTGGTGGTGGTCGCGGAATTGGCCAGGCCACGAGCCTCAAGCTAGCGGCTGAGGGTGCCAAGGTCGTCATCAACGATCTCGACCCGGAACCTGCCAACGAAACCCGTGAGCTGATTGAGGCCGCAGGTGGCGAAGCAGCCGTCGTTGTCGCCAATACCGTCGACATGGCTGAGGCACAACGTCTCGTGGACGAGGCCGTCAATACCTTTGGCAAGCTCGACATCGTCGTCAATAACGCTGGTGTAACCCGCGACAAAATGTTCCACGGTCTGGACGATGATCTCTTCGACTTCGTGTTTGACGCCAACTTCAAGACTGGCTTCCACACCACTTACGCCGCGATGCCCTACCTGCGTGATCAGGCCAAGAAGGAGCTCGCCGAGAACGGTGCCGTTGCCTATAACCGCAAGATCATCTTCACGTCTTCGGTTGCAGCCATCATGGGTAACCCTGGCCAGTTCAACTACACCGCCGCTAAGGGTGCAGTGATCGCTACGACTAAAACACTCGCCCGTGAGCTTGGGCCGTTCCAAATCAATGTGAACGCTGTGGCTCCTGGGTTCGTCGAGACTCGCTTGACTGCCGCTAAGACCGAAGGCAGTGACCTCGGTATCCCGGAGGAAATGCGCCAGATGGCTAAGGCGATTATTTCGCTTGGCCGTATGGGCCAGCCAGAAGACATTGCCAACACCACTGCGTTCCTTGCATCATCGGAGGCGGACTTCATCTCTGGTGTGACGATTCCTGTTACCGGCGGTCAACTCGGCGGTATGTAGCCATGGCGATCAACACTGATTTCATCGGCAGGACAGTTGGTTCATCGCAGCCATATCAGGTCGGCCGCGAGAAGATCCGTGAGTTCGCTACCGCCATTGGTGACAGCAATCCTGCCTACCATGATGTTGAGGCAGCCCGAGCTCTTGGTCATCCCGATTTGGTAGCCCCACCAACCTTTGCTTTTGCGGTGACCTTCAAAGCGTTCCCATCGGTACTGGCAAATCCTGAGCTGGGATTGGATTATTCGCGAGTCGTCCACGGAAGTCAGAGTTTTGACTATTCCAGACCGATCTACGCAGGCGACGAGCTCGTGACCGAGGCAATCGTTGAGGATATTCGGATTGCTGGCAAGAACGAGTTACTCATTGCGGCTCTCAACGTGTCCACGACCGACGGTGAACCAGTTGTTCACACAACCTCGACCATTGTGTCTCGCGGAACCGCACCGCAATCTGACTCCGATGAAGGGGAGGGCGAGTAGCCATGGCTGATACATACACGACTCCCAGCTTCGATTCCGTCAATGTGGGCGACGCCATTCCTGCCCAGTCATTCCCTGTTCAGCGTTTCAATCTCGTGCAGTACTGCGGGGCTTCGGGTGACTTCAACATCATTCACTGGAACGAGCGGATCGCCCAGGCAGTTGGTCTGCCGAACGTGATCGCGCATGGACTCTTCACCATGGCTGAGGCAGGCCGCGCAGTTACCGATTATGTGGGTGACCCGGGTCGGGTAGTGAGCTACGAGGTCCGCTTCACTTCGCCTGTCGTGGTTCCTGATGACGATAAGGGCGCGCTAGTTGAGGTCTCCGGTGAGATCGTTGAGCGCGATGAAGCAACTCGGACCGTGACGATCAATCTGACTGCGACATCCGATGGGGCCGAGGTTCTGGGTAACGCTCAAGCTCGAGTCCGTCTCGCCTAGGTATCGCGAGACTGGCACTCGTTAACGGAGCAAGAGCGACTAGAGCTCGAGTTCGTCTAACCTGACACTATGCAGATTCCACTCGCATCGTTCACGACCTTGAGGGTCGGTGGCACCGCACGCGAGATTGTCGAGCCCGAGACTACGCACGAGTTGATCCACACCGTGGCGATGGCTGACAGTTTTGACGATCCCGTGTTGATCTTGGGTGGCGGAAGCAATGTCGTGATTTCTGATGATGGTTTCGACGGAACTGTTGTGCGAATCCGAACAAACGAGGTGTCCTCGAGCCGTGACGGAGATGTGGTGCGAGTGCGAGCCGAGGCAGGCGTCCCATGGGACACATTTGTCGCGCGAACTGTGACTGACGGATGGTCGGGCCTCGAGTGTTTGTCTGGGATCCCTGGCAGTGTCGGTGCAACTCCGATCCAAAACGTTGGCGCCTATGGGCATGAGGTCGCTGAATTTATTGAATCGGTCGAGGTGTTCGATCGAGAGAACCATTCTCAGTTCACGATGACGGCAGACGATTGCGAGTTTGGCTACCGCTCCAGCGTCTTCAAATCGAACCCAGGTCGGTATCTGGTTCTAGCTGTGAACTTCGTTCTGGCTGCCGACAAAGGCTCCGCACCGATCAAATATGCAGAGCTAGCCTCCGCGCTCGGAGTCGCGATTGATGAGTCCGCACCGAGCGAGCTTGTGCGCCGAACAGTATGGAACTTGCGGCAGTCAAAAGGCATGGTGCTCGACATTGACGATCATGACACGTGGAGCGTCGGTTCGTTCTTCACTAATCCGATAGTTGATCTTGAAGTGGTGGCGCAGTTGCCCGACGACGCACCACGATGGGAGCAGCCCGACGGCAGAGCCAAACTCAGTGCCGCCTGGCTGATTTCGTATTCAGGTTTCGACAAGGGGTGGCCGGGCGACCCCAACGCTAAGGCGAGCTTGTCGACCAAGCACGCCTTAGCCATTACTAACCGGGGCGAGGCAACGGCTGTAGACGTACTCGACGTTGCGCGTGACGTGCAGGCGGGTGTCGCTGCCAAGACTGGCATCACGCTCGAGCCCGAGGCCCGACTGATCAACTGCAGTCTGTAGCGCACAAGCAGTTTCAACCACAGTTGTTGGATCACGAATATCGGTCCCGCTGCACTAGACTGAAAGCACTTAGTCAGTGTGCTGCTCGTAGCAATTTGAGCTATGGGCAGTCGAACGGCCTCGAGTTTGTACTTGGGGCCGTTTGCTCGTCTTGCGGTAAACTAGAAGCGTAGTCAGTGAGGTGCTCGTAACTTTCTTGAGTTACAGGCAAAACGAAAGGCCACGGGTGACTAATCCGTGGCCTTTCGTGTGAGCTGGGCCTAGCGAGACTCGAACTCGCAACCATCCTCGTAGTCAGCGAGGAGCTCTATCCTTTGAGTTATAGGCCCAGCAGGAACAAGCTTCGTTGAACTTCCAGAGAAATTGATGATTATTTTCTAGCCTGTGGAAACACGCCCAGCGTGTCGAGCCTGTGGAAAAGAATTTCAACTTTTTGTTCGTCGCAATTTCGTCGGCTATCCCTCTGTTTAGGATTGGATTGCCTCTCGGGGTTTACCGGTGGCAGCCTATGGGCAACAATAAAGACATGACGTTTCCACGTATCTCGCGCCGGATCGGCGCCATCTCGGAATCTGCCACTCTCGCCGTCGACGCCAAGGCCAAGGCTATGAAGGCTGAGGGTCGCCCAGTCATTGGTTTCGGTGCTGGTGAGCCCGACTTCCCGACTCCGCAGTACATCGTGGATGCAGCGATCGAGGCCTGCAGCAATCAGGCTTGGCACCGCTACACGCCGGTCGCTGGAATCCCCGCTCTGCGTCAGGCTATTGCCGATAAGACCAAGCGTGACTCGGGCGTCGAGGTCGAAGCCGCCCAAGTACTCGTGACTAACGGCGGCAAGCAGGCGTTGTACAACGCCTTCGCCACGGTCCTCGATCCCGGCGACGAGGTGCTGCTGCCAGCCCCGTACTGGACGACCTACCCCGAGTCGATCCAGCTCGCCGGCGGCGTTCCGGTTCAGGTCGACACCGATGAGACCACCAACTACCTAGCCTCGGTCGAGCAGCTCGAGGCCGCACGCACCGACAAGACCAAGGTGCTCGTCTTTGTCTCCCCATCAAACCCAACCGGTTCGGTCTACCCGCCGGAGCAAGTCAAGGCGATCGGCGAGTGGGCACTCGAACACGGCATCTGGGTTATCACCGACGAGATCTACGAGCACCTCGTGTACGGCGACGCCGAGTTCACCAGCAT
>CAUJDH010000108.1 GCA_963169225.1 Actinomycetota bacterium
CCACCAAACCTAGCGGCACCAACACCCACCACCGTAGCTTTCGCGCACGAACGGCCACGCCAAACAAAAAGACAGCCACCAACGAAGCAACCAGTGCTAACCAGTTAATGCTCTCTGTATAGAAGCAGGCAATGATCACGATCGCGAGCAAGTCATCTACAACCGCGAGGGTCAACAAGAACGTGCGCAATGCCTTGGGCAATCCCCGACCAAAAATAGCCAACACAGCCAGGGCAAAAGCGATGTCTGTTGCCGTCGGGATCGCCCAACCGTGAAGTGCCGAACTCTCCCCCAAGGCAATGACAATCACGACGAACAAGGCCGCGGGCACCACCATTCCACCGACCGCAGCCAACATGGGTACCGCAGCCTCGCGCATTCGACTCAGGCTCCCAGCGACCAACTCATATTTGAGTTCGACCCCCACAACGAAGAAGAAGACTGCCAATAATCCATCGGCAGCCCAGTCTGTCAGGGACATATCCAGATGCAACGGCTCCGGACCAAATGTGAACTGAGTGAGGGCAACATAGCTGTCGCGCCAAGGCGAGTTCGCCCAAATCAAAGCAAACGCTGCGGCGACCACAAGAAGCAATCCGCCAGTCGTCTCGGCAGTGACAAATCGATTGAAGCGAGCGATCACACTTAAAGAATGGTCTTGTGTCGCCACGCTGACTCCTACGAAATCTGGCTCCGACCCGGCACATAAACGGGGTCTCCAAAAGAACCGTCGACCAGACTTCCCGACACACCATGAATCAGTGTAGTCGAAGGTAGATTCAGTGAGCCTCTAGTTGCTTCTGGTCACCCTGCCGACTCGGGCGTATATCGGAGAAAGCCAAAGCAGCCCCCGCGGTCACAACTGACACGGTGATCACCGAGGGCCAAGCACCGATCTCCTTGGACAACGGATGCGAAACACCGAATGCCACTAAATAAGTGGCGAGCAAAGCGCCTGAAGTCGCAGGACCACGACGGCGATACCACTCGTAGGCACACACAGCGCCGCCAACAGCCAGCACTGCTCCACCAAGTGGACGGTTCCCTGTGGATTGGGCGACAGCGAAGCCACCGATCAAACCGGCGGCAGCTACAGCACTTGTTGGAATACGCATATCCCGATCCTAACCGCTAACCAACCGACCGGCGCGACAACAACCAACTAATGCCTGGCGACCTAGTGCCGGGCAACGACTCCATCATGCTTGGCAGCCTCGGCAACAGCGTTGGCCACCTCAAGTGCGACCCGCTCATCGAATGGTGATGGGACAATAAACTCGCGAGTAAGCCTGTCACCCACAACATTGGCGATCGCATACGCGGCAGCCAATTTCATACCCGGCGTAATCTCGGTCGCCCTGGAATCCAGCGCCCCACGGAAGATACCGGGGAACGCCAACACATTATTGATCTGGTTCGGGAAATCCGAACGACCGGTCGCGACCACTGCCGCGTACTTAGAGGCAATATCCGGTGCCACCTCCGGATTGGGGTTAGCCAACCCGAACACGATCGACCCAGGTGCCATCGAGGCAATAGCAGCCTCGGGAATGTGACCGCCAGAAACGCCGACAAACACGTCTGCGTCCTTGAGCGCACGCTCGATCGGACCGCTAAATCCAGCAGAGTTCGTCGATTCGGCGATCTCCGATTTGGTTCCCGAAATATCTGCCCGTGACGAATCCAAGATCCCCTTGGAGTCAGCCACAGCGATATCGCCAATGCCAGCGTCTAACAACATCTTGGTAACAGCGACACCAGCCGCACCCGCACCTGACACCACAGCGCGCAAGTCCGAAATCGAACGCCCAGTGACCTTGGCGGCGTTCAACAAAGCCGCCAACACCACCACAGCTGTGCCGTGTTGATCATCGTGGAAGATCGGAATGTCGAGCTTCTCTTGCAGCTTGCGCTCGATCTCAAAACAGCGAGGCGCTGAGATGTCCTCAAGATTCACTCCACCATAGGCAGGAGCAATTCGCACCACTGTCTCGACGATATCGTCAACGTCTTTGCAGTCCAGGCAGATCGGCACCGAGTCCACACCAGCGAACTCCTTGAATAGCAGCGACTTGCCTTCCATAACCGGAAGAGCCGCCACCGGACCTATGTCGCCAAGCCCCAGAACCGCAGTCCCGTCAGTAACGATCAAAACAGTATTGGACTTCCAGGTGTACTCGTAGGCAAGGTTCTCGTCAGCCTCGAGCGCTTCGGAAACGCGGGCCACACCTGGCGTATATGCCAACGACAAACCCTCAGCGTCGCGAATGCGGACAGCTGGGCGAACCTCAATCTTTCCACCACGGTGCAAAGGAAAAGCGGGATCAATCGAAGGGTCATTGGGATCGTGACGGGCTGGACTGGCCACCGATTCACTCCCTGTTAAAGACTTCACTCTCACAAGTTCCAATTGTCCCACAACGGGGAGGAACCTATGAGAGTGAGGCCTTTTGACAAGTGTGAAGTTGTACTGCCCAGCCAGACAGCTACGCGCTAAGCAGCGGTGCCGCCGTCAGACAGCTAGGCAGCTGGATCAGATCAAGCAGCTTCAGGCTGCTCCTGCAGATCCTCGGCCGGTGCTTCAGTCTGGCGAGCAACCATCCAGACCAAACCACCGATGATGCCACCGACTAGCGGTGCCAAGATGAACAGCCAAACCTGGCTCAACGCCTCGCCACCGGCGAACAAAGCAGGTCCGAGCGAACGTGCCGGGTTGACCGAAGTACCGGTCAACGGAATACCCATGATGTGGATCGTCGTGAGAGCCACACCAATCGCGATTCCAGCGAAAGCAGCATTCGCGTACTTATCGGTCACCATAAGAATGATGAAGACGAAGATCGCAGTTGCTACGGCCTCCCAGAAGAAGGCACCACCCATCGAAATGTTGTCACCGTAAGCGTTGGTTCCAAGACCACCAGTGGTGTCGACAACACCGAACGCGTTGACCAGCAACCATAGGAAGAATGCACCAAGGATCGCACCCAGAACCTGGGCAACCATATAGGCGATTGCTTCACCGGCAGCGATCTTCTTATTGACCCAAAGGCCGACAGTGACAGCCGGGTTGACGTGGCAGCCAGAGATACCACCAATGGCGTACACCAAGAAGACAAGGACAAGACCGAAGGCGAGTGCGACACCCACAGTTCCTGATGCCGGAACGATGAAGTCCGACGCGTCACTAGCGTCACGAGCCACTCCGATGCCCGTAACGGCAGCACCGACAGCAACAAACACCAAAATGAACGTACCGATAAACTCGGCAATCAGTTTTTTAGGCATGCAAAGAGTCTGACTGACTGCAAAGATCGTATGCAAGTAGACATGCCCCTCAAACGGGCATTTGTTAGGGAAACGTTAAGGGTGACACAATCAACCTTAAGTCCCAACGGTTCTGACACCAACGAAATTGGAGTGAAAATGGCACGCACGAGCATCTCCTTGCAGATCCCTGCCGACACCAGTTTTGTGGGGCTAGTACGAACCGCCACATTAGGTTTCGCCTCACGCTTGGACTTCCCCATCGATCAACTTGACGAACTCAGTCACGCAGCCCACGAAATGACGACTCTCCTACTTGCCGACACGGGCGAGGGCGGCCTAATCGACTTGCAGATTACTGAGCTCAACACGGAGACCGTTCAGGTCGAGGCCAGTTCTCAGACAAATCGCGGCCTAGTTCCGCGCACAAACTCCTTTGCGTGGACGATCATCAACGCTTTGGTCGACTCGGTCGATGCAACTGCCATCGACGGCATAGTCACGATCACCGCGGTCCGCTCGATCCAGCCATACGAGCCAGACAGTGGCGCACCAAACAATGTTGCCCCTGATGGGCGAACCGAGGCGGCTCTGTAGTGAATCCCCCACAGACCACAACCTCTTGGACCGAAGAGTCCAAAGTTCGCGAGAAGGAGCTAATAGCTATTCTCGCGTCCGACACTGCCTCTGATTCCGAGAAGCAGGCTGCCCGCGACGAACTCGTCACGATCCACATCCCGCTCGTCGAGTTCCTTGCGCGACGGTTTCGAGACCGTGGCGAGAGCCCCGAGGACCTGCGCCAAGTCGGAATGATCGGCTTGATCAAAGCCGTGGATCGCTATGACCCGGACCGCGGCGCCGAATTATCGACCTTTGCCACCCCGACAATTGTGGGCGAGATCAAACGTCACTTCCGTGACCACGGATGGTCGGTCCGAGTTCCGCGACGCTTACAAGAACTACGCATGAAGATCTCGGCAGCCACCGACGAACTCTCTCAAAAGACTGGTCGGCCGCCAACAGTCAACGAGCTGGCCGAGCACCTCGAGATCACTCCGCAAGAAGTAGTAGAAGGGCTGGAGTCCGCGCAGGCATATTCGACCTCCTCGCTGGACTCCCCTGGCTCGGGCGGTGGAACCTCCGACGAGGGTAACGCCACTTTGATGGACACCCTGGGCGACGACGATGAAGCAATCGACTTGATCGTGAACCGCGAGACCCTGCGTCCACTTTTGGATGCACTTGACGATCGCGAACGCACGATCATAATTTCGCGATTCTTCAAGAACCAAACTCAGGCACAGATCGCGAAAGAAGTCGGCGTCTCACAAATGCACGTGTCTCGGTTACTCAATTCAGCTCTCGCTCAGCTGCGCGAAGGACTCGAAGAAGACGCGTACTAGTCGACAGGCGTGTACTAGCACCGCCATCGATACTGGACGACTAATCCTCTGGAACTGGCTGCTTCACAATCGAGGCAATAACGAAGACGAGCCCGGCTATACCCAATAGCGCCAGCACTATACCGACCACTTTGAGCCACACACCGTCGCCGACAAACACCGTCCAAGCGATGATCAAGACAAAAATCTGCGTCAAAATAAATGCAGGTCGACCTGTGAGCCGTCTGGCCAGCAAGGACTTAGCGATCAACCCGATCAGAACGGCGAATACCGCGAAGATAAGTGCCTCTACTAATGCGTTGCTCTCAGTGGCGCCTTCTGAATTAGGTGCAGCGATCAAAATTCCAATCGCATAGAGCAAAACCAGGGCTGCTTCGATCAGGGCCACAGCCCCGGACAAGCTCAAGAACCGCTGCCAATTAGTCGGCTCGGCCCCAGACTCGGGCGCGGACCCAGACTCTGGCCTGGGCTCGGCGGGCTGTTCCACGTTCACCCTGTGACCTTACCGTGATCAAGCAGTGAATCAATCAACCAGATTCCAACTGCTAGCGATACGCTAGAACGATGCGCGGACTCCTTATCGTCAATCCCAACGCTACGAGCACCTCAGCGAGGGCACGCGATGTCTTGATCGGCGCTTTGGCCCACCAATTCGACCTCGCCGTCAAGACGACTGAGCACCGCGGACATGCCGCCGAGCTGGGAGCGCAGGCACGAGCCGATGGCCTGGACTATGTGATCGTGCTAGGTGGTGACGGCTCGGTCAACGAGGCTGTGAACGGAATGCTTGCCGACGGCCCCAGCGGCAAGATGCCAATCCTCGGAATTGTCCCGGGCGGTAGTGCCAACATCATCGCACGAACCCTCGGGTTCCCTAACGATCCAATCGAAGCCACTGGCGAGCTGATCTCATCGCTTCGCTCGAATCGCACACGGACAATCGGACTTGGTCGTGCAAACGGTCGCTGGTTCTTGGCGAACTGCGGCCTGGGTGTGGATGCCGAGATCATCGCCGATATGGAGAAGATGCGCGCGGATGGCAAGGAGGCGACCCCTTCTCGCTACCTCGCTACCTCGATCAAACGAGTCCTGTTCGGAACCGACCGTAAAACCCCCAAACTGTCAGCCGTGATTCCTGGTGAACCTATGGTCAAGGGTGTCTACCTCGCCATCGTTCAGAATTGCTCCCCGTGGACGTACCTCGGCGGCATGCCAGTCAACCCAAGCCCCGATGCAGACTTCGATGCTGGCCTTGATCTTTGGGCGATCCGCTCCATGTCAATTGCCACGAGCGCTCTTCAGGCCAGGCGGATCATCACCAAGTCTGGACCGGGCAACACCAAGAATGTTCTAGCCAAACATGATCTTGAATCAGTGCGCATTATTTGCGATCCCCCGACGCTACTTCAAGTAGACGGCGAAGGTTTGGGCGAAGTTGATCAAGTGGAGTTCGTCAGCGTTCCTAACGCCCTCACTGTGTTCGTTTAAAGAACTTTTCGCGACAACGTCGGTCGCTCTTTTATTTCGGAACGTCCTCATAAAGTCACTCTCCGTTGAAGATGTAACGCACGTCACACCCGAATGCCACAGTCACTTGTAGTGATCAACTAGTTACGCATGGCAAGAAAGTGCCCAAATATCAGGGGGTTTCACACGGAATGTGATCAAGGCGACACTGATTTGGCCTCAACACCCCTGCAAGGCTCTTGTCAGTCTGGGCATGATATGTGAACCTATTTATAGGAAATAAAGCGGGTCACAATACGACACCACAGTCGGAATAAGACTCACACCCCCTTAGTTAGACCTAATACAGCCTTGTGCTAGTTGGCCGAGAACCTCTCCGGCCCGCGAACCACTTGGGAACGGTGAGAGAAGGAGAACAGCATGGACTGGCGCAACGAAGCCGCTTGCCGTGACGAAGACCCTGAACTGTTTTTCCCTATCGGTGACACCGGTCCCGCCCTGGTTCAGATAGAAGACGCCAAGCGCGTATGCCGCACCTGTGTAGTCGCAGCCGACTGCCTCGAGTGGGCGCTAGAGACTGCGCAAGAAGCTGGTGTCTGGGGTGGCACTAGCGAGGATGAGCGCCGTGTAATGCGTCGCCGCCTCCGTGTTCGCTCTGCCTAATTCAGGCCTGCACTAATCCGCGTTCGCGATATCTACTTCAAAGAAACAAAGTTCGCACTAGTCAGCAGCTACTTCGATAACCACTCGTGTTCCAGATGGTTCATTGTCATGCCATCGAACAGAACCTTTGAGTTCGTCTTGCACAAGTGCTCGAACAATCTGTAGTCCCAATCCCTGGGATTGCTCAACGTCGAAGTTTGCTGGCATGCCTGCCCCAGAGTCCGCCACTGTCACCGTTAGTTGGTTTTGTTCGCGGTCAAAGCTGAGCTCGATCTCGCCGTTTTCACTTCCTTCGCCTGCGCTTTCACCGGTGCCGTCACTACCTCCGACTCCATGCCGCACCGCGTTCGCCAATACCTCCGCAAGGACCATGGCGAGCGCGGTCGTGGTCTCAGAGCTCAGATACCCGGCAGTGCCCACCCGACGGATCTTAGTGCCCTGCGCCAAGTCAACTGTCATGGCAACGATCCGGTCGGTGACCTCGTCAAAACTGGTCTCACCACTGGCCTCATTGGCCAGCATCTCGTGAACGACAGCAATCGCGCCCACTCGCCTGACTGCCTCGGCGAGAGCCTCTTGGCCTGCTAGGTCATCGATTCGGCGCGACTGGAGACGCAGCAGCGCTGAGACAGTCTGCAAATTGTTCTTAACCCGGTGGTGAATCTCGCGGATCGTCGCATCCTTAGTCAACAAGGCCTGCTCACGCTCCCGAAGATCCGTAACGTCGCGCGCAAACACCACGGCCCCAAAGCGCTCGCCGTCACGAACCAATGGCAGTGAAGTCAGAAGCATCGCGCCGTGTTCATTGCTCACGGTTGTGGTTCCAAACGCCGAGCCGGACGTGACAATTGGTAAGCCTTCATCGGCGAGACCCGAACCACGCGTTGATCGACTGACCAATTTCGAGAGCTTGGCATCCACCAAGTCATTACTCAGACCCACTCGATAGAACGCGGAGACCGCGTTTGGGGACGCCCATTGCACCACGCCGTCTCGATCCAGGCGGATCAGCCCGTCTCCGACTCGTGGTGGCGAATCGGTTGAGGCAAGGGTGTCGTCGCCAGGAAAGTCACCTGAGACGATCATGGCGGCAATATCACCGGCAGTCTCGCGATACACCTGCTCCAGCGGGCCACTGCCTGCCAGCCTGGGTGCCCGCTTGGACTCCAATACAGCGATCGTGCGCCCGTTCCGGTTCACAGGTATCGCACGAACCCGAACACCCTCAGCCCGCTGAGAGTCGGCCCGACGGTCAGCTTCGGCATCTGACCCACCCCTGTCCTCCTCGATTTGTCCGCTCGCCAATGCACGGTCGAGCAGTAACTGGCGGCCGGCAGGGATGAACTCGTTGATCATGTTGCCCGGGATCACTGACGGGCCAGTAGATGGACGCACCTGGGCGACCGCGGTAAATCCGCCGCCGTCCCAAGTCGGAACCCACAACACGAGGTCCGAGAACGAGAGATCGGCAAGCACAACCCAATCGGCGACAAGTGCGCGCAAATGCTGGCGGTCTTCAATATCGAGATCGGTGCGATCCGACAGAAGTCGAGTGCGATCAACCATGCGCTTAGCCTAGCTGGAAGTTTCGACCCAAATATCGACAACCGCGCCAGCTAGACCCCTCGAGATTGGCTTCGCGATTGAGCTCTGACGGGTTAGAGTGATCATGTGGACGACAATGGAAATTCCAACGAACCGCCAAACCAAAACGGTAGCGGCCAAGACAGTAACGGTACCCGTAATCACCTGCGTCTAGCCTCCAGTCAAAAGACTTCGGATCGCGACCGTGACCGTAGGTTCGCCGTCCTCGACGGCCAACACAGCTCGGACCCGGCGGTCGATCCCCTACAAGAGGGAACACCCCGTCCGGCACTCACCTCGATTGCTGTTAAGACCATCGATGATCGCGTCGAGGCCACCGCATCACTCGCACTAAGCGGCCGGGTTTTGACCGGCACGAGCGCAGGTCCAGTCGAAGACCGGACGGCGATCGTGGCTGCTGCAACAGTCTCGGCAGTCGCAGCACTTGTGGATGCCGCAGCCGAATTGGACACAGCCCGAATCGTTGAGCTCGACGGCCACCTGCTTGCAATCAGTGTGGTGCGGCTGCCGGATGAATCACCGGAGTTTCTGGTTGGCAGCGCAGTTGTTCGAGGTGACGAGGAAGATGCTACGGCTAGGTCCGTACTATCCGCTTTGAACCGACGTCTCACCCGCTAGTTTCGGGCAAACCGGCGAGCATGCGATAATTGCTACAGTACTTTCGAACAAGACTTATCTGAAATCAAAGGAGTTCCCATGGGCAAGCGTGGACGTAAGCGTCGCAGCCGTAAGAAGAACAAGGCAAACCACGGCAAGAAGCCAAACGCCTAGTTCTCTCGGCATACAACGCCAAGAACCTCAGTCGCCTGTTGCAAATGCATCAGGCGATTTTGGCTTTAAAGGGCAGCTACAAGCCCATCTAGTTGCAGGACTGGTTACGCAAACGGGCCACCAAGACGGAGATCTCGGCTCGCAACGTGATCGGAACCTCATCGCATCCACATGACCGAGAGACAGCTTCCTTCAAAGACTGCTCGCTCTCATATTGATCGCGGCACTCCTTGCATACAGCCAAGTGCTCTTTGATCCGGGAGCAGTCTTGCTCGCTGAGTTCGCCATCGAGGTAGTTCCAAACGTGCTCGTTAGCCTCGCTGCACGGACAGCCTGCCTGAGCCGCCTGGGCCGACCCCGATTCCGGGTTCAGCTGTTCTGGTGTGGATTCAAAGGTCATGACTTGTCCTCCGGTGCGACAAAGCCACGTTCGGCGGCGTACTCACGCAATGACTCCCGCAGCAGTTTACGACCGCGATGAAGCCTAGACATTACGGTTCCGACGGGAGTGTCCATAATCTCCGAGATCTCCTTGTACGAGAACCCCTCCACATCGGCGAAGTAAACAGCGAGACGAAACTCCTCTGGAATCTCGGCGAGCGCATCCTTGATGTCACTATCAGGCAGAGACTCGAGCGCAATCGCCTCGGCTGATTTGAGACCGGTTGCCGTATGCGCAGCGGCCTCAGCCATCTGCCAATCTTCGACTTCTTCAGACCACGACTGGGCTGGCTGACGCTGCTTCTTGCGGTAGCCGTTAATGAAGTTGTTGGTCTGGATCCGGAACAACCACGCTTTGAGGTTGGTGCCCGGCTTGAACTTGTCGAATGCTTTGAAAGCGCGCTCGATCGTCTCTTGAACGAGATCGGCGGCATCCTCCGGATTGCGCGTCATACGCATGGCACCGGCATAGAGACTGTCGACCAGCGGCAGCACTTCACGCTCGAACCTGGCCGCCTGCTCCTGCGGAGTTTCGTCCGCAGGGTCCACGGGAAGGTCATCAATGCTCACATTAAAGGAGGGTAGCGTTGAAACACCACCCATGAGACTTGCAACATAGCCTTGTGTCATCAACATGCAGTACGAACCTCCAGTCGAGCCCAATGAGCGCCCCATATTGACACCCACAAAAGCTCGTTTAGTGCTTGACGGTTTAAAACGCTCTGAGTGCCGCACTTATTCCGGTCCATACTAGATAAGGTTGATAGATGGATTCCCCTGAATCGGCGACTACGCCAGCGGCTAGCGAGCAGTCTTGGTGGCCAGCTCCACATGCCTCCGGTCCTGTCACAGGCCGAATTCAGGTACCCGGATCCAAATCCATGACCAATCGGGCTTTAATTTTGGGATCCCTAAGCGAAGTCCCTACCGAGATCGTGAATCCACTGGAGTCACGGGACTCTACGTTGATGATCGAATCACTGCGCGCGCTCGGCACCCAGGTCGAAGCCAACGATTCGGGACAGCTGCTTGTGATGCGAGATCAAGTGCCGATCGACGCCTCCACGCCACGGACAATCCACGTCGGCCTCGCGGGAACGGTCATGCGGTTTATTCCACCGCGCGCCGCACTCTCGTCAGGTGAGATCAACTTCGATGGGGATGCCCAGGCCTACGTACGACCTATGGGTCCACTGCTTGATGCAATGGCATCGATCGGGATCCAAGTGACACCGGTGGGCGCGGATTCGCTCCCATTTGGGATCCGGGCTAACGGTTCGGTCCGAGGTGGCGAGGTCGCGATGGATGCGAGCACCTCTAGCCAATTGATCAGCGGACTCATACTCTCGGCCGCTAGCTTCGACAACGGGATCCTGATTCAACATATTGGTGATTCGCTGCCCTCGATGCCGCACCTGCAGATGACGATCGAAATGCTGGCCGATGCCGGCGTTGCCGCCAGTGTCGGGGCCAATACCCAAGGCAAACCCAATTTCTCGGTCGAACCCGGCGAGCTCAGACAAGAACGCGTCGTCGTTGAACCTGATTTGTCGAATGCAGCCGCATTTTTGGCGGCCGCCATGGTCGCAGGCGGTAGCGTCAAGGTGCCTCATTGGCCAGATCAAACCACTCAACCCGGTGACCAGATTCGCAAGGTGTTCGAGAACATGGGTGGCACGAACGAATTGAACGGCGGAGTCCTGACAGTCACCGGCCCTGACCAGTTGGTTGGAATAGACGTCGAACTCAGCGCTATTGGTGAACTCACTCCGACCATTGCCGCTGTCGCCGCAGTTGCCGCCGACCGAGGTGAGCGCTCGTTGCTACGAGGAATTGGCCACCTACGCGGGCATGAGACGGATCGCGTGACTGCACTAGCCACTGAGTTACGTCGGGCAGGCTTGAATGTCACCGAATCCGAAGACAGCCTTGAGATCCTGCCTGGCAATTTGAAAGCCGCCGACTTTGAGACCTACCACGATCACCGCATGGCTACCTTCGCCGCGATCATCGGCCTGGTTGTTCCCGGATGCCGCGTGCAAAACATTGCCACCACGGCCAAAACACTACCAACGTTCCCCGAAATCTGGACCACTTTGGTAGGCCAATGACGTGGCGCGGTCAGGACGAAGACGATGTGCGGGTTCGCCCAGGAAAGGGCAAGAAGCCGCGTTCTAAGAACCGTCCTTCACACGATGATGCAGTGCCAGCAATGGTCACAGCGGTAGATCGTGGCCGAATTACGTGTGCCTTGGTCGATGGTTCTGAAACCACCGTCGTAGCAGTCAAGGCCCGGGAGCTTGGTCGCAAAGCTGCCGTAGTTGGCGATCGGGTTCAGCTAGTTGGAGACACCTCAGGAACCCCCGATACTTTGGCCAGGCTCGTCGTGATCGACGAACGCTCGAGCTCGCTACGCCGAACCGCAGACGACAACGACCCATACGAACGGATCATCGTGGCGAATGCCGACCAAATGGGAATCGTCGTGGCCGTGGCTGATCCCCCTCCACGCGTGGGTTTGATCGATCGCTGCCTGGTAGCTGCCTACGATTCTGGTGTCAGCCCACTGTTGATCTTGACCAAGACTGATTTAGGCGATCCGACCGAGTTGCTCGAGCTGTATCGCGGACTCGACGTTGCGGCAGTTGGCGTCCACCAGGACGGTGACTTGAGTGAACTCGAGTTGTTACTGGGCGGCAAAGTAACGGTTCTTGTTGGTCACTCAGGAGTCGGTAAGTCAACGCTGGTCAACGCTCTACTCCCCGATGCCGAGCGCGCCACGGGAGAAGTCAACGAGAACACGGGACGTGGTCGCCACACCTCAACCTCGGCAATTGCCCTCCCACTGCACGGAGCAAACGGGTCAAGGGCAGCTGGTGCTAATGATGGTTGGATCGTCGACACTCCTGGGTTCCGGTCCTTTGGCTTGGCGCATGTGGATCGTGATCAAATCGTTCGCACATTCGCGGATTTGGCCGCAGGAGCCGAGGAATGCCCTAAGAACTGCTCGCACGACGAAGAAGGTTGCGCTCTTGATGCTGTTGTCGCTCGCGGGGATGCCAGTGCCGAAAGACTGGAATCTCTACGCCGTATCTTGGCGGCGCTCAGCAACGATCCGGGCGCTTGAGTTTGACGGTGCCTAAGTCACACCAAAGCTCTTGGCTCACTAACCCCAAACGGCCCTGGCGCCTGAATCCCCAGCTTTGAAGGTCACGTAGATCGCCAGTAGCGACACTGCGATGGCGACGGCCGCAAGGATCTTCTCCCAGATTGAGCGCTTCCGTCTAGTCGCTCGGCGATCCAATAGCCATACAACTAGCGACATCACGAGAACGCCTGCCGCAACAAATTTGACCTGCTCACCAGCTTGCATATGAACAGCCGGGACACCTACGGACTTGGCGAGTTCTCGGCCACTCTGATCAGCCAAGAACGCACTGATCAATGAGACAAGAGCCACCGGCCAAACTAACGGCCCGAATCGCACCGACCATCTGGGAACAAACGAGATTGCGATCAACCCCAGCGAGGCAAGCGGCAGCAAGACGACGACCGCATGTACCACCAGCGGATGCAGCGGTAGCCCGTCGATCTGGTCGATAAAGGCTGATGAAAATGTCAGCATTTAGACAGGCTAGCCGACATCGGCAACCAAATCGACACCCATAGAATGCAAGCATGAACTCTGTTACGCACCCCGAACACGCTGATTTGGACTTCGCGCTCACACTGGCGGACGTAGCCGACAAGATCGCGCTTTCGCATTACAACAGCACCTCACTCGTCGTCGAGTCCAAGCCCGATGACACACCGGTGACTCAGGCAGATCGTGAGATCGAGCAAACTCTACGTGAGCGGATCACCGAGCAGTTCCCAGAAGACAAGATCATTGGCGAGGAGTTCTCTGAGTCTCTCACTCGCGAGCAGATCCGTGAGCAGTTGGCGAATGGTCGCCACTGGATCATCGATCCGATCGACGCCACCAAAAACTACATGCGTGGCGTCCCCGTTTGGGCAACACTGATCGCGCTCGTTATCGATGGCAAACCTGTCGTCGGGGTGGTCAGTTCGCCAGCTCTAGGGCGCCGTTGGTACGCGGCTGACGGGCAAGGAGCATGGACAACCGACGCTGTCATCGAAGCCGGTCAACCACCACGCCAGATCAAGGTCAGCGAGATTCGTTCACTCAGGTACGCCTCATTCTCGTTCTCGGATCCAGCCGAATGGGACGAGGCCGACTCGCTAGGTGCCCTCAACGAGTTCTCGATGAACTGCTGGCGCACCCGTGGCTACGGCGACTTCTACTCCCACATTCTGGTGGCAGAAGGAGCACTTGAGATCGCAGCCGAACCAGACTTGAGCCTATGGGATGTCGCGGCCTTGATTCCGGTGATCAAAGAGGCAGGCGGTGAGGCTACTAACTTCCAAGGCGAAGATGCCCTGTTCGGCCCTAGCCTTGCGTCTACCAATGGACTACTCCACTTCGGCGTACAGGGAATCCTCGCCGGCGAAACCCCGGAGTAACTAAGTCGCTACTACCCCGGT
>CAUJDH010000109.1 GCA_963169225.1 Actinomycetota bacterium
ACAAGAAATGCACCGCAACTTTGACAGCTACCATTGCTAGATGACCGATACCGGCGATGTTTCCGATTCTGCTTCGAATTTCCGTCTGGTTGAACGGATGCTGCCCTACTCATCGTCCATTTTTGGCGTGACTGGCGCCAGGGCAGTCGAATTGAATGCGATCAACCTGGGCCAAGGCTTCCCAGACACCGATGGTCCGCAGCTACTCAAAGACCTCGCCTGCAAAGCGATTCAGGATGGTTCAGGTAACCAATACCCACCCGCACATGGCATGCCGGCGCTGCGTGAAGCTATCGCCGAACATCAAGAACGGTTCTATGGTCTTGAGGTTGATCCAGGTACTGGGGTGGTTGTGACCACAGGTGCGAGCGAAGCCCTGACTGCCGCCTTCCTAGGACTGTTGAACCCCGGCGACGAGGTGATAATCTTCGAGCCGTTCTTTGATTTGTACCCGGCAGGCATTGCGCTCGCAGGAGCCAAACACATTTCAGTTCCGTTGCGAATTGTTGATGGCGGTGGTTGGCATGAAGCGGCCACAAAATCCCGACGAGGATTCCGGCTTGATCTGGAAGCACTAGAGAAGGCCGTGACTCCACGCACGAAGATGATCTTGGTCAACTCCCCGCATAATCCGACCGGCATGGTGTTCACCCGTACTGAACTCGAGTCAATCGCTCAGGTGGCGACCAAAAACAACTTGATAGTGCTGTCCGACGAGGCCTACGAACATCTAGTGTTTGCTCCCGCCAAGCACATCCCGATCGCCACCTTGCCAGGCATGTTCGAGCGCACCATCACCGTAGGGTCTGGCGGTAAATGTTTCTCGTTCACAGGGTGGAAAGTCGGCTGGGCGACTGGGCCAGCTCAACTGATCAATGCTGTTCGCGTCGCCCGCCAACATATGTCATACGTGTCGGGTGGACCGTTCCAAGAGGCAATTGCCGAAGGGCTTCGTTTGCCGGACTCCTACTTCGCCGAGCTGGTCGCCTCTTTCAAGGCAGGCCATGATCAACTAGCTGCTGGCCTTATGGAACATGGCTTTGAAGTGTTTCAAACCGATGGGACGTACTTCATCACGACTGATACCGGCCCAGGCCATGAGAACGATCGAACCTTCTGCGACCGTCTACTGAACGAGAACGGCGTTGCCACGATTCCCAACTCGGCTCTCGTAGATCACGAGGACTTGTTCCCAAATTACGTGCGCTGGGCGTTCTGCAAACAGCCAGAAGTTATCGACGAAGCGTTAAGTCGGCTACCCAAATAGCGACCGGATCAACCACTCTTTCCACAACAAACGGAAACTAACAAACTGCTAGTAAGCTGTCCAACCGGACTGATCAAAGCCTGGGCTCTGCTGCCACTTAGTGAACGCCTCGGACGTGGGATCCAAAGTCAACGGAACCGCCAGGTCAGCTCGTCGTCCACCTATGAGACGGCTCTGATTCATCCACCAGCCTGGTTGGCCAAGCGTGTGAACCTTTCTCGTCACAAACTCCAGACTGTCGGTACTAGCAACTTCAGGACCTTCATCTGAGTCAATTGGATTGATGGAGAACACACCACTCGAACCTTGGGCACCGTTGCCAACTGCATTCGCCACCACCGTATAAGCCTGGGAGGTCTTGGCAGCCGCGTACCACTGACACATCGTGTTCTCCGGATACTGATGGGCGAACAGGCCACCAGCATCATGCAGCGGGCCACCATAGCTGCCATCCCACGAAGTAGGAACGGCGATGAGATCAGCCCGCTTGACCGACAAGACTCCGCTCGCTTCCGGGAACCGCAAGTCCTCACAGGTCAGTAATCCAATTCGACCAATAGCCGTCTCGAATACCTCTAACGCATCACCCGGAGTTGCCCAAATTTCAAAGGCTGGATCTAGATGAGTTTGGCGATATTGCCCTATTACCGTGCCATCTGGAGCAACTAGCGCAACCGTATGAAAAAGTTGATCTTGATCTTTTTCGATATAACTTCCGACAACGTGTTTACGGGTGCGAACCGCGAAATCACTGAGGGTTTGCACCGTGCGTCCGATCGCGCCCTCGGCCCGGTGCGCTGCTTCGTCCTGGTTTTGCGGAACCCCACACAATGTGAACGCGGGGAATACCAACAAACCTGGTTCGGTATCTGCCGCAACAATTTGCTCGACCAACTGCTCAACTGTCTTCAAATTCTCGTCTACAGCCCCCGACTGAATCTGATACTGAACTGCGGTGAGCGATACCTCCTGTGACACGGTGGTGGCTGCGTTATCAGTGGGTGCTTTGTAGAAAGCCAACTCACCATAGAGTTCCGGACGACGACGCTTCAATGTGGCTTTTTGGTCATTGTCATAGAGAGCCGGATCAATCTCGCCATAAAGGATCGTCCCGGGATTAGCCGAAGTCATATTCGCATTCGTCGCTGGCGCATGACCGGTACGACGGCCGTCTGCTTGCCAGATCGAAGCACTACCACCATAGGTAACACTCACACCGGTTGTCGGATTCGATTCTGCGTTATTACGATCAGCTGCCACCATGGCCAGACCGTTCCAAGCGCATAACTGCTGCACTGCGGCAATGGTGGAGTGGTTGCCTGATGACTCGGAGAGCTCGGTAAGCACACGATCAGAACTACATATATAAGCGATGATGTCGGCACCCTTAACAGCCGGAACACGAGCTGGTTCCCAGTAGGTGTCGTCATAACAAATGACCATGCAGATATTACCGAGCTCGGTTTCAAACACGGGATAGCCGGTGTTGCCTGGAACGAACCACAAAATGTCTGAGGGGTTCAGACCATTTTTTCGATACTTCCCGATATACCCATCAGGCCCGACAAGCACTCCGGTGTTGTAGGTGAGGTTTGTTGCAGGATCGAGTTCAGCAACTCCTAAAGCCACATAACAGTGATGTTTGCTCGTGAGCTCGGCGATAGCATCTGTCGACTTACCCGGTACTGAATCCATGAACGGTAGGAACTGATCACGGTCTTTGTAGATATAGCCAGATAGTGCAGCTTCAGGCAGTACAATCAACTTGGCACCGTTGCTCGCAGCTTCCTCAATGACCTCGCAAGCTCGTTCAAGATTGCGGTCAAACTCAAACATTTCGGGATTAAACTCAACTGCTGCAACCTTGAACGGCTGGGTAACTTTTGTAACCACCGTCTCATCACCTCGCTGTTCGTGTGTCAGCTCACTCTAGTCAGTCTCAATACCACGATGCAGCGTTCAATTTAGGCAGCATCTAGGCTCTCACCAGGCCATCGCACAGAATTCCAATTGTGTTTTTGACTGCGTGTTCGTAAGAATGAAGTGACTATCACGGCGACAACGGTGGCAATCCAAAAAGCGATAGTCGGAGACATCAATTCTTTGAAGCCTGCTGAAATCACTACAAAGATCGTGGTACCAAAGACGAGGGCCATGCCAACCCAATGAGCTTGTTTGGCAACCGTTGCACGGTGTCCTGTCATTGCATCGGCCAGGAGCCCACCAAATGATGCAGTAATAACGCCCAAGAAAATCGCTGAAACATACGGGGCATCGTAATCCAATGCCTTCTGCGCACCGATCGTTACCAAAAGACCCAGCACTGCCCCGTTGATCACCAAACCAAGCGTGTCCATGGCAACAATTTTGCTAAAGAACAGTGCACCAATAGCAGCACCGAGGATCCCGGCTGGAAGGTAATACCAAATCGAGATGGCAACCGGCTCGAGCCCCAGCATCATGTCTCGGAAGATCCCTCCACCAAATCCAACAAGTAAACCGGCGAGAATCGTGCCAAACACGGGAACATTTCGACTACGCGCAATGGCAGCACCAAAACCAGCATTGACCACCATTGCTAAGAGCTGGAACCATCCAGGTAGTGTTTCCAAATTCTCTACCGGAGCAAAATTCGCGGGATCGTTCACGACGTCTTACCTACCTCTTCTGCGATCTCGGGCCATACGACTTCAAGATTGGTTCGACGAGTACCCGACCAAGGAGCGCGGACCGAATGGTAGCGCCATGCAAGATTGCAAGCCTGCGTTGCATACATCGACCGGATGCGAACGAACCTTTGACGCACTAGATCGAGGTCATCAGGCAATGGGTAACCGACCTCCGAAAGCGCATCTAGACCAGCTTCCCAATCAGCATCCGAAAGCTGAGCTGCATCGCTCTCTTGGTTGGCTGTCACTAGGCTCGAATCCATAACGATGGCCCTCGAGAATTCTGACAGAAGATCCCAGTTTCGGGTACGAGTAGAGGAGCCATCAAAGAGCGCAAAAGTGATTGAACCCTCAGTGAGTAGCTGAACATCGTGCGGTTGATCTTTACCCGTCAAAGCGACACGAAGCGCGACAGCATCCATCACTGCAAGCATGGTGATAACCCAGTGCCGCAACTCCGAAGTCGAACGAAACTCGGCCTGGATCGGATTCGCCCGCTGGTTGAGTCTCAAGTCACTGATCCAATTGATCCAATCCATGACGATTGGGGCCTCTTCGCTTGGCAACTTGAGGGCATGTGCCCTAGCAATAATCTGTGGTCCCCAAGCGGGTTCACCTGCCAGAGGCGAAAGACGGGCCATGGGAGATTCGCGATTGACGACGGCCCCATACACAGCCAACAGGTAGCCGATAAATACAGCGATGAGCACCAGGCCTAAGAAAGCTGCGAAGAACACTGTTATGGAACTCGCAACATTGACCGGTTCTGTTATTCCCAATGTCGTAAGAGTCGCGCCCGATTGGTAGAGCGAATCCATGAGCGAAAGGTTGGTGGTACCGAAAACAATCAATGCCGTAGTGCAAATCAAAATCACGACATAGATCAACAATCTAACGAGAATCACTGTCGGCCCAAGAAATGATAGCCATCGATTCTGCGACTTGAAGGACGGCAGCAGACTCAACATGCGATAACTGACTCCTGTTATCAACTTGTTGGCGGCCCGATCAACCAAGGAGAGTGAATTGGTTTGAATCAGCATGCTGCGGATCACGCCGATAATTGCCCAGAGAGTTAGCAGTAAACCTAGAACCAAAACCGCTGTACGCATGTATCGACCCTAATGATCAAAACTCAAATTCAAGGGATTTCCACGCGGGAACAAGGGCAAAGCCAGACAGCCACATTGATGAGTTGCGCTAGCGGCACTCTTGACTAGCGACGCTCTTGGTGCCGGCCCGCATGTCTGCCGCTGCCTGCGATTTCCGGCCAAATCGTTTCGAGTGCTGGCTTACGCGGGCCTGACCATGGTGCAGGGACAGCGTGATACTTCTTGGCAAGCGAATATGCATGCCCTACATAAGGAGCGCGCAATGCAAGGAATCTGTTGCGCACCACATCCATGTCATCTGGCAACGGGTAGTCAACGTCCTGGATCGTCTTGATTCCAGCTTGCCAGTCAACCTCGGTCACACCAGCCGCATTCCATTGCTCCTGAGTTGCTTCTTCGGAGGAGCTGATGCCGTAGGCCTCACGGATTTGACGCTGCAAATCCCAAGTAGGTATGCGTTGGCCTGGATCGTTGAAGGTAACTAACGTCTCGGTACCGGCAGTCAACAACTGCACGCTCTCGGCATTAGCCGAACCGGTCATCGCAACATCCAACGCAACAGCATCCATCACGGCAAGCATAGAGACTGACCAATGGCGGAGCTTGCCAGTCGACCGGAACTCAGCTCGGGTTGGGTTTGCCGCAATGCTTAACCGCATCTCGCTAATCCAGTCGATCCAGGTATCACGGTTCGGAGTCGAGATCGTTGAAAACCCGACGGCATGTGCGCGCGCAACAATCTCGGGACCCCAAGCAGGTTCACCCGCGAGAATCGACAGTCGCGCCACTTGCGACTCTCGCGAAACGATCGCACTATAAAGGTTGAGCAAATAGCCTATGAAGATCGCGATCACAACGACGCCAAAGAAGGCTGCCAACAACACGGCCACGGTGCTAGCGGTGTTGACCGGTTCCGTGATTCCCAAGGTGGTGATCGTGGATCCCGCCTGGTAGATAGCGTTAGAATAGCTCAAATCCGTAGTACCGAAGATGATCAAGCTGAAGGTAATAGCGAGCGTAACCATATAAACAATCAACTGAGACAGCAGCGCCAGTGGCGCCATTATGGCCAGCCAACGGTTTTGTGTCGCATAGGTCTTCATCAGCGGCAACGGTAAGTTGCCAAACCACCTAACGGATCTAAAGACAACGCGGCCGAGAAACGAGTTACCGCCACCCGGCACTAACATGGCGCGAACGACTGCCAGGATCGTCCAGATCGTAAGGACTATGCCCGCGATGAGCGCCGCGATGCGCACGACTATGCCTTATTGAGCCAAGGCTTCTCACCAGGAAGTTTCTTGTCCAATGCCAAAATTCCGCACGCGAGCAAGATCGCGATCACAAGAATTCCTACGCATGCACCGATTGCTTTCGGGTAGCCAAGGTAGTCCACATTGAGGAATGGATACGGGTACCAATTGATAAAGGCACCGCGAATGAACGTGAAGACAAGCCAGATAAGTCCGATGCCTGCGCAAGCCCAGACAGTCTTCCACGCGAACTTGATCCGAGGCCCGAAGAACAGCCAACCGACTACCGCCATAATGGGTACAAACACGTGGACGATGTTGGTGTTGAATGCGCTGAAACCGACTGGGTCTGCTTCAGCCCGAAGAATAGCGTTGTAGACGATTCCGGTAATGATGATTGCTACGAGACTGAATACTCGGAATACGTCGAAGACTTTGCCGCGCTTGTGCGGGTTTGTCATGAGGATGATGCAGACCACGGCCACCGTGATGTTGGAGGCAATCGTGAAGTACACAAAAGTATTGAGCCCTCGTACGACCAAGAGATCAAACACCTCGGGACTTGCGTGAACAGCTGCCGCAGGCACGCTTCCCTCGTCAGCTATTTCTTGCGGAGAGTTGCTGACCGTAATCCACGAACTAAACAGGACTCCGATGAATGCCGCAAATCCTGTTATTCCATAAACGATTCTTGCCCACGTATCACGCATAAAAGAAGCGTATTGAAGATCAGGAATCGATGCTATTTGTCAGACTCGATCGCTGCACAAAACAACTTGTAGTCAGCGAGGTTTTGTTCGGAATAGTCGATCGAGAATTGAGAAACCTGGTCGACAAAGTCTTGCTGCGAATCAAGGTAAGCACTGATCGCAGTTGCGTCACCTGACCTTGCGTGACCGTGTGCCAAAGTCCATCCACACAGACGCATAAACGATTCCAACCTCTTGTACTTCATCGTGTCTAGATTGGGCGACCACTTCCAATCGCGTAACTGACGCCAGTAGAAATCACGATTCTCAGGCGAGGTCGCCCAACCCAAGAACATGTCGCTACTGCTTTGGATTAGTCGCTGGCCTTGCACGACTCGTTCACCTGCGTTCTCGTATTTGCTTGGTCCCACGTATTCAGCCAGGACCGAATCAGTTGCCTCTTTGACTTGCAAGAACAATGGATCGCCGTCGTTCTTGCCTTTGAACAATCCGATGAAACAGAACGTCCCGACACTTCCAACACCTACTACCTTGATCGCCATATCGATTGGCTCGTACCGACTAAGTAGCAAGGAAATGTGATCTGGGAGTGATTCGTGATACTGCGCATACACCGATTCGATTCGGCGTTGCGCCTCACCTTTAGCAAGTTGATCTTCAAAGTCACGGATTGGAATCACGAGCGGCGGATCGCTCTTAATACGCAAGTCACCAGACTGATCTTGTTCGGTCAACTTCTTGAGCGCCTGCATTGTGTCTCGGCGCTTAGCTTTGTCAGATTGCTTCTCGATCCGTGCCGATTCTTTTGGAGACGAAGCAATGCTTTTAAGAAGATCTATGTCGATACTGGCATCCCAGATTTCGCGGTAACCCATAGTGCTAAATAGCTTCATGGCTTCCGCATAGCCCTCAGCTGCAGCGGTAGCGATCTTACGCTGTTTTTTGGGCTCAATTCCATTGTGTTGAGCAGCAATCACGCCACTTGCTGCCAATCTCTTGACGTCCCATTCCCACGGACCAGGCAACGTCTCGTCAAAATCATTGACATCGAATACCAGCCGACGTTCGGGGGTTGCGTACACGCCAAAGTTAGCCAAATGTGCATCACCACATGCTTGGACGGTCAGTCCACTGTTGGGGGTTTTGGCATCTTGCTGCGCTAAGTCGTACGCCATGATTTTGGCTGAACCACGATAGAAGGCAAATGGGCTTTCGCTCATCCGCTGGTGTCGGATCGGGACGAGCTGCGGCATGCGAGTCTGGTCTTGATTGAACAACATTTGGATGGGATCGCGCTCTTCAGATAATGACATTGCTTCAGTATCGTCGGTCAGCTACCGCGATGCGTTGTTGATCTTCCTCCCCAACACCCGTTAGCACTAGTGTTTGGGTCTTGGCTCGGGGCGAAGATCCAGTTAAAGCAGTTGGCCGGCAACTTTGAGGTTGCCGGCCAACGTGCTGATATCGGAATTACTAGTTATTACTGCTTCTTACCTGCAAGGTCCAGGCTCATAGCCAGGCTTCCGTTCGCACCTTCTGGCGTGACAGGAATGTCCTTGGTGGTGCCAATCAAGACTGTGTCTTGGAGTCCGCCGAACTCGATTGCGCCACCCTTGTCAACGTTGTAACCGCTACCGGCGCCACCGCTGTTGTTGGGACGAAGAGTTCCGGAAGTTGCTTGGCCCTTGCTATTGACTACAAGATCCAGAGTGAACCCGGTGGATCCCTCGGCATACACGTGAATCTTGGTGTTGTCGGAGGACACGGTGATCACGCCGGACTTCGATGAGTACAGCTGATCGCCGACCTTGGCTCGGGCATCATCAGTGATGTTGTAAACCGTGCCATCAAAAGTTGGAGTCGGAGTAGCAGAGGTAGGCGATGAACTCGAAGACGTTTCAGTCGGCCCTGGCTCAGGTGTGCTATTTCCACCACATCCGGAAAGCACGAGGCCCGCACCGACGGCTACAGCGGCAATTCCGATAAGGGACTTGGTCTTCGTTGACTTGAAGTTGGTCACGAACAAAACCTCCATTAATTGTGAAGCGGTTTACAAATATGTGGAACTCCACAATCAAACCATCTTAATGCACACCCAAGACAAGTCATAATGCGCCAAAGTGAGTGCGCAATCGATTGCGCATGTGGTGACAGCGTCGCTGATAACGAGAGACGTCGGGCTCTTATGACGCCCTCCCCAGATCCTCGACGACCAAACCCCCTACACATAACTAATCCCCCGGGACCTCGAGGGTTTCACGTGGAGCGGGCGACGAGAATCGAACTCGCGTATCTTGCTTGGGAAGCAAGCGCTCTACCATTGAGCTACGCCCGCGGAATTGTTCAACTCGAATTAGCCTACACCGCTGATTCTCACTGATAATCTCGACTAATGGCAACCGGATCCGCAGTCGACATCGCGGACCGAACTGAGTTCGATCAGACCCCCACTTCCTCCGTCACTGACCGCGAGTACGCGCTCCGAATCGGTCTGCCAGGCCTGATCTCCACCATCTTAATTGCGATCAGCTCCGTGGCTGTTGGCTGGGCCCCGATCGGGTCAGGCTATTGGGGTGACTCGATCATCGGCGGCTTCCACGAAGACAGCACACGGGTCGCAGTATTCGCAGTGGTGCTAACGGTCGGAATTTGCGGTTTGTGCGCCACTTGGCTTCAACTCGGATGGAACCTCCAACAACGCAAGGTCGCGAGCCTTCGCCAACAACGTTGGTCTCTAGCGATTTGGTGTGTGCCGCTACTGCTAGTGCCGCCGCTTTTTAGCCGAGATGTCTACTCCTATTTCGTGCAAGGGAAGATCCTCGGGCTGGGCCTCGACCCGTTCACGGTTAGGCCAGTCGAGATTGGTCATTGGGTCGAGTATGGGGTCGACCCACTTTGGGCTAATTCCCCGGCACCTTATGGGCAATTCTGGTTGCTGCTGTCGCAGGGCGTCTCGGCAATCACAGGCGACGATCCCTACGTAGCAGCGATCCTCTTTCGACTTATCGCGCTGGTCGGGCTAGCTCTCTTGGTTTGGTCGATCCCCACATTGGCGCGATCAACTGGTGCAAGTGCGGAACGCGCAACTTGGTTAGCAGCACTCAATCCGTTCACGATCCTCTTGTTCATCTCGGCAATCCACAATGACGCATTGATGGTGGGGCTGATCGCGGCTGGACTTGCTTTGGCGATTCGTAAACATCCGGTCTGGGCTGTCGTTGTCATAACCCTTGCAGTATCAGTCAAACCGGTAGCGGCCTTGGCTTTGCCAATAGTCGGGCTGATCTGGGTCGGCGGCAAGTATCCAATACGTGAGTTGATCAAACGCTGGTCTCAAATTGCCGCCATCACCATCGTCATCTTGATAGGACTGGCCCTCGTCTCCGGAACCGGTCTGGGTTGGATCTCGGTGTTGGTTGACCCCGACCAAGCATCAGCCCGATTCTCGCCCTCGGCTTCGGTGGGCTACTGGATCGTCAGCTTCCTCGAACTGATTGGCGTGACCGACGTTTCATGGATCGTCACTGTCACTCAAGTGCTTGGTGTCCTCTTAGGGATAGCTATCGCCGTTTGGCTTTGGCGCTCACCACGAAATCGCGAACCTATCCGCGCGCTGGGACTCGCGTTTTTGCTCCTTGTTCTGTTCGGCCCGGCTTGGCAATCGTGGTACCTCTTGTGGTCTATCGCTTTACTTGCTTGCGCAGTTCTAACCAAGATTGAAATTCGCTTATTGGTCGCACTGTCAATTGTCCTGACGATCTATAACATATTCGCTCACGTTTACGACGGTGCTTTGTACATATAGCTAAATGCGCTACTCGCAGCTGGATTCCTGAGGTAATCTCGACCCATGATTCTGTCCGACGGAACGATCCGTGAACACCTTGAAGCCGGCACCATCATCATCGACCCGATTGACCCCCAACAGGTTCAACCGGCTAGCGTCGACGTTCGCCTGGGCAACGAGTTCCTCGTGTTCCGCAACCACACTTGCGAGGTCATCGACCCGTTTAACAAACCGTCAGATCTCATGGACCCCGTCACTGTCAAAGACGGCGAAGCATTCGTACTTCACCCTGGCGAATTCGTACTGGGCACCACACTTGAGGAGATCGGTCTACCAGACAACATCGTGGCCCGAGTTGAAGGGAAATCCTCATTAGGTCGCTTGGGACTACTGATCCATGCCACTGCGGGATTCGTCGATCCAGGCTGGAAGCGCGGACACATCACCCTTGAACTCTCGAACGTGGCCACGTTACCGATTAAGCTTTGGCCAGGGATGAAGATCGGCCAGCTCTCATTTCACACGCTCGACAAACCAGCCGAGCGTCCCTACGGACACCCAGATCTCAACTCAAAGTATGTTGGCCAACAGGGCCCAGTTGCTTCCCAATACGAGAAGAACAAGACTCAAGACTAGTTTCGACGGATAGCTGCAAGGCCAAACCAAATCCTGGAATGCTAACGAATAACCGGTCGATCAGTGCTTTCACGCTGAACTAACTTGGCGTAAACAGTGACGAACTCTTGATCGTCAATCTCATTATTCATCGCAAGCATGAGCGGATCAATCATGTCTAGAACTACCTCTTGACCGCGCATCGAAAGGGTCGTCACCGACGGCGTTCGGGATGCTTCTAACACTCCCTCTGCGTGCGCTACGAGCATTATGTCGTCGGGCATAGATTTCCCGGACTGGACGATAGCGTCAAACACCGTTCGTGACTCCGGGAGATACGAGAAAAATGCATCACATCCACTATCGAGTGCCTCAGTTACCTTGGCAGTGAGCTCTTCTGGTCCTTCAAGATCCTCAATGATTACCGGAGCTTGGCCTTTCTCATCACACCATCGTCGATATTCAGAGATCGTGTCGACGGCATGGTCACCCTGGTACGGACGATACGCAACCGCGATGTTGTCGGCTCCTCGTTCCCACAAATGATCCAGCACCTTGACCGTATGGTTTCGATCGTCGAACCGGATATAGCCCTTGATACGTGAGTCATCATCATCTTTCGGGACCCCGAGCACAAAGACTGGTACATCGCCCATCTCACGATTGACTAGCGGCCGAGGATGCACTGTCGAAGTGATTAATACGGTCGAAATGGGAAGTGTGGCAAGTAACTTTTGGTTGTCAATCGTGGCCATTACCACCGTGACATCGCGGGCAGACATTTCTGTCCACAATTGGAAGAAGGCCCGAAACCAAAACTGATGCGAGACATCACTTCCACCAGAGTGACCTAGCTGAGTAACTGGATCAACGATCACGGCCAATAATTTGTGGCCCTCGCCCGTTCGCAAACTCTTGGCATACGGGTCCGGCCAATACCCGATTGATTCAGCAGCCCGTCTTACGCGTTCCACGGTTTCAGGCGCGACTCGGCCCTCGCCACGAAGCGCCCGTGAAGCAGTCGCACGAGAGACGCCGGCAAGTCGAGCTACATGCGAAAGCCTGCTTTTCGGTTTTGGGGATTCCCCCATTAATCACTCACCCATTAATTATGCAGGAGCCTATACGGCTAAATTTGTCAGTATGTAAACATTATAGACAAATTTCTCAATATGTAAACACTGCAAAATTTTAGTGATCGTCGAAGACCTCTCCAAGTGGCTCGCGCCACTCACGCTCGAACGGTAAGCGCCAAGCATTCGGTGCCACCAACTGGTGGATCGCGTTCGGGCCCCATGAACCAATCGCATAAGGCCTGGTAGGTGGTGGCGATTGAAGCAGCGGTTCCGAGACTTCCCACAACCGCTCAATACCCTCGGCGGTAGTGAACAAGGTGTGTTCACCAAGCATGGCGTCCAAGATCAATCTCTCGTAGGCCTCAAGGACATCGCGTTGCATGCCAGTCTCATCCATCGAGAACTGCATGGACAACTTGTCCAATCGCATGCCTGGTCCTGGTCGCTTTCCGTAGAACGACAGCGACACTTTGGCCGCATCTGCCAAGTCAAAGGTCAAATGATCTGGTCCTTGGGTCCCCACACCGGAACCTTCAGGGAACATCGACTTGGGTGGTTCGCGGAATGCGATCGACACGATCCGCTGGCCCTCAGCCAAGGCTTTGCCAGTGCGTAAGTAGAACGGCACTCCAGCCCAACGCCAGTTGTCTATAGCACAGCGCAGAGCGATAAACGTCTCGGTGTCAGACTCAATGTCCACACCTGGAATATCGCGATATTCGCCGTATTGACCGCGCACCACATCGTCCGGCTGGATCGGAACCATCGATCTAAAGACCTTGTTCTTCTCCTCACTAATCGGTCCAGGAGCCAATGCGGTTGGGGCCTCCATTGCAACGAACGCCATGATCTGGAACAAGTGAGTGACAACCATGTCTCGATAGGCGCCAGTCGCTTCGTAGAAGTCAGACCGGCCAGCAACTTCGAGGGTTTCAGGCACATCGATCTGAATGTGATCAATAAAGTTTCGGTTCCAAATCGGTTCGAACAGACCGTTGGCGAATCGGAACGCCAAGATATTTTGTGCCGGTTCCTTTCCCAAGAAGTGATCGATGCGGAACACCTGTGTCTCATCGAAGACTTTATGGATCTCCTTGTTGAGATCGATCGCACTCTCAAGATCAGTTCCGAACGGCTTCTCCATGATCACCCGCGAGTTCTCAACCAACCCAGCATCCGCAATCGTCTTGATAGAGGCGAGAGCTGCCTTGGGTGGAACACTCAAATAATGCAATAGCTTTGGGGCACTATCGCAGCGCTCCTGTGCCTTCTCAACGGCCCCACGGAGAGCTTCTGGCCCTGACTGGACTGATACGAAATCAATTTGGTCGGCGAACTTCTCCCAATCTTCCTCGGTGAACGGATGATCGTAGAACGAGTCGACGGCATTACGCGCCAGCTTGATGAACTCGTCACGTGAGATGTCCTCAAGTGCAGTGCCGACAATGAAGCACTGTGGAATGAACCCTTGAGTCGCGAGCCGAAACAATCCCGGAATCAGTTTGCGTTGCGACAGGTCTCCCGAAGCGCCAAACAAGATCACAACTTGCGGCACCTTAGGCCCGACATCTTTAGGCAGGAGGTTATGGGCAGCTCTCATAGCTGGAGCCTATCGACGCACTAGAGCCGAAGCATATTAACGACCTACCCAGACCCTAATGCGCGGAGTTCATGCCGGAATACTGACCCCGAGCCCAGAGTGGAGCATTCGTCAACTACGCCTTAACCCGAATTCGAGTCACAGCGGGCTTCGACTTCTTAGATCCAGTTTGCGCCGTAATTGTCACGCGGAAGCTGACGATTCCGGTGGTTTCGCCCCTCAACGACCGGCTCTTCTTCCACGCTCTCAACAACTGTTTGCGAGTAAACGTGGAGCTCAGACGCTTAGTCGACCGACTGATGATCACCTTCTTGACCGAACGCGGTTGATACACCCGAAGCACATACTTGGTCGCAGCGGTCGCATGAACCGACTTCTTCCACGAGACCACGTGCTTAGCTGCAGCAGGGCCACCAGAAACCTTCACCCGCTGAGGGGTTTTTGGTCCAGGATTTGGAGGGGTCGGAGGAACAGGTGGTACGGGAGGCGTGGGTTGGATGACGTAGAGAGAAGCCCAGCCAGCTTCAACCTGTGCGTTCGTATTGATTGCTTTCGGATTGATATCGCTAGAGATATGGGTTGATCCGCTGCCGCCGACTCCACCAGCCCAGTTTTCGACAGAAGATCCGCCTCCGCCACCACCAAAGTAGCCCCCGCCACCACCTGATCCGGCACATGATTCTGGGCTTGAGACAGCGTCTGACCCACCATCACCGCCGACTCCGCTTGTTCCATCGGTACCGTCTCCCGCCGAATCAGCAACAGCGCCCGGGCCTCCATCACCACCAGCACTCAGGGTTCCGCCCTTACCGCCGGTACCGAATTTGTTTGACGGCGCTGGAATAGGGACGCCGTCGGAACCGTCGCCGTTAGCGTTTTGTCCGGCATTGGCTCCGTTCCGTCCTGATGCTGCGCCACTGCCGCCGCCAGCAACAACAAGGAGAGAAGAGTCTCGCTCAATTGACGTGGCTCCGCCACCGCCTGCACCTCCACCACGGGTGTAGCAGTTTCCGCTTCCACCAGCGCCACCGCCATTGCCTCCACCAGCGCCACCAGCACCAGTTGATGCGTCAGAACCCTTACCTCCTACAAGAATCAACAACTCATCGCCCGGGGTTACCGCTAGTTCCCCGGAGGCAATAGCTCCCCGTCCACCGTTGAATGAAGCGATGTTTCCACCGCCACCGCCAGCAGCCGTGACACCGAGCTTGGTTACGCCATCGGGAACCTGGAAGACACAGTCGGCATCGATGCGCGTGATGTCCGTACAAGGAGGCGCAACACCAGCAAATGCGGTAGGTGCAGTCACGATGGTTCCGGCAACTACGGTGATACATGAGGTGATAGCAAGAAGTTTCTTGGAGATCATGATGCCCCTTGGTAGTTGTGTTCAGAGCCTGTTTACTCCGCTCAACCAGGCTAGTAGCCTATCTACCTTTGCGCATCAACTCCGTGTCACCTACCTAGGTGACACGGAGTATCAAAGAGCTGACGTAGTTTGCTGCACTAAGGACATAGCACACTACGCCAGCTCTATTTAGCACCCTTAAATGAAACCGCCGCCTGCTACCGATTGGTAACAAGGCGGCGGTTCCGAAGTAGAGCTAATTACTCCTTGACGGACTCGAGTAACAGCGAGGCAATGTCGACAACCTCGACGGACTCGTCGGCCTTGCCTTCTTGCTTACGCACGGTCGTACCGTCGTTGATCATGACGTTGCAGAACGGGCAAGCGACAGCAATCTTGCTGGCACCAGTTGCAAGCGCCTGGTCAGTACGCTCAACGTTGACGCGCTCGCCAATCGTCTCTTCCATCCACATGCGTGCGCCACCGGCACCACAGCAGAACGACTTCTCGACCGACTTCTCCATCTCGATCAAGTTCACGCCAGGCACGCTCGCCACGAGCTCACGCGGCGGAACGTAAATCTTGTTGTGACGACCTAGGTAGCAAGGATCGTGGTAGGTGACATCTTCCGAAACCGCCTTGACCGGCGTCAGCTTCTTGTCACTGAGCAACGAAGCTAGCAACTGCGAATGGTGGACGACTTCGTAGTTTCCGCCGAGCTGCGGGTACTCACGGCCAACAGTGTTGAGGCAGTGAGGGCACGTGACGACGATCTTCTTGGCCTTGATCTCGTTGAGCACCTCAACGTTTTGCATGGCCTGCATCTGGAACAAGAACTCGTTACCGGCACGGCGAGCTGGGTCACCGGTACAGGTTTCGCCCTCGCCCAGCACCATGAACTCAACGCCGGCAGTGTGGAGCAGCTCGGCGACAGCCTTGGTGGTGGCCTTCGCACGATCCTCATACGCACCGGCGCAACCGACCCAGAACAAGTACTCGACGTCATCGGGGATCTCGTCTTCACCCTCCATGCCAAAGACTCGGATGTCGAAGTCGACTTCTTGGATCCAGTCATTACGCATCGAGGCGTTCATGCCCCACGGGTTGCCCTTTTGTTCGACATTCTTGAACATGCCACCAAGCTCAGCTGGGAAGTCTGACTCAAGCATGACCATGTGGCGACGCATATCGACGAAGTGGTCGATGTGCTCGATGTCAACTGGGCACTGCTGGACACAAGCACCGCAAGTAGTGCAGGACCAGAGTGCATCCTCATCGATAACTGGGCCCTCATGCGAACGATGACCGTTAGCGTCATAGCCATCGGTGGACTTGTGCTCGTCACCTTCGCGCGAGCCGACTAGCGGACGCTCAAGTTCGTGGGTGACAGTCGCGCTCATCTTGGCGGCAACTTCTTCGTTGTGCTCGCCGAACTCATCACGGTTACCCTTGGCGGCGGTGGCAAGTAGGTATGGGGCCTCGGCAAAGAGGTGATCACGAAGATCCATGATCATGAGCTTGGGGCTCAGCGGCTTATCAGTAGCCCACGCCGGACACTGCGACTGACAGCGACCACACTCGGTACAAGTGGCGAGGTCGAGCAAGTCCTTCCATTTGAAGTCCTCGATCCGACCAACACCGAAGGCTGCATCCTCAGGTGGATCTTCGAAGTTCAGCGGCTGACCATCGTTGTAGTAGATCGGTAGTAGCGGACCAAGCGCGTTCGGACGACGCGAGAACATGACGTTGAGCGGTGCGGTTGCGACGTGCATGTGCTTGGAGTGCAACACGATCAGCAAGAACACGAGGATCACGGTGACGTGCGCGATAACGAATACGGACTCGATCCACTCGTTGGCGGTGTGACCTAGTGGCTCAAGGATTCCGGCTGCCCAGTGCGAGAAGAACGCACCTTCCATGCCACCGAAGTTGTTGATCTTGGCGCCGCGGTAGGTGATCAAGGTGAAGACGACAAGGAAGATCATGCCAAGCACGATCCAGGCTGCACCAGTGTGTGAACCGAAGAAGCGCGAGTAGCGACCTTGCTTGGCCGGGTTGTTGCGTAGCCGGATGATCGCAAAGACAACGATGCCAACTAGAACGAGGACGGCGAAGAGATCCTCAATAAAGAGGATGAACGGCCACGTTCCGATAATGGGGAAGTACCAGTTCTCCATGTAGATCTCGCCGAAGGCCTCGACAACCGTGATGCCAAGGACCAAGAATCCCCAGAACGCGAAGGCGTGGGCAATACCGGGAACGGTCCACGCGAGGAGCTTCTTCTGACCCAAGACCTCGACGGACTGAGTCTCGACAATGGTGGACGCCATCGGAGATTCAGGACGATCTGGCGTCGGGCGGCCAGACTTCTTGATGATGCCGAACAATACCTGGCCACGACGGGCAGCAAGGCCCAAACAAACTAGGGCGATAACTGTGCCAAGAATGGCGCGGAACAAAGCTGGATCCACTGGGAGGTCCCCTCTCCTGAACCTATGAGTCTCTCAAGAATACGAGATCAACGAGGTGACTCGATGTACCGGCATGGCCCTTTGTTACTCGCCAGTAACTTTGCCGCTAGTTTGTCGATCGAATTGAAACGTCGCCGCTAGCTCGAAGTCGGACTGAAAGCCCTCACTGGCCAAACATGACTGACTCCGTCCCTGTGAGGGTCAAGCTGGCTACCGGAGTCCAGGTATTGGCCCCAAGCCCAGGCCAAATTGCTCGAGTTCTGCGTCGAAGACCACGTTGGGTATTGGTCGATGATGCCGTCGCCAGTGCAAGTATCGGCTTCAGTCCCAACACCTGTAGGTTGTCCGCTCTGCCACAGACAGATCTGGTTCAGTTCGTCTTGGCTTGGCAGATGCCAACCAGAGGAATTATTGTTAGGGCCCGTGTACTCGCTCGCGGCAATCGCCGCCTCAGGATCGTTCGCTGCTGCTCCAGCACAATAGGTCTTGGCCGCCAGGATGGCTTCGGTGTTCGAAGCACCATCACCGATTGCGGTTCCATCAGCACCTTCGATATCAACTCCCTCGCAACCCCAAATTTTCAGCGTCTCCCAAGCTGACCGTGGCGCGGCTTCTAGATAAGTTCCCCAAGACTGGCTGCTTGCGGCAACGTAAATAACCGTTCCCCCACCAGGGCCGGTGTCTCCAACTTCGCAAACTCCACCCTCTGCACAAGTCACGACCGGTGGGACAGGAGGAACAGGCGGGACTGGTGGTACCGGAGGAACTGGTGCTTTGACTTTGAATAACAGCAACGACGATACCGACGTACTCAAACGGTGTGCCCGGAACGATTTGACGCGAGCATTCCTGGTCGTGATCTTTCCTTTGAATCCTGCGCTTCGCACGAACCTCTTGATGGTCTTGGCTTGCTTATTCGCTAGAACTCGCCAGGCACACGACACTTCGCCACGGGTAACTGACCTGGCAGTCGCACAGGTTCCCGCTGCTCTCGCTGTTACTACCAGCGACTGATTCCGCTTGGCCGCTCTTAGCCGGTTCACTTTTTTGACTGCAGCTCGAATCTTCTTCTTCGAGCCATTGGTCAGCTTGGCAGAACCCGAAGCGAATCGTGCCGTTGCTGCAATTCGTGTCACGGAGGTGCGAGTCACAGAAGTTGTGGCCCGCGTAGTGGCTGAGGAAGCGGCCGAGGCAGCCACTTGGCTAGCAGCTGAACTTGGGACAGCGGCAATTGCCGG